>CAZKIB010000188.1:5930-13151 GCA_964552425.1 uncultured Anaerolineaceae bacterium | reverse complement strand
CGGGGTTGGCGAGTCCGTTTTAACGGACTTGTTTCCTGTTAGCCGCACGGTTTTAGCCTGCGGCCCGGAAGACTGTGATTCACTGAATCCCCGACATTCGCGATTCTGAGGATCATATCCGCCAGTACAGTATTGCTTGTTGACAAATATTTAGATTTACCTAAAATAATGTTTATATCGTATAAATACGAAAGGCGTATGGCGATGTTTTCACTTTCACAGGTCCTCCTGGATGGAGCCATTCTCAGTCTGGTGATGGGCGCGCTGATTGTCGGCTCACTGGCCTACAATGCCCGACTGTGGTTGCAGGATTACCCGGAATCCATGCGCAAGCGTGTGCCACCGCTGACAGACAGCGAGAAACGCGCCCAGAAGCTGTTCATGATTCCGTTTCTGCTGGTCATGCTGGGGATTCCGTACCTGTCCACCAGCGGACTCCGGGCTGAGGCAGGTGGCGCGCTGCCCTTTCTGAGCGCTTATCTCAACACTTTTCTGGTGCTGAACCTGTTCAACCTGTTCGACGCGGTGGTGCTTGATCTGCTGCTGCTGACGTTCGTGAAACCGTCCTTCGCTATTCTGCCGGGGACCGAAGACCTCGTATATGAATTCCGGGACTGGGGCCTGCACCTGCGCAATTACCTCAAGGGCATTGTCATGTGCGCGGTACTTGCGCTGCCCATCACACTCGTGGCGCTGCTGTAATGGGCGAACCGGCGGATGCGCAAACCGCGCTCCAATGGTTACAATAGGGCCACTGACCACAGTCAAAAGGAGTGTGCTTATGCTGGCCTCAGTAGATCGGGCCACCGCGCTGGACGGGCTGGAAACCGAACATCGGGCCATTCGCGATTTGATTGACGAACTCAGCGAAGCCGAGATGACCCGCCCGGATACCATTGAATACGGGCTGTATGCCGATCAGGAATTGTCGTTCAAAGACCTGCTGGCGCATCTCATCACCTATGAAGTGTACGCGCTCGAAGCGCTGGCAGCCTGGCAGCGGGGCGACAAGCACTGGATCAGCGACGCCATGCGCAGCCCCACCCAGAGCCGGGACGTGCATTACGGCGGCATCGAAGCGCGGCGTTCCCATGCCCTTCCAGAAGTGCTGAATGAGTGGGAAACCACCCAGGCTGCTCTGAAAGAGACCATCGCGGAATTAAGCGATGCAGAATGGCGCAGCGCAGCGCCGTATCCGACCCATGAGCCAACGAATTTGGGCGGTATGCTGGAGGCCATTCTGGTTGCGCCGCCCCGCCCTATGTACCGCCATCTGCCGGTGCATATCCCTGACGCGGATGCCTATGTGCGCAAGCTGCGGGGTGAGCTGGCAGGTGGCGATTAACTGACTCGTTCGGCCACGACGACAAACCGTTCCAGATAAATATCCTGCAAAAAGTCGTAAGCTGAACAGGTAATCAAAGTCAGACGTTCGTTCTGAACCGGGTACAGAACGCTCAGGTCTGTCGGGTTGGTGGTGAATTTTTGAGTCACCTGATAGGTACGTTCTTCACCGTCCTGCGACAGGGAGATGGGATCGCCGATCTGCAACTTGTCCAGCGGCGCGAAGATGCCGGCGCTGCCATCGGCCATTTCGACATGACCGGCCAGCACGATGTTGCCGGTGGTGTTTAACCAGGCCGTGCCCTGCAAGTGCCCGACATTCGGCCCCAGTTGGCTGACATCCCAGCTTGTGCCATCCAGGTAGGTTTCTACAATCTCCCCTGCGATTCCGGCGGTTGGCGCGTAAAATCTGGCCCCGAAGGTAATATCGCGCGCGGCGGCTGGCGCAGGGGTGGGCGCGGCCAGCGCCTCCTCAACCGCAGGCAGGGCGGTTTCAGTGGGCACAATCGGCACAACAATGCTTTGCGGAGACAGCAAACCCTGATCGTACAGCAGGTAGCCCACCCCTGCTGCCAGGCCGATCAGGATGACGACCACGAACGTGCCGATACCGCTGCGCTGCTGCCTGTACATCCGTTAATCCACCTTCGCCATCTGGCTCAAAATCTGCTCGACTGCCGCCTGCCCTTCGGCTGACCCCAGGGTGCCGTACAACGTGTGCGCCGCGCGCAGTTGGGCCTGGGCTTCGGCATAACTGCCCATCGCGACCAGCACTTCAGCGCTGTGCGTCAGCAAACGCGCTTCCGTCATGTGGTCATTGAGTGCCCGCGCCAGCCCTACGGCATGGCGATAATAATCCAGCGCATTCTGAAAATAGACGGGGGCGGTCTGCGGGACAGCGCTTTGCTGCCCCAGATTGAGATGAATGTTCCCCCCGGCAATCAGCCCGGCCAGCATCTCCTGCTGGTCGCCAATGGCGGTGTAAATCGTCAGCGCTTCGCCCAGACATTTAAGCGCTTCTACCGCGTTACCCGCCGCCAGAAATGAATCGCTCAGTTTGCGCAGCCGGGCTGCCAGCCCACGCTGGTCCCGAAGCTGGCGCGCCACGCCAATCGACTGGCTGTGATATTCAATCGCCCGCTGCGGCTGACCCAGGTCATCATACACCAGCCCCAGGTTGCTCAACCAGATACCCCGCCCGCGCACATCCCCGATTTCCCCGGCGATATGCAGCGCGGCGTTGAGATACTCCTGCGCTTCCTGATGACGGCCCAGTTCACGCAGAATGTTGCCCATATTCCCCAGCAGGCCATCCTCGGTGACGCGGTCCCCATCGGCCCGCACCAGCGCCAGCGCCCGCTCAAAGGCTTTCAACGCTTCTTCAGGATAACCAAGCCGGTTGTAAATCAGCGCCAGATTACCCAGGTGACGCCCCTCTGTCGCGCGGTCCCCCGTGCTGTGGGCCAGTTCAACCGCTTCGTGCAAACAGGCGATGGCCGCTTCATGGTCATCATTTTGCAGTGCCACCCGCAAACGCCGCTGCAACTGAAGCGCGTCGCTCATCGGGCCTGTCCCCGCGCGCTGACCAGCCGCCAGATGCCGAGCAGGGCCAGCCCGGCTACAGGCCACACCCACATCAGGTCATCTTCCACAGTGGGCGGTCCCACGACTTCATCGGAAGGCACAAGCCGCACGATGGTAAATTTATCCGAAACATCCGGCAGAGTGCGCGAATTGACCGACTGGCGGTTGCTCAGATATGCCAGAATCGGATCATAAATGATCGGCGCGCGCTTGCGAAACAGGTACAGCACCCGCAACGCCTCACCCGCATCATCGACCACCTGCGCCCTCGCGCTGAAGACCTGGCCGCCCAGCCGCACGCGCACCACCGGCTGTTCGATCAGGTTGCGATACCAGTTGGGCCGCCGCCCCCAGGCCGATACCACATAAATTTTGCTGCCATGTGTACGATATTCGATGGCGGTATGGCGGGGCAGGCCACTTTTGCGCCCCCAGGTGGTCAGCACCATCGTATGAGCGGTACTCATCAGACCGCCCAGGCCCATGCGATACAGCCAGATCGGCAGGCGCACCAACTGGCGCGAGATGCCCGCCGGAAACGGCAGACGCGGTGTGTCCGTCTTTAGAGTCGTTGGGGTCACTGGTTCTTGTATGCGTTCCATAAGTCAGATCAGTCAATAGTCTTTAGCTTAAAGTCGATAGTCTCTACCACGAGCAGGCCCTCCTGCTCCAGTGGATATTCTGCCAGAATGTGTCCGTCGCTCGAAGCGATCAGCGCACCACCGAAGTAACGATCACCCTCTATGTTCGCCAGTTGGTTAACCAGCAGCAGATGAACACCCGCTTTTTGCGCCTGATGCACATAAAAATACTTTTCTTGCTGATGCCACCGTTCCACAGCGCCGGCGTCCTGGTCAAAACAGCGTGCCATCGGCAAAAGCAGCCATTCCACGTTCAGACCAGCCAACTGTTCGACGCAGGTCTCATTAAACAGATCGCCGCAGAGTAGAAATGCGCCGGTCCCCAAAGGTGTTTCAAAGCTGGCTGGCTGTGTTCCCTGTCCATAGATCATGTCACAGCATGGCCGGCTGTGCCAGTGATGCCAGTGCGGGTCAATGCGCCGGTACTTTGAGAACAGGCTGCCATCGGGCGCGATCAAAACCGCCGTGTCATATAAGCTGTTATATTCGCACTCGAACAGGCCAAATGCAACCCACACTTGATGTAAACGGGCGGCATCTGCCAGTGTTTTGGTCGCCGGGCCGGGCACGGGCTGACCGAGTGCCAGGTCATGCTGCGGAGTCCCTGTATTGACCAGACCGGTTACAGCGGCTTCCGAAAACATCACCAACGTCGCGCCTGCCTGCGCTGCCGAGGCTGTCATCTTGCACATCTCAGCAGCATTCGTCTGCCAATCAGCAGTGAGACGCGGAACCCCAAGCGCTATTTGCATGATACGAAAACTCGTCTCAAATGTTCAATTCTTATAACCCTGCCAGGTCTGAAAGGACGCACCCTGCCTGTCCGCTTCAGTTGCGTATAGTATAGAAAGCACAACTAACAGCCACATTTCGCAAAAATGTGAAAGGCGTAAATTTGGAATTTCACGAACGAATCCGCTTTGGCACAGTCGGCGCGCCGCAGACCACCCCCGGCAGCGGCACTGTCGCCGCCATCGAACACATTCGCCAGTTGGGGCTGGATCATCTGGAAATCGCCTGGGTGCGCAGCGTGCGGGTCAGCGATGCGGTCTGCGCCGAGATTAAAGCCGCCGCCGAAGCTAATCAGGTTTCCCTGAGCGTCCATGCGCCCTATTTTATCAACCTCAACAGCCAGACGGCAGACCTGATGGCAAAGAGTGACGAACGTTTGCTCACCGCCGCCCGCAAGGGGTATCTGGCCGGAGCGCGGGACATCATCTTTCATCCCGGCAGTTATCACGGCCAGCCGGCGGAACAGGTTTACGAACGCGCCAGAGAAAAACTTCTGGAAATCACCGGCATTCTGCGTAGCGAAGGCGTGGATGTCCTCCTGCGCCCGGAAACAATGGGCAAAGGCGCGATGTTTGGCAGTCTGGATGAGGTGCTGCAACTCAGTCGTGATGTGCCGGGTGTGGCCCCGTGCATCGACTGGGCGCACCTGCACGCCCGCACCGGGAATGGAACCTTTAACAGCTATGATGAATTTGCCGCCGCGCTGGGTAAAGCCCGCGATCTGCTGGGGGAGGACGGGCTGCATCGCTTACACTTCCACATGAGCGGCATCGCCTACACAGCGAAAGGTGAAAAAGAACACCTGCCGCTGAACGAAGCGGACCTGCGCTACCGGGACCTGCTGCGAGCCTGGGTCGATTGTGGCGCGGCGGGCACATGCGCTGTGGAAGCGCCGCAGCCGTTTCATACCGCCGATGCCCTGACCATTCAGGCGACATACCGCCGATTGTGCGAACAGGCTTAAGGCAGGTATCATTAAGATAACGATTTGTAACGCGGCCACGCATGGGAGAACGCCGTGTCTGAATTTATTTCTTATTCGCGTATTGATGCGGAATTTGTGCGCCGGCTGCATGAACAGTTGGCCGCGCAGGGGCGCGATATCTGGGTTGATTTCGAGGACATCCCTCTGACCGCCGACTGGTGGCAGGAGATTCAAACCGGCATTAATCAGGCAGATTCGTTTATTTTTATCATCAGCCCGGATTCGGTGCGGTCAGAAATCTGCCGGGACGAAATTGAATATGCGATTGCCAACAACAAACGCATCGTGCCGGTGCTGTTCCGTGATCTGGTCGATAAGGAACTCAAAGACGCTTTACATCCGACAGTGAGTTCGCACAACTGGGTCTTTTTCCGCGAACGCGACCCGTTCGAGATGGCATTTGAAAGCCTGCTGCGCGCGCTGGATACCGACCTGGAGCATGTGCGCGAACATACCCGTTTGCTGGTGCGCGCCAAAGAATGGGACGCTAACACACGGAACCCCGGTATGCTGCTGAGTGGGCTGGAACTCAGCCGGGCGGAAGCCTGGCTGACCGGCGGCATGGATTTGCAGCCAGAACCCACCGACCTGCATACGCAGTATATTATCGCCAGCCGCAATGCCGACGCGGTGCGGCAGCGGCGCATCCTGGCAGCAGTGTCTGTCGCGCTGGTGGTAGCCGTCACCCTGGCAATTATTTCGCTGTTTCTTTTCCGGCTGTCCGAAGTGCGGCGCGACGAAGCCGAACGGCTGCGCATCGTGGCCGACCAGCGCCGTCAGGAAGCACGCAGTCTGGCACTAGCCGCCAACACGCGCAATCTGATCAGTGATTCGCAGAATAACCTGGCTCTTGCGCTGGCGATTGCGGCCTATGAAGAACAGCAGCCGCCGCTGGCCGATGTACAGCAGACTCTCGCCCGTGCCATCTATGGGCCGGGGGCCGCGCTGCTTCTGGAAGGTCATCAGAAATCGGTTCTGGATGTGGCTTACAGCCCGGACGGACAGACCGCCTATTCTGTTTCGTCCGATGGTTCGCTGATTGTCTGGACTATCGCCACTGGCGAACAGATCAACCAGTTGTTTTTTGGCGATTCCATTCCGTCTAACGTCGCGGTCAGCCCGGATGGCACGCTGCTGGCGGTGGGCATGTTTGATGGCATCGTGCGCCTGCTGAACGCGGCGGATGGCGTGCCGCGTTTCTGGCTGACCGGGCACACTGCCCAGGTGACACAGGTGGATTTCAGCCCGGACGGCACACAGGTCCTCAGCACCTCGCTGGATCGCACGCTGCGCCTGTGGGATGTCGCCACTGGTGAGGAAATCCAGCAGATCGAAAGCCCCGGCGCGCTGCTGAACGCCGCCTTTTCACCGGATGGATTGCAGGCGGTGACCAGTTCAGGGGACAGCGATCTGAGCGGCCAGCAGCAGCCTTTGATCGTGGATCGCACCGTGCGGGTGTGGAATCTTGAAACGGGCGAAGAGGTACAGCTTTTCCGCCCCAATTCCGGTTTTGTACGCGCCGTCGCTTTCAGCCCGGATGGCACGCGCGTGGTCGCCGGAACGTGGAACCAGGAGAGCGGTGGGCGTTTGCATCTGTGGCGTGTGGATAACGGCGAGATCGTCAACACGTATTATGGACACACGGATATTATCACCGGGGTGGCTTTCACGCCGGATGGCCGCCGCCTCGTTTCCGCTTCGTGGGATCGCACCCTGCGAATCTGGGACGTGGGCACAGCGCTGGAAGTCCAGCGTTTTCAGGGGCATCGGGATCGCGTGCTGGCGCTGGATGTCAGCCCCAATGGGGAATATATCCTCACCGGGACCGGCAACGCTGGCAACGAAGCGCCCAACCCGGAGGTTGATCGCGCTTCC
>CAZKIB010000188.1:4474-5920 GCA_964552425.1 uncultured Anaerolineaceae bacterium | reverse complement strand
TACACTTTCCTCCGACCCGGCGGTCTGGCTGTGGGATACACGCAGTCGGGCGCAGATTCGCGCGCTGGAAGGCCATGACGACTGGGTGTGGAGTGTGGCGCTCAACCCGGATAACACGATTGCTGCCAGCGGCTCCGGCCCGCTGCGGCCCCCGGCGCTGGATACTAGCGTGCGTCTGTGGGATGTAGAAAGCGGGGAGCAGATCGGCAAACTGGAAGGCCATACCGATACCGTCCAGTGGGTCACATTCAGCCCCGACGGTCAGACATTAGCCTCGGCCAGTTGGGATGGAACCGTGCGCTTCTGGGATGTCGAAACCGGGGAGAGCCGCATCGCTTATGACGGGCACACGGACCGGGTCCTGAGTGTCATCTTCAGCCCGGACGGACAGACCGCTGTTTCGACTTCACGGGACAAAACCGTTCACCTGTGGGATGTCGCCAGCGGTGAGGAAATCAAACGCTTCGAGGGACACACCGCCGCCGTGAACACCGCCGATCTGAGCGCCGATGGCAAATGGCTGCTGACCGCCTCGGATGACCGCACCGTGCGCCTGTGGGACGTGGAAGCGGGCACAGAAGTGCGCCAGTTTATCGGCCACAGTGACCGGGTGAACAATGTCGTCTTCAGTCCCGATGGCGCAACCGCGCTCTCGACCTCCTGGGATACCACTGTGCGGCTTTGGGATGTCGCCACCGGGCAACAGCTTCGCCAGTTGGTCGGGCACAACGGGGCGGTGTTTGGCGTGGATTTCAGCCCCGACGGACGCACTGCCCTGAGCGGCTCGTCTGACCTGACGATTCGGCTGTGGGACCTCGAAATCGGCCAGGAAATCCGCCGTTTTGAGGGGCACACCAGTTGGGTATTGAGTGTGATCTTCAGTTCGGATGGCCGCTTCGCCCTGTCCGGCGCAGAGGATAACACCGCCCGGCTGTGGCGTGTGGAAAGTTCGCTGGAAGGGCTGGTGGCCTGGGCCTATGCCAACCGCTATGTGCCCGAACTGACCTGTGCCGAGCGCGACCAGTACAATGTTGAACCGTTGTGCGCCGAGGATGGTGTGCTGCCCACCGCCACACCAGCAGCGTAAAATCATTTCACCTGGAGAAAACACGGGGTACGACCTGCCGCCGTACCCCTTTGGTACATGCCAAAAATCAGGTGGCATCCGCGCCGGGTTCAGCAGCAGCGCCGCCGCTCAGTTCCCGGTCCAGCAGAAACAGGCCGGGGCCAAAATCGCCGACGCGCTTGAGGTCCTGAATCACATCGTCCACAACAGCTTCTTCTTCGACCTGCTCATCCACGAACCACTGCAAAAAGCTGTGGGTGGCATGATCGCCTTCCTTTGCGGAAAGCTCCACCAGGTTGTTAATCAACTGCGTCACATGCTGCTCGTGCTTGAGCGCGTCCTCAAAAGCTTCCAGCGCTGACCCCCACTCCGTCCTGGGC
>CAZKIB010000188.1:0-4464 GCA_964552425.1 uncultured Anaerolineaceae bacterium | reverse complement strand
GTTGTCGCGGATAATTCCGTGTCGATCCGTGAATCCGTTGATGAAGTCGTAAAACTTCATGGCGTGCACCATCTCCTCATCCGAATGGTTGCGCATCCAGGCCGCGAAGCCCCGCAGGTTCTGGTCCTGAAAATAGGCCGAAACGGACAGATAGGTGTAGTAGGCAGTCAGTTCAGCATTCAACTGGTCGTTGAGCGCTTTCTGCATTTTTTTGGTGAGCATGATCGTCCTCCTGGCAATCGGCTATTTTTATTTTCTTCTAACACTGGTATGTTAGATAGTTTGACGGGATTCCACAACAATTCAAAATTGAATCAGGAGTGCGGGCGATGTCCGAGACCTTTGCATTTAAGGCAGAAATCAAACAACTGCTGGATATTCTGGTGCATTCGCTGTATACCGAGCGCGAAATTTTCCTGCGCGAGCTGATCTCGAATGCGTCCGACGCGCTCAACCGCGTGCAGTTCGAGCAGTTGACCAACCGTGATGTGCTGGACGCTGATGTGGAACTGAAGATCACCCTGACGCCGGACAGCGAAGCCGGCACGCTGACGATCACTGACACCGGCATCGGCATGACGGCGGCAGAGATGGAGCAGAACCTGGGGGTGATCGCCCACAGCGGCGCGAAAGCCTTCATCGAAGCCATGAAGGAAGCGAAAAACGGGGCCACGCCGGAGGATGTGATCGGGCAGTTTGGGGTCGGGTTCTACTCGGTGTTTATGGTGGCGGATAAAGTGCGCGTCGTGTCGCGTTCCTACCGGCCAGACTCACAGGCGTTTGCCTGGGAATCGGACGGCGGCGAAACCTATTCGATAGAAGAAGCCGAACGCGAACAGCGCGGCACGGACATCATCATTTACCTGAAAGAAGACGCCAAAGATTTCTTGCAGGAATGGACGCTCAAGGACATTATCCGCAAACATTCGGATTACATCGCCTTTCCCATTTATGTGGGCGCCGATGAAGAAGCGACCAACAAACGCACGGCGATCTGGCGGCAGAACCCGAAGGACATCACCGCAGAACAGTACGCCGAGTTTTACAAGATGATGACCTTCGACTTTGAAGGGGCGCTGCATCATCTGCATGTGCGGGCGGATGTGCCGCTGCAATTCTACGCGCTACTGTTTGTCCCCGGCAGCACGGAGCAGAATGTGTTCAGCCCGCGCAAGGAACCGGGCCTCAAGCTGTATGCCCGCAAGGTGCTGATTCAGGAATATTCCACCGACCTGCTGCCGGAGTACCTGCAATTCATGCAGGGTGTGGTCGACAGCGAAGACCTGCCCCTGAGCGTGAGCCGCGAAAGTGTGCAGGCCACCCGCGTGATCGCCAACCTGAAAAAAGCGCTGACCACCCGTGTGCTGAACGAACTCAAGCGGCTGGCGAAAAACGACACCGAAAAGTACCTCGACATTTTCCAGAAGTTCGGGCGTTTCCTCAAGCAGGGCGTCACGGTCAGCCCGGATGATCGCAGTGACCTTGAAAAACTGCTGTACTTCCACTCCACCCGCGACGATGACCCCCAGCAGTGGTATACGCTCCAGGATTATGTCGAGTGCATGGTGGAAAATCAGGACGACATTTACTACATTATTGGCGATGATTTCCACAGTGCGCGCCGCAGCCCACATCTGGAACCCTTCCGGCGACGGGGAATCGAAGTGCTGTATTTTACCGACCCGCTGGATTCGTTCATGGTGATGGGCCTGACAGAATTTGACGGACACAGGCTGCGCAGCGTTGATGAAGCCGATATTGACCTGAGCGGGATCGGTGAACTCAGGGACGAGACCGACCAGCCGCAGCGCGAGGCGGTTGCCGAAGGGGATTTTGGCAGTCTGGTCGCGCGCTTCCAGGCGGTGCTGGGCGAACGGGTGCAGGCTGTGCGCGAAAGCAAGACGCTGGTGGGCAGCCCTGCCCGCCTCGTCAGTGATGACGCCACCAGCCGCCGGAACATGTTCCGCATCAACCGGCTGCTCGACAAGGATTATGACCTGCCGGTCAAATCGCTGGAACTCAACCCGCGCCACCCGCTGCTGCACAACCTGAGTGCCATGCTGGCCGCCGCGCCTGACAATCGTATGATCGACGTGGCGATTGAACAGCTCTTCGAAACCGCGCTGCTGCAAGATGGCATCCACCCCGACCCGGCTTCGATGGCGGACCGGCTGCTGGTGCTGCTGCAAGCCGCCACCGGAACCCCGGCGGATCAGTTGAACATTGAATCCGTCGCGCCGCAGGTTCCTGTCGTGGCGGATGAAGCTGCCACCCCAGAAGACGAACAGGACTGAGCGCTGAAACACCGCAGAGGGGTACAGCCGTGCCCCTCTGACACGCATCTCTCCGCTGGCCTGTACTGCTTTCAGCCAGTATGACGGTTGTGAGGCACAGCAAACTGTGCTATAAACGTTTCATCACAATTCAATAAAACCTGTCCAATCACCCTGCCAGTTCCCTTCCCAATCTATTTCCACAGCGCATTGTGATCGTTATCTCAGGTTCATGTCTTGTTTGTATTTCCGTTCGTCAAACAGAAGGAGCATATCGCATGACGCAGGCTAAAGTAGGCGACAGCGTAAAACTGCACTACACCGGGTCCTTGAATGATGGGACGGTGTTCGATTCGTCACAGGGCCGCGATCCGCTGGAATTCACCCTGGGCCAGAATCAGGTCATTCCCGGATTTGAAAATGCCGTCCTGGGCATGAGTCCCGGTGATTCCAAGACCATCAATATCCCGGCAGAGCAGGCTTATGGCCCGCGCCGTGAGGATATGGTCATTGATGTGCCGCCGAGTGAATTCCCCGACAATATCACCCCGACAGTCGGAGACCGGCTTCAGATTCGCCAGCCAAACGGCGGGGCCTTTAACGTGGTGGTCAGCGCTGTGTCGGATACATCGGTCACGCTGGACGGCAATCACCCGCTGGCCGGTGAAGACCTGACATTCGAGATTGAACTGGTCGAGATCAGCGCTTAAGGAACTATGACCCTTACGTCCCGCCGTGCGAGGGTAGTGCGGCGGGGCGGTGGTTTCATCACATGGGCACAGGAATTTCAAACCCGAACATGCTGCCCTGTCCATAAACGCTGTAAAAGCGCATCTTGCCGTGATGCCGTGCGACGATGTTCTGCACCAGATGCAGCCCCAGGCCCGTGCCATCAATCCGAATGGTTTCCCGCGTTTTGGCGCGGAAAAAGGGTTGGAACAAACGCCCCTGCTGGTCTTCGGGTACGCCGTAACCGTTATCGATCACCTGGAAGATAAACAGGTCATCTTCTTCCCACAACTGCGCTTCGATCTGCCCGCCTTCTGGCGTGTATTTGAGCGCGTTGCTGACCAGGTTGGCAAGTGCCTCGCGCATCTGGGCGCTGTCACCCTGAATATACATCGGAAAGGCCGGCGCGTTCAGCGTAAACTGCTGCTGGCGATGCTGGGCTGCATGGACCTGAGAGTCATACACCTGGCGCACGAGATCATTCAAATCAAAGGTTTCGGTCAGGCTGCCCTGCGCCAGTTCCTCGATGCGCTGCAAGGAAAGAATATCACGGATGATCTTTTTCATGCGCTGCGCAGAGTCCTTGACGATCTGGACATGTTCACGCTGGCTGTCGGTGAGGCTGGTTTCCATCAGCAGGTCGATAAACCCGGAAATGGACGTGAGCGGGTTGCCCAGGTCATGCGCGGCAATGCGGATCATATCCGTCTTGAGCTGCTCCAGACCGCTGATCTGGGTATACAGGGTCTGAAGTTCCGCTAACTGCTGCCGGGTGGTATCGTAAAGCTGGGCATTATCCACTGCGGCGGCGATGCGCGTCGTAATCAACTGGATAAAATCGAAAAGTTCGGTGGTAAAGCGTTCCGGCCGGCGCGTTTCCAGGAACAACACCCCGATCAGACGATCCTGCGAAAGCAGCGGAATAGTCATCTGGGCACGGGTGCTGGCGATGTAGGGGATGTAGTCCGGGTCCAGTTTGACATCGCGAATGAGTTCGGGTTTGCGTTCCCGCAAAACCCGCGCCACGATGCCCGTTGGGGGCCGGGGGTAGCTGTTGAGGAATTCCGGCGGGTAATTGCCGATGATCGTGCCGGTATACAGTTCGCCGTCGCGCATCAGCTCAATGCCGCCCGCTTCGGCGGTACTCAGGCGCACCGCCGCGTCCAGCGCCATCGACAGCACATAGTCAATATCAAGCTGGTGGGTCAGTTCGGCGTCGATACGCTGCAACGTGACCATCTGGTTGACGCGCTTTTCGAGTTCGGCTTCGGTCAGGTTGCGGCCTGTCAGATCACGCATCACCCCGGCCAGTCCGAACACCTCGCCACGCTCATCGCACATGGGGGTGAGCATCTGCTCCACCCATACATCCACACCCTTGCGATTGAGCAGGGGGATTTCGACAAGCGTTTCGGCATCCTTGCCACGCAGGATGCGGGTATACAGGCTGCGAAGATGTTCA
>CAZKIB010000187.1:12590-13174 GCA_964552425.1 uncultured Anaerolineaceae bacterium | reverse complement strand
GTGGCGTCCGGCGAGGTGGTCAGCGGCAGCGAGGGCTTCATGCAGGTCGGTTATGACCGGGTAAGCGTCACACGCGGGAATGAAACCCACGCGCTCAAAGTCAGCGGAGTCTCGAATGTGCAGGCGGAACTGGCTGCCTTTGCCGATGCCATCCGCGAGGGTAAAGCGCACCGCGATTCGCCGGAGCAGGCGTTGCAGGATGTGGCGGTGATCGAAGCGCTGCTGCGTTCGGCGGAAAGCGGGCAAACCGAAACCATTCCACGCTTCGTTTAGCGTGGGCGCAGTTTGTCGTAGATGATGAACAGCCCGATCCCAGTTGATGTGCAGCACGCCCACCAGAAAGATGCGCACGCCGATGCCGCCGCCGATCAGCACAACAGCCAGCAGCCAGGTGGTCACGCTGACATGCCAGCCGCGCCGGGATTGATATAACCCGGAGGCCAGCAGCACCAGACCACCGGCCATCATCGCCAGCGAGTCGTGGATGCTGGTGAGCAAAAACAGCGCCAGCACCACGATCAGCGCGGCCAGGGTGAGCAGTTCGATGGTGGATTCCTGGGGGTCGGGTACATTTTTCGCCATGA
>CAZKIB010000187.1:4467-12580 GCA_964552425.1 uncultured Anaerolineaceae bacterium | reverse complement strand
TCACCTTTTCGTGAGCAGCAGATCAAGCAAACCATCAGGATAGAGCGGGGCCTGCTGGCGGCGGAAAAAATCCAGCGGCATCCAGCGGGCGACAAACAGCAGTTCGTGGTCATCACGGCCTTCTATTGCGTCGCGCTGGTAGACTGCCTCGTTGACGAACACCGCGTCATACACCCGGCAGATTTCATGGCCGGGAGCGCCATTGTAGACGAAGATGTTTTCTACTGTGCCCAGGTAGCGCACATCCATAACCGGCTCGTTGATCTCCTCCAGCAGTTCGCGCTTGACGGTCTGGTGGCCGTACTCGCCAAATTCGATGCCGCCGCCCATCGCCCGGTAGAAGGTCTGGTTTTTAGACGGATCATAATTTTCCGATACTAGAATGGCGTCGCCGCGCCAGATCACGCACACGGCCAGCGGGCGAATTTTGCCGTTTTTTTTCTTAGCCATGACACGACTCAACCACAAGTCGCAGCAGGCCATTGTTGTTTTCGGCCTGATCCTGCCACAAGCCGGGACTTTGCACGACAACCAGACCAAGACTCGGACACATCCAGATATGCTGGCTGCCAGCGCCAGAAGCAGCATAGGAGTCATGTGGGAGATCAGGCCAGAGCTTGCCTTCCTGATTTGTCCAGAAACCGTAGCCATACTTCCATTCGTCGGGTGGGCAGTGCGCGCGAATGTCCGGCGCAACCTTTGTGGCCTCCCGCAGCCAATCTTCAGGGATCAACTGCTGGCCCTGCCAGCGCCCACTGTTGAGCCACAGCCAGCCCAGCCGGGCCATATCCAACGCGGTGGCCTGTACGCCATCATAGTAGCCAAAAACCTCGATGCGGGCCTGAGACCACAGATCAAAGTTGGCTTTGTAGTAGCCCCACGACGCGCCGGTTGGCACACGCAAATACTGGTCGACGAGGGGTTTCAGGCCGGGCGAGCCTTCCGGGTCGTTCACGTTATAGCAGCCGTAAATTCGAGCGAGCGCATGAGTCAGGACATTCATGCCATAGGTCTGGTAATTAAAGACCGTGCCGGGTTCCTCACCGGGTTTCATGTAGCCAGATGTATTCGAAATCAACTGACGGAAAGTGATAGCCCGATCCTTTGGAAAGGCGTATCGTTCCGGTTTTGGTCCCCTGCCATCCGGCACATCCAGTGCTTCGGGGTAATAGTCGATCAGCCGAGCGTCAGCGGAAGGGAGTTTGCCCTCGGCGATGACAATGCCCAGGATAGATGAAAAGATGGACTTGGCAGCGGATGCCAGACGGAGGTGCTCATCGCGCCTGAAACCGTGATTCCACTCGGCCACCAACTGCCCGTCACGCACGATCACAATCCGGCAGCGGCTATCCTGTTCAGAAAGCCACTGCGTAATTTTCTTAAATTTCTCCGGACTAAATCCGGCATCTGCCGGGTGCATCTTCTCCCATTGTTCGCCGGGATAAGTGGTCATATGAGCCTCATGCACAAGGTTGACATCTTCTGATAAAGTTACACGTTCATGGATGAACCGGCAAGAGAGGTGAAGGATGCGACCTGTTGATGTGGCGACGGCGGAAGTGTACCGCTTTATCGACGATCACCTGCGCGAACGGCCCGCGCATATACTGGAAATTGGCTGCGGCAGCGGCGAACTGGCCGCGCAGCTTCAGGCCGCCGGGCATACGGTTATGGCGCTGGATGCGTCGCAGGACGCGGTGGACAAAGCGCGCCAGAAGGGGCTGGATGCCCGCCGCGCAGACTGGCCGGACTTTGACAGCGATACGCTCTTCGATGCCATCCTGTTCACCCGTTCGCTGCACCATATCGAAGGGCTGGACGCGGCGTTAGATCGGGCGGAACGACTGCTGAAACCGGGTGGTCTGTTGATCGCCGACGAGTTCGATTTTGAAGCGACCACCCGCGCCGACGTAGCCTGGCTGTATGGCACGCTCAGATTGCTGGATGCCTGCGGCCATCTGCGCCCGCTGGATGATAACCTGCCCAGCCGCCTGCTGCGTGTCGGGGGTGATTTTAACGTGTGGCGGCGCGACCATGACCTGCACAGTGTCCCGGCGATGCGCGGCGCGCTGGCCGCCCGCTTTGATCTGATGGACGAAAGCCGGACAACATACCTGTATCGCTACGTGCTGCCGCTGCTGCCCGACGACGAAGCCGGTTATACCATCGCGGCGGGGCTGCTGGACGCGGAGCAGAAACTGGTCGAGGCCGAGGGTTTGACAAAAGTGGGGCGGCGTTTTGCAGCCCGTAAAAAAACATAGAGGGGAGCCTGTGCCCCCCTCTGACAGACTGCCAGAAACAAACAGGTCGTTTAATCAGTCACCCGCAGCAGGGGCTTTCGCGCCGAGCGATTCACTGCCGGCCAGCGGGCCATCCCCCGGAACCGGCAGCACATCCGGCCAGATGGATGCGCCATGTTCGTATACGTCGATGCCAATTTCGTCGGCTTTCTTCGCCACCCGCAGACGATTAATGGCTTTCAACAGGCCGAACATAATGGCCGAGGTGATGCCAACATAAATGATTGTTGCCACCGAACCGAGCGCCTGCACGCCGAGCATTTCCAGGCCGCCGCCGGCGAATAGACCGCCCTTGCCCGCCATCGCGCCGGCAAAGGTCAGCCCGGACTGCGCGAACAGACCGATTGACAGTGTGCCCCAGATACCGTTCGCGCCATGGACGGCGAACGCGCCCACCGCGTCATCAATTTTCAGGGCTTCAACGAAGTCTGCCGCCAGGATAACCAGCACACCGGCGACCAGCCCAATAAGCACGGCTGCCCAGGGTTCCACAAACGCACAGGGGGCGGTGATAGCGACCAGCCCGGCCAGTGAACCATTCAGTGTCGCGCCAAGGTCCCACTTTTTGGTGCGCAGAAAGACAAAAATCAGGGTTGCCATCGAGCCTGCTGCCGCACCGAGGGTGGTGTTCAGAGTGACCAGCCCAACCAGACCCGGATTACCCAGACCCAGTGTGGAACCCGGATTAAAACCGTACCAGCCGAACCACAGAATCATCGTGCCCAGTGTCGCGTAAGCCAGATTGTGTGGTTTGGGCATGTTGCCCCACTGCCGGTTCTGGCGCGGTCCCAGCATCCAAGCGCCGATCAGGGCGATGACCCCGCCGACAGTGTGAACCACTGTGCTGCCGGCGAAATCATGGAACCCCTGTGTAAACAGCCAGCCGCCGCCCCAGATCCAGTGAGCAACCACCGGGTAGATGAAAATCGCAATCAGCGCGCTGTAGATCAGGTCGCCGACAAAATCGGTGCGTTCGGCCATTGCGCCAGTCGTGATAGTGCTGGCGGTGGCGGCAAAGGCGAACTGAAAGAAGAACATCGTCAGCACACTGATTGTCAGCGCCGGATAGGGTTCACTCATTTGCGCCATGCCGGGAAAGAACAACGAAGTCCCAAAGAGGCCGCTGCCGTTATCCGCGCCAAAAGCGATGCCAAAACCCACAGTCCACCATACCAGGGCCGTCAAACCGGCGTCGATAAAATTTTCCAGCAAAGCGTTGACCGCGCCGGTCTGGCGGATAAACCCGGTTTCCAGCAGAGCAAAACCACACTGCATGAAAAAAACCAGGAAGCCAGTCAGCAGGACCCAACCGGTGTCAATCGAAATCTTGATGGAGTCGACCATCTCCATTGTCACTACGTCGTCCTGCGCGGCAAGGGTTGGCGCGAAGAGCGCGAGAATAATGGTCGCAACAGCGAGGGAAAGGACACGATACCGCAATCGGGAGGAGCGTTTCATAGCCAGAATGCCTTCTGCTCATCGTTGAGCGAAACACACTAAACCGAAACGAACGGGGTTCCCGTGTTGCCAGCACGGTGGGAAATTTGTTTTGGTAGCGGCTCTGTGCGCCGTGCCCACGCTGCGGATCACCTCCTTATCGAAAACCCCCTGTCCAGCTTGCGAACAGGGGGCTAATCGTTCATCATCTGTCGTGAAATGACAGGGAATTAATCACCCGCAGCAGGGGCTTTCGCGCCGAGCGATTCACTGCCGGCCAGCGGGCCATCACCGGGGAGCGGCAGCACGTCCGGCCAGACCGAAGCGCCGTGTTCGTAAGCGTCGATACCGATGACACTGCCCTTGTCGGGGATGCGCAGGACACCGAGCGCCTTGATAATCATGAACAGAACCACCGATGTGCCGCCCATCCACACGATGACCGCAGCCACACCGATCAACTGGGTGACAAGCTGGCCGGCACCGCCACCGAACAACAGGCCATTCGCGCCCAGTTCCGGCTGGCCGAACAGACCAATCGCCAGTGTGCCGAAAATACCGCAGGTTCCATGCACGGCGAACGCGCCGGCGGCATCGTCAATCTTCAGGCTTTCCATCACATCGGCGGTCAGGATCACCAGAATGCCGGAGATCGCGCCAATCACGACGGAAGCCCAGGGCACGACGAAGGCGCAGCCAGCCGTGATGCCGACCAGGCCTGCCAGGGAACCGTTCAACGAAGCTGACAGGTCCCATTTGCCAGTGCGGAAAAAGACGAACAGCATGGCGACGAATGCGCCGGCGCAGGCGGCCAGAGTGGTGTTGACCGCGACCAGACCCACCAGACCGTTGTTGCTCATGCTCAGGGCCGAGCCGGGGTTAAAACCGTACCAGCCGAGCCACAGGATCATCGTACCGAGTGTCGCCAGCGCCAGGTTGTGCGGTTTGGGCGGGCTGCCCCACACGCGCCCCAGACGTGGGCCAAGCATAATCGCGCCGACGATTGCCAGCATCGCGCCGGACAGGTGAACCACCGCGCTGCCCGCGAAATCCAGGAAACCCTGCTGGAACAACCAGCCGCCGCCCCAGACCCAATGCACGACAATCGGGTAGGTGATACCGGCAACAATAATTGAATAGATGATTTTGCCGACAAAATTGGTGCGTTCGGCCATCGCGCCCGTCGCAATCGTGCCAGCGGTGGCCGCGAAAGCGTACTGGAAGAAGAACATCACAAAGACCGAAACGCCGCTGCCATAATCTGCCGAGCCATCTACAAAGGTGAGTGCGTCGCTCAGGAAGAAATTGGTCGTCCCGAACAGGCCGCTGCCGTTATCCGCGCCGAGCGAGAGCGCGAAGCCCGTCGCAAAGAACGCGAGTCCCCCGAATGCCGCATCCATAAAGTTTTCGATCAGCGAGTTGACCACCCCTGTCTGACGGATCATGCCAGCTTCCAGGAAAGCGAAGCCCGCCTGCATGAAGAACACCAGCGCAGCCGTCAGGAAGATAAACGCGGCATCTATCGATACCTGCACTGCCGCAATTTCAGCGCCCAGATCAACAGCTTCGGCTGCAACTTCTTCCATCGCTGCTTCTTCTGTGGCCGGTTCTTCGGCTGCCTCTTCCTGCGCAAATGTGAATGTCGTACTAAGCGCCATCAGGACCAGGGTGCCGATCCCCATTGCGATTAGCCGCCGCCAGAAGCGGGATTTCAGGACCATTAGATTCTCTCCCCGAATTTCCATCGTGAAATGACACTCACAAAAGTATACAAAACGGGAAGTGATAAACTTTATCAGAAGCAGTCAAAAATCTGCTGCTTCGTTTGTCTTGTTTGACCAGATCGGACTCCGGGGATTTGGTTACATGTGCTTATTTAGTAAGATATGCACAAGAGTCTGGCAGTTTGTAACGGAGAGGTCTGCTGGGGGTGGATAATTTGCATAAACATCGCGCAGACTGCGACAGGATAATGGTCATTTTTTCTGGTTGATGCCCGGAATGAGGGGCGTTGGCCGTTCGAGTCAGCGTCCTGACCAGAGTTCCTCAGCACTCCCGCTTTTGAAATTTTCCCAGCGGGCCATCGTGAACAGACCGTCCGACAGACGGTTGAGGTACGGCAGCACATGGTCGCCCACCGGCTCCTGAGCAGCCAGCGCCACCGCCAGCCGTTCTGCGCGGCGGCAAACGGTGCGGGCCACATGCAGGTGTGCGGCGGCCAGTGTGCCACCGGGCAAAATGAAACTGGTGAGCGGTGGCAGTTCGTCGGTCATCTGGTCAATCATCGCTTCCAGCCAGCCCACCTGAGCCGCGTCCACACGCACCA
Source organism: uncultured Anaerolineaceae bacterium (assembly GCA_964552425.1). Taxonomy (GTDB): domain Bacteria; phylum Chloroflexota; class Anaerolineae; order Aggregatilineales; family Phototrophicaceae. Next base: position 6,517 of record CAZKIB010000187.1, on the reverse strand, counting down.
CCCAGTCACTTCTGGCGTCCTGCGGTGTGGCGAGGTCCGCCCCTAAATGGAACAGATGCCGCTGAATCTGCGCCAACCACGCATCACTGTGCGCCTGGTGCGCGCGCGCCACACCCAGCACCGTGTTCAGCTCGTCCACTGTGCCATAGGCCTCGACGCGCAGGTGCGTTTTTGACACGCGCCCGCCCGAAAACAGCGCGGTACTGCCATCATCCCCGGTTTTTGTGTAAATTTTCATCGCTGCCCGCCTGCCTGAATCCAGTAAACACACTTGCTTTTTAGAACTATTGTGCTACAATCAAGACTCTATCATCACCAGCCTAACGCTGGTAAACTCAGCAAACGAGACTACACTAAGATTAGTGAAATTTCCATCTGGAGCGGGTGCGATGGCAAAGAAAAAAGAAACGATTCAGAACGAGACCTTATTTACGGGGGGAAGCGATGAGGCCCGCCAGAAAGCGCTGGACGCGGCGCTGCAAGACCTGACCAAACGTTTTGGCGATGGCTCGATTATCCGCCTGGGCGAAGCGGCCCACATGGTCGTGGATGTCATTCCGTCCGGTTCGCTCGGTCTGGATATTGCGCTGGGGGTTGGTGGGATGCCGCGCGGGCGCGTGGTCGAAATCTACGGCCCGGAATCCAGCGGTAAAACCACGCTCTGTCTGCATGTCATTGCTGAAGCCCAGAAACGCGGTGGACTGGCTGCCTTTGTCGATATGGAACATGCCCTTGACCCGATCTATGCCGAACGGCTGGGCGTGGATGTGAACCGCCTGTATGTCTCGCAGCCGGACACGGGCGAACAGGCGCTGGAAATCTGCGAGGCGCTGGTGCGTTCCGGCGCGCTCGATGTGGTGGTGGTGGACAGTGTGGCGGCGCTGGTTCCGCGCGCGGAAATTGAAGGGGAGATGGGTGACAGCCACGTCGGTCTGCAAGCCCGTCTGATGAGCCAGGCGCTGCGCAAACTGAGCGGCGCGATCAAACAGTCTAACACGTCGGTGCTGTTCACCAACCAGATTCGTGAAAAGGTCGGTGTGATGTATGGGTGCTTCAGCTATGATACACCTGTCATGCTGGCAGATGGCCGCACTGTCCAAATTGGAACAATCGTTGAAAACAAGCTGGATGTCGAAGTGATGTCCTATAATACTTTGACGCAGCGGTTCGAGCCGCGCCGGATTGTAAATTGGTTTGACAATGGCCCCACCGAGATGTTCTTGCGGATTACGGCTGGCCTCAGTCAGTTTACCTGCACCCCTAATCATCTGATTTTGACAGAAGACGGCTATATTCCTGCCGAAGAACTCGTCATCGGGGATCGCGTTATCACAGCGGTTTCCGAACTCGCTTTGGCAGGTGGCCCAAATGCCCCCCTGTATCAACCTCTGTCTATGCCAGTGGAAATCATTGAAATGGTTCCTGCGCCGGAAAACAATCACCGCTTCGATATTGAGGTGGAAGGCAATCACTGCTACGTCGTGGATGGTGTGGTGGTCCACAACTCACCCGAAACGCAGCCGGGTGGGCGCGCACTGAAGTTTTACGCCAGTGTGCGGCTGGACATCCGCCGGATGGAAGGTATCAAACAGGGTGGCGATACCATCGGCAACCGGGTTCGGGTGCGCGTGACCAAAAACAAGGTCGCCCCGCCCTTCCGTGAATGCGAGTTCGACATCATGTTTTACGAGAATGGCATCAGCAAAACCGGCGAGATTCTCGACCTGGGTGTGGAACTGGAAATTATCGAAAAGCGCGGCGCGTTCTTCCGGTATAATGACGGCCTGCTTGGGCAGGGGCGCGAGAACGCCAAGCAGTACCTCACCGAAAATTCAGCGACGGCTGACCTGATCGAAAACGCCATTCGCGTGCATTATGGCCTGCCGCCGATGGTCGCTGCGCCGCCTCCGCAGCCTTCTTAAAGGAAATACGATGAACCGGGGTGGGTTCAGAGCCTGCCCCGGTGGTGATGGTGTTGGCGAACTCATCTGTACGCAAGCCCACCGCTTCACTGGACCCCCTCCGTCTGCCAGGGGCAGCCACCTCCCCC
>CAZKIB010000187.1:2056-4457 GCA_964552425.1 uncultured Anaerolineaceae bacterium | reverse complement strand
GAATTCGGGGGAGGCAGGGAGGGGGTCACGGGTAAAATGAAAAATGAGTTCGCCAACAGTGCCGATGGTCACATTACCCCTCAGCTTTGTACAGCACCATCCCCTTGCCGTAAAAACCGGTTGGAATTTCGCGCACCAGCGTGAAGCTGTTTTTGAATTCCGCGTCCCGCTCCAGCCCCAGCCGGACCGCCGCTTCCATCGTCACCAGATAATCGGGGTCCATGTCGAAGATCAAATCCGGCGGAATGGCGTAATTCTGATCTTCCACAACCATCGACTGGTCAATGGGATAATATGCGCTGGCTTCTGGCATCACCAGACCCACTGTGTCGATAATGCGCGATCCGGTAAAAAAGCCGATCACCCCAATATCCGAAGCCGCCACCGGGGTATCGGCGGTGACGTGATACGTTGTAACCAGTTCATTAGCCATCTCACGATAATAGAGTTCCTGCTGATGCCAGGCCATTTCGGGCGCGGGCCGCTGCGCGCCATGATCGGGCTGAAGTTCCCAACCGGCCACCGAGGTGCAGACCCACAGGATTCCCAGACTGCCCAGCACAGCCGAGGTGATCCGCTGGCGCTGCGGCGCGGACTGGCGGATCGACTCGGTGATGCGCCACACGCCGACGATGATGATGAACATCAATGCCGGGATGGGCGGCGCGGTGTACCAGCGAAAAATAAGCGGGTTGGCAATTGAAAAGACCAGGATATACAGCCAGGGATACAGGACAAACGGCAGCAGGCGCGGGAAAGCGCGCAGCACCCACAGCAGCCCGGCGATAATGAAGACAATGTAAAACACCATCGTTATCATCACGCCCACGCTGCCCAGCAGTTGAAATTCGGAGAAGGGAATCACATAGGCCTTAAAAAGAGTCACAAACGAAGCGCCCGGAGCCAGGTTGTTGTAGACCATACTCTTGGCGGCGACTGAATTGGGGATGGGCGAGCCAAAGTACGACCACGCGAACAACAGCCAGGGAGTCACGATCAGCAGCGCGGCCAGCCAGGTGCGCCAGGGAACCCGCCTCAGCAGCGGCGCGGCGCGGTGTTCCAGGTAGTGTTCGCCCAGTTGGTAAAGCATAAGCGGGCCGATCCACAGCGCGGCGTCGATGCGTGTCAGAAAGCCCAGGCCGATAAACACGCCCATCCACACGGGTCGCTTAACGATGAACCAGTAGGTCGCGCCCACCAGCCAGAAAATATTGGCCGGCGTTTCCATGCCGCCCACCGAAAAAGTGACGCTGACCGGTGAAATGCCCCACAGCACCCCGATCAATGCCCCTAACCACAGACTGCCCGTGACCCGGCGCATCAGCAGGCACAGAAATACAGCGGTTCCGGCGGAGGCCAGCGCGCCTGCCGTCAGTGCATACCAGGGGAAATCCTGCCCGCCTGTCACCGCGCTGAAGGCAGCCATCAGCAGGGTGTACAGCGGAGTGGTCGTGCCCATCACCTGCACACCAGGGTTATAGACAAAGCCTTCGCCCGCCACAATATTGCGGCTGTAACGGAAGGTAATAAAGGCGTCGTCGATGGTGCGCGGCGAGGGCAGGATATGAGCCACCAGCGCCACAGTGAATACCAGGATGAGCGCGAGAGGAAGTTTTCGATCTGTCAGGGTTTGATTCATAGCCATAACTGCGTGTCGGATACCTGGACGGTGTATATAGTCATGATAATGGAATTCCATGATTTCACACATTGAGAAGCGGCGCTACACCATCGCCCCAATCTGCGCTAAAATGGGAACGAATAAGGGGCATCTTAAAGGAACAGGATCATGGCGTTGCAGATTTACAATGTGCTGGGGCGGGAAAAACAACCCTTCGTACCCTTGAACGAAGGTCATGTCAATATGTATGTCTGCGGGCCAACGGTTTATGATAATGCCCACCTGGGTCATGCGAAAACCTATGTGTCATTTGATGTGATTGTGCGCTATTTACGCTACAGCGGGCTGGATGTGCTGTATGTTCAGAATCTCACGGATGTGGGACACCTGCTGGACAGCGGCGAAGACCGTGTCCTGCGAAAAGCGCGCCAGTCACAGGCCACGCCCATGCAGATCGTGGAGCAGTATACCCGCAGCTACTTCAATGACATGGATACGCTCGGTGTCCAGCGGCCCGATATTTCGCCGCGTGCCAGCGCGCACATCCCTGAACAGATCGAGATGATTCAGGAACTCATCACCAGAGAGTGCGCTTATGTGGTCGATGGTGATGTTTATTTCGATGTCACCTCGGACCCAGATTACGGCAAACTCTCCAACCGCACGCTGGATGAGCAGGAAGCCGGCACGCGCGAGGCGGTGCGCAGCGAGAAGCGACACCCGGCGGATTTCGCGCTATGGAAAAAGGCGGAACCCGAACATATTCTGCGCTGGAACAGC
>CAZKIB010000187.1:1310-2026 GCA_964552425.1 uncultured Anaerolineaceae bacterium | reverse complement strand
ATGTCGCGCAAGTACCTGGGACCCACCTTCGACATTCACGGCGGGGGTATCGACAATATCTACCCGCACAACGAGAACGAGATCGCCCAGAGCGAATGCGCTAACGATGCCGAATTCGCCCGCTACTGGATGCTGGTCGGCAGCCTGATGGTGCTGGATGCCGAGGGTATCCCGGTGAAAATGTCCAAGAGCCTGGGTAACTTTGTGACTATCCAGGATGCGCTGGCGAAATACCGGCCCGAAGTGATTCGCACCTTTATCCTGAGCGCGCACTACACCAACCCGGTCACGTTTCATGAGGACGCCCTGACTGCCGCAGCCGGCGGATGGGAGCGGCTGTACGGCGCGGTGCGGCAGACCCGCCAGCGTATGAGTCAGGCTCCGCAGGGTGACGAAGGCAATGCCATTGTCGAACGGCTGGACAAAGCCAAAGAAGATTTCAAAGCGGCCATGGACGACGATTTTAACGGGCCAAAGGCGCTGGCGGTATTGCAGGAACTCACCCGTGAGGTGAATACCCTGCTCAACAGCGGAACCAGCGTGGGCCTGTCCACTCTGGAAGCGATCAATAACACCTATACGGAACTGGGCGGAACCGTGCTGGGGATTATCCCGGAAGGCGAAAGCGCGGCGGGCAGCAACGGCCAGCGCGAAGCCGGTCTGATTGACCTGCTGATTAAGATGCGGGCCGAGGCGCGCGCCCAGAAAAATTATGC
>CAZKIB010000187.1:0-1186 GCA_964552425.1 uncultured Anaerolineaceae bacterium | reverse complement strand
GGTGATGGAAGCCCTGCGCGCGGGTCGTCGCAAAATCGAGCAGCTTCTCATCACCGAATCAACCGACGAAAAAGGCCGTGTCGGGGAAATTATCGACCTGGCGAACAAACGCAGCGTCAATGCCAGCCGTGTCCCCCGCCGCATTATTGATGATCTGGCCGAGGGAGCCAATCACCAGAATGTCGCGCTGCGGGTGAGCGGGTATCCCTATGCCACGCTGGAAGATGCCTTCGCGCTGGCGCAGAAACGCGGCGAGAAACCCTTCTTCCTGCTGCTGGATTTGCTCAAAGACCCGCAGAACGTCGGCAGTCTGCTGCGCGTGGCGGATGCGGTGGGCTTACACGGCGTGATCCTGCCGGACCGGCGCTCGGTATCGGTGACGCCGGCGGTGGTGAATGCTTCCTCCGGCGCAATTGAACACCTGAATGTCATTCAGGTCACTAATCTTGTGAACGCCATGAAGGAACTCAAGTCGCACGATGTCTGGCTGGTCGGTCTCGACATTGGCCCGGATGTCCCGCCGATTGATCGCACCGATCTGAATATCGCGCTTGGCATTGTACTGGGCAGCGAAGGCGAAGGGATGCGGCGACTGGTACGCGATACCTGTGATATGCTATTATCCCTGCCCATGCGCGGCCAGGTTGCCAGTCTGAATGTGGCAACGGTTGGCTCCATCGCCCTCTACGCGGCCTGGCAGGCGCGCGGTTGGGAAGGGTGGGGACATCCGGTGGCCCCCAACAGGCAATAATCCTGCTAGAAAAGGTGAACAGCTTATGATAAACGATATTCTCGATGAAACCAAAGACAAGATGAAATCGACCCTCGCCCATTACGAAGAAGAACTGCAAGGCATTCGCGGCGGGCGGGCGAGCATTGCCCTGGTGGATCGTCTCAAGGTGGAGTATTACGGCCAGGACAGTGAACTGCGCCAACTGGCGAATATTTCCACGCCCGAAGCGCTGCAAATCCTGATCCGGCCTTACGACAAGTCCGCCGTCAAGTCCATCGAGAAGGCCATCCAGCAGGCCAATATCGGGGTCAATCCGAATACCGACGGGGATGTTATTCGTCTGAATATGCCCCCGCTGACCCGTGAACGCCGTCAGGAACTGGTCAAGTTCCTGCACAAGCGCATGGAAGAATCGCGCGTGGCAATTCGCAATGTCCGGCGCTCGGCCAACAG
>CAZKIB010000186.1:0-13397 GCA_964552425.1 uncultured Anaerolineaceae bacterium | reverse complement strand
GTTCATCCTGCGCCCATTTTGAATAGAAATTGGCGATTTTGAAGCCCACCCCACGCGAACCGCTGTGCGACAGCAGCGCCAGATATGTGCCCGGTTCGGCAATCCTAAGCCGTACATCGGGCTGATCGAGTGTGAAAAGCCCCCACTCAACAAAGTGATTGCCACCGCCGGAACTGCCAAGCTGCTGGATAGCGACAGGATGCAGGCTTCTCAACAGCGATGTAGCCTGCCAGTCCGGGTGATCCAGCACAGCATGTTGCGGCTGGCTGCCTTTTTCAAAGTGCGCGCCCGCACCAAAGCGGGTTTGCTGGACCAGGGCCGTTCTGAGCAGATCGCGCGATTTTTGTAGAGTGGTTTCCGGCGCGTCAAAAATCGTGATGCGCATCCGGCAGGCAATGTCGACGCCCACCGCATAAGGGATCACCGCGTTATCCACAGCCAGCACCCCGCCAATCGGCAGGCCATAGCCCACATGTGCATCAGGCAGCAGCGCACCGGATACCGCGATAGGCAGACTCGCTGCGGCCTTCATCTGTTCAAGCGCTGCCGGGTCAATCCCTTCGCGGCCCCACACCTGATAGGGGACCGGGGCCTTAAGTGTGATTGTTTTCTGTGCGTTTCTGACAAATTGCAGCGCTGCTTCCAGCCCGGACTCCCGCAGGATGTCCCACGCCTGATTGCGATCATGGGGTGCGACTACCGGCGGGCCTTTGAGAGCTTTCGTCAGACTCCTGGCGGCTTCCGAATCGACTTTTGACACTGGAAACTGTCCTTTTGTAATGGCATACGACCTGATTGTCGGTTGACCATTTGCTTCTGTCCAGTGTGTATCTGCTTATTCGACGGTTACGCTTTTGGCGAGATTGCGCGGTTGGTCCACATCGGCCCCACGCCGCACAGCAATATGATAAGCCAGCATTTGCAGCGGGATGACCGCTGTAATCGGACTAAGCAGGTACGGCGTTTGTGGCACATACAGGACATGATCGGCTTTGGTCGCGATGAACTGGTCGCCTTCCGTCGCCAGGGCGATCACGATGCCGCCGCGCGCTTTGGCCTGCTCGATCTGGCTGATCATCTTTTCGTAGAGTACATCTTTCAGAGCAATCGCCAGCACAGGCATGTTTTCGTCAATGAGGGCGATGGGGCCGTGTTTCATCTCACCGGCAGGATAACCTTCGGCGTGGATGTAGCTGATTTCCTTCAGCTTGAGCGCCCCCTCCAGGGCGATAGGGTAGTTGATCCCACGCCCCAGAAACAGGAAGTCCCGGTAATGGTGCAGATGCGCGGCCAGTTCAGCCACGTCCGCGTCGCATTCCAGCGTATGGCTGACCAGTTCGGGCAGGTGAGCCAGATCGCGCGCATACTGGCGCTGCATTTCTGTTGAGAGTGTGTCGCGAAGCTGGCCGAGATACAGCGCCAGCAGATACTGGTCGACAATGCTGGTGGTGAAGGCTTTGGTGGAAGCCACGCCAATTTCCGGCCCGGCGTTCATGGTGATATATCCATCGGCCACACGCATAGCCTGGCTGCCGATGGCGTTCACAATGCTCCACAACACACCGTTTTTCTCGCGGGCTTCTTCCATCGCGGCCAGTGTGTCTACCGTTTCGCCGCTCTGCGTGATCGCCAGCACGGCGGTATTTGAGTCAATCAGTGGGTCACGATAGCGATATTCGCTGCCATAATCGACTTCGACGCGCAGTTTTGCCATGTGTTCGATGAAGAATTTGCCCACCAGACCGCTGTAGTAGCTTGTGCCACAGGCGGCGGTGACGACCTGATTCAGGCTGCGGGCGCGTTCCTCATTCAGGTTAAGTTCCGGGATGCACACCTGATAACGTTCAAAATCCAGCCTTCCGGCAATCGTATCGGTGATGCTGCGGGCCTGATCGAAGATTTCCTTGTGCATAAAATGTTTGTGTTCACCTTTGACCGCGCTGACCGGGTCCCAGGAGATTTCGTGCGGCAGACTATGGACCGACTGGCCCTCCAAAGTCTGAATGTCGTAGCCTTCGGCTGTAATGGTGGCAATCTGGCGGCTTTCAAGGAATACGACGCGGCGGGTGTATTCCAGAATGGCGGGGATGTCAGAAGCGACATAATTTTCATTTTCACCGAGTCCTACCGCGACGCCGCCGGCATTGCCGATGCGCACGGCGACCAGTTTGCCGGGTGAGCGCTTGCTGAGGACGACAATGGCATGAGCGCCTCGCAGCCGGAGGGCCGCTTTACGGGTGCTTTCTGTCAGATTATGCGCCGCCCCGTTCTGAGCATACAATTCGATCAGATGCGCGATGACTTCTGTATCCGTTTCTGACTGGAAGCGGATGCCTTCCGCGCTCAATTCGTCCCGAAGTTCGAGATAATTTTCCACAATACCGTTGTGGACGACCACGTAATCGCCGTACATGCTGATATGAGGGTGAGCGTTGCGTTCGGCAGGGACGCCGTGCGTTGCCCAGCGGGTATGCCCGATCCCCAATGTGCCAGAGATGGGTTTATCCGCAACACGCTGGCGCAGATTGCTCAACTTGCCGACATCTCGCCGGATATGAATCTGATCGTTATTCAGCAGCGCGATACCGGCGGAATCGTAACCACGATATTCCAGACGCTGCAAACCGTCCAGAATGATAGGCGCTGCATCCTGTGTGCCGACATAGCCGACAATACCACACATAAGGTACTTCCTCCTCGATGTCGATAGGCAACAGCGGAAACCTTGACCTGTCAAGAGTGGACATATGAGAACATGTACTGTTCAGCAGGCAGCAGATTTCCAGGTACTATTCAGTTGTCGGGGTATAAGAGAACCCCTCCGTTTAAGCACAACAACAGTCCTGTGGAGACTGCGCTATTCCACCTGCTCACCATTTGTGACGGCAATTGCTCACCGCTTTTTGTGGCTTGCTTTCGTTGTACGGAGGAAACAGACAGAGGGTGGTGGAAACACCCTGGCGGCATCCGCTGATCGTTCGATTTTCTCCCGTTCGGGATTAGTCCCACCCTGCGGTGGGAAACCGCCACCTCGTCAGCCGTATTTCAGGCCCCAGCGCTGTATCGTTCCTCACTGGCTCACTTGATTGTATCACCTCCTACAGAATGGCGATCCTTAAGCATCAAATAAACTCCAAAAACCTTGCGGTAGCCTTGCTCACATCACTGTAGACGCCGCGCATGGTTTCGTCGGTGACAGCCAGCGCCAGTTGGTACATGGCTTCGTCAGTCATCGCGGCGAGGTCTTCACGCGGCACGCGGCGGGCTTCGGTTTTGAACCTGAAGGGCTTGCCGAAATGGATGTTGATATGCGGCCGTTGGAACCGCAGCCACTTTTGCTTCCAGCCAATCGCGCCGGAAATCGCCGCCGGGACAATGACTGCATCGGCTTTGGTGGCGACGTAGGCCATTCCTTCTTTGGGTCGCGCCAGACCATTTTTCTGGCGGGTTCCTTCAGGGGCGATCAGGATGCACTGGCCGCTCCTGAGCAGCTCGATGGAGTTGGTCAGCGCGGAACGGTCCACCTCACCCCGGCGCACCGTGTACGCATCCCACCACCAGACAGCCAGCGCGCCGACCGGGTGTTCCGTATTTTCGATCTTGGTCATGGGGATCACAAAACGGTTGGTGACAGCGCCCATAATCAGGCCGGGGTCCAGCGCGCTGATGTGATTCATCATCATAATCACTGGTCCCTGATCGGGGATGTTCTCGGTGCCGGTAATGCGAATCGCACAGGTGGTGAACATTACCCGACGAATGAGGGCGCGCATCATGTGACGTCGCACGCGCAGGCCAGGGTTGTTCTGGCGCGCGACATAAACCTGGACGGAATCAGCGGCGCTCATGCTGGCGTTTGCGGGGGCGCGCTTTGGCGCGGGCGGAACGTTGTAAACGGATGGCAGGGTTGGATGTGCGCAGCGCCTTAACCTCTTCTTCGTTCAGTTCACGCCACTGGCCGGGACGCAGCTCACCCAGCGCGAGCTGCCCGATATGGGTGCGCGTGAGATGACGCACCGGATACCCCAGAAGGGAGGCCACCCGCCGAATCTGGCGCTTCTTGCCTTCGGTCATGATGATCTCAAGCACGGTCAGCCCACGATCCGCTTTCTTGAAACGCACCACGCAAGGGGCTGTCATGCCCTCATCCGGCAGATAGACCCCCTCTTCCCACTTCTGAATCACCGGGCCAGGGGGCATCCCATAAACTGTAACCCGGTACGTCTTGGTGTGATTGTAACGCGGGTGCGAAAGGCGGTTGGCAAGATCACCATCATTCGTCAGGACGACCAGACCGGCACTATCCGCATCGAGCCGCCCGATCATAAAAAGATGGCCCTCCACCGGAACCAGATCACGCACTGTCGGGCGATCATCTCCCTTGTGGGGTTCATCTGTCGAAAGCACGTTGACCGGCTTGTTGAGCGCGATATAAATTTTTCGCTGGCTTTCCAGCCTCAGTCGCTGCCCATCCACAATAATGGTATCTTCGGCAGGGTCCGCCTGTGCGCCCAGCGTAATGACTTCGCCATTGACCTTGACTCGTCCCTGGCGAATCATTTCCTCGCAGGCACGGCGAGAACCAAGATTGGCCTGCGCCATGAGTTTCTGTACACGTTCTTTCACAGCTTATTCGAGTTTCTACTGGTTGTGATTGGATTAAACATTATAGTCTACCTGTACATTCTATTGAAGGGTGGGGACCACCAGACCCACCCGTTCAAACAGGTTACTTTTTGTTGGGTTCCACCAGCCTGATGTTGGTGAGACTCTCGTACACGGAAATAATGGCGCTGTTGTCCAGTTCGCGATTGCCCTGCTCAAGCATGGCCGTGTAAAGCTGCATAATCACCGAAGTAACTGGCAGCGGGATACCGTAGGACTTCGCGGTGTCCAGCACAATGCCCAGGTCCTTATGCTGCATATAGGCTTTGAAACCGGGGTTGCGATTGCCAGCGAACAGACGGGGTGGCTTGACATCGAGTGTCCACATCTGGGCCGCGCCACCTTTGATGGCTTCCACGACTCGGCTGGGGTCCACACCGGATTTCTGAGCGGTAATCAGCGCTTCGGCCAGTGCTACCATCTGCGCGCCGACGATGATCTGATTACAGACTTTGGCGATCTGACCCGCGCCGCTGTCACCCACCAGCACCCAGGCTTTGCCCATTGCCTTGAAAAGTGGAGCCGCCTTGTCAAAAGCATTTTCCGGGCCGCCCACCATAATCGTCAGCGTACCATCGCGCGCGCCAACATCCCCGCCGCTGACCGGGGCATCCAAAGCTGCGATACCGACCTCTTCCAGTTTTTTGGCGATGCTGCGGGCTGTTTCCGGTTTAATGGTGCTGTTGTCGATATAGATCAGCCCTTCATGTGCGCCTTCGATAATGCCATTCTCACCGAGGACGACCTTTTCGACATCCGGTGAATCCGGCAGGTTTGTAAAGACGAATTCGACCTGCTCCGCAACTTCTCTGGGCGAATTCGCGGCCTGAGCGCCTTCACTGACCAGTTGATCGACGATGCCCCGGCTGCGGTTATGAACGATCAGTTCATGCCCAGCCTTCATCAGCTTGCGCGCTATGGAAGCGCCCATGATGCCCAGTCCGATGTAACCTACTTTTGCCATTGCGAAATAACTCCTTCCATGATGCGCGGTTAAATCTTTTTTGTCACGCGAAATTGCAGCGGAATGCCGACCAGAAGTCGGGTTTGCGCCTGTAGGGTGGGCAGCGCGACAAAAATCAGCGTAAGTACCAGCAGGATAGGGAAGCTGGCGATAGTGAGCAGTCGTTCGGTCGACGTTTGAGGCCGATCTTTGGGACGCGGCGGACGGACGCTGACATCCTGATACCAGAAAAAGATGCTCAGTACCGATATGAGCAGAAATGTCACCTGTAAGGCAACAAAGATCGGGTTGCGAATGTTTTCAGAGCTGAGCCGCGCCAGAATTTCCGGGTGCAGCAAAAAGGTGACCTGTGAGCCAACAGTCATAATCACCCAGCCAGCGCCAGCCAGCAGGATGTCATGAGCTACCCGAAAGAGCAGTTTGAACGAAGTGTTGAATTCGATCTCCGGGTGTTCCAGCATTTTGGCGATGATATAGCCCACTTCCTTGCTGCCCCAGGCGTGACGCAGGGTTTGCAGGTAACGATTCTTGAGCGACTGCCAGATGGTTTCGCCTGTGGTGGCATAGGCTGAAAAGGGCAGAAACACCCGTTCCAGTTTTACACGGCCCTCGCGGGCAAAGTACGCTTTGATGAACATGTGCCATTCATCCGCGATGACATCCGGGTCCCAGTAGCCGCTGCTGTCCAGCAGGCGCATACTCAGCGTATAGGATGACATGGGCATGGGAATCCACCAGGGGGCTGCCAGATAGGCCAGTTCGAACGCGCCGGAATAGGCATTGAGCAGACGCATGGGCGGGCTGATTTCCCAGATATTGGTATGGTAACGAATCGGCGCCTGCCAGAAGCGCAGATAACGTTCCGGGTGAACCGCGAAAAGATGAGTCAGCGCATAAAAGTAATCGGGATGCCACAGCGTATCGGCATCCATGGTTGTAACCAGTAAATGGTCGATATTGTAGCCCAATTCGTCAACGAGATGGCGTTTGACCCAGCGAGCTGCCCAGGCCTGATTGGCGGATTTACACTGCATCTCACCTGGCAGGCCGCGTGGGTGAACACTAAAAAAGATGTTCGCAAAGTGCGGATAATACTCGGACTGTAAACACTGACCCTTTTCGACGCAATCCTCTTCAGCGGCTTCCATCGCCAGTACAATGGTCAGGCGTTCACGGGCCTCATACTGCTTTGCCAGATTATCCAGCGTGGCTCGCAGGGTTTGTATATCTTCTTTGTAGTTCGGGATGACGATAATATGCTGGACATCATCCCAGGCGAGGGATGGTGGGCTGGCCTCGCGGTCATACACAGCGCGCCAGTCCGTCACTTCCCATTCTGCGATGTGGCGCAGACCCATCACATTGGCGATGCCGGCAAAGAGAAAACGGATTGCGGAATAGATGCCAAGCAGCACCGCCGCGATCAGGATGCTGTAGGGATAGGCCACAGCGGCGGCCAGCGACAGAAGCAGGGCCACCCAGGCAAGACAGCCAGGGATGCCATCGAGCGTGCGCTCAGATACAGGGGGAGGCGGAGTTCCACCCCATACAGAATTTCCGACGCCAAACTGCACATTATTCCGGCGTCCACCACTTGATTGATACGGCACCAGGCAAGTCCGTTATGCTGATGTGTGAACGCCCACAAGCATAACACAACCTGCCAGCGTATACCATGCGGTGATCTGGTGTAAAATGTTGGAGTGAAATGGACATTGAAATTGAAGGATGTGAGATATGGCGGCTCGTATCCTGATCGTTGAGGACGATAAGGACCTGGCACGACTGCTGCAAATCACCCTGTCACGGGTAGGACATGAGATTCGTGTGGCAGGCGATGGGCGCAGCGGCTTTCGGCAGTTTGTTACCTGGCGGCCTGATCTGGTGATGCTGGATGTGGACCTGCCCGAACTGGATGGCCTGGAAGTCTGTGAAAGAATCCGAGAGGTTTCCCACGTGCCCATTCTGATGATGACCGGCCATGCGGTCAGCGAACTCGAAATCGCCAGAGGGCTGGACATGGGCGCAGATGAATATATGCTGAAACCACTCGGCAATATTGAACTGCCAGCGCGCATTCGGGCGCTGCTGCGGCGTTCTGGCGGCGAGGAGCCAGAATTCGTGGCGGGTTATGAAGATCACTATCTGCGGGTGGACCTCAGCGGCCGGCACGTGTGGGTGGATGGTCAGGAAATCCGGCTGACTCCCACTGAATTCAAACTGCTGGCGACCTTTATCCGGCATCCGGGTGAAGTGCTGACCTTCGAAAAACTGCTGGAGATGGTGTGGGGCAGTGAATACACCAGTGAACATCACTACCCCCGCATTTATGTGTCGCACCTGCGCCGCAAAATTGAGCGTGATTCGCAGCAGCCCGAATATATTCGTAATGAGTACGGCGTGGGCTACCGCTTTACGGTGAGACAGTAGCAGGTGTCATACGCTGGTTTTTGTCGAGGAAGCGTGTTTAGCCCCCTTGACCCCTTTCAGGCCACGCATCTGGGCCAGATTGATAAGATCGGTGCGGTAGTCATAGCTGTTGCCTCGTTTTTCGGCGTGGGCGTCACGGGCCAACCCGACCAACTGGTGAACCAGATCACTCATGCTGAGACCGCTTTCCTGCCACAGATAAAAGGCCAGCGACCCTGGCAGAGTATTAATTTCATTGAGGAAGACCACACTCTCATTCGGCTTGACCAGAAAGTCGATTCGGGCGATGCCGTACCCGTCGATAGCCCGAAAGGCGCTGATGGCAAGCTGCTGAATGCGGGCGGCCAGTTCATCGGTCAGCGGGGCAGGGATAATCCGTTCGGCGCTTTTCATGCCTTCGCTGCCACGCAGGTATTTTTCCTCATAGGTCAGGAACTCATCCCATGAGATCGGCTGTTCCAGAACCGAGGTGCGGATATGGTCGCCATTGCCCATAACGGAACAGTTGATTTCGACGTGCCCACTCACAGCATTTTCTACCAGAATGCGGCGGTCAAAGTGCGCGGCGATTTCAATGGCCGTCCGCAGCGTGGTTTCGTCTCCAGCGCGTCCGATGCCGATGCTTGACCCGGTGGTCGCAGGTTTGACGAAAACCGGGAGACCCAGAGTCGCTTTGATGCGTGTGATGATCGCTTCAGGATTATCCAGCCATTCAGCGCGGCTGAAACTGACATCGTTAACTACCGGGATATTGTGCTGCCGCAGGACGGCTTTGGTCATGATCTTGTCATTGGCAACTGCCGAAGCCAGTGTCTTGCAGCCCACGTAGGGAATATCCGCCAGTTCGAGCAGCCCTTGCAGGGTTCCGTCTTCGCCATGTGTGCCGTGAATGGCCGGGAAGGCGACATCCAGCCGCTGCACTTCGCTCTTGCTGAAACGCCCCGCCAGCGGGTTGAGGATGAGACCATGATGCTGCACACCCGGCGACAGGATCACCGGATGCACGCCGTTCAGGCTGACAATTTCATCATTATAGTTCTTGAGATCAAAAAGAGGGTCGCCGCTGAACCAGCGTCCATCGCGGCTGATGTAGATCGGAACGACTTCGTAAAGCTCACGATCAAATGCGCGCATGATCTGATGGGCTGTAACCACCGAAACATCATGCTCAACACTGCGTCCCCCAAAGATCACGCCAACGGTTGTTTTGCGCCTCGCGCTCATATTGCGCAGCCCTCCTGCGTGGATTCCGCCCACAAATATGCGTGCGAATACGCCAAAAGTCAATATCGGTGTCAGGGGTTTATGAGCAGTGTGCCGACAAAGGTGAGCAGAATAGCGAGGCCGATACAGAATTGAACCACCACACTCCACAAATAGAGCTTCAGTGTGATTTGCCCGGCTTGAAGCATGTGGCGCAGTTCGCGGATGCGCGCAAACTCCACGATCATCGCGCCAATGCTGCTGCCGAACAGTGTGCCGAGGATGGGGATTGGAATAACGAATGTGCCGACCAGACCGCCGATGATGCTGCCCACTGCGCCGAGGCAGGACAACCCCTGGGTTCGGACACCGATCAGTGGCAGCCAGTAATCGCTGGTGGCTCCGGCCAGCATCAGCACAGTCATGACGATCAGCGCCGGCACGGACAGCGATTGAGTGGTGAGGGCATAGATCATGCCGATGGCCCAGATGAGGGTTGGGCCGGGAATGAAAGGGATGATCGACGCAATGAGCGCGCCGATCATCGCAGCGATGGTTACAGTGAGTAGAAGTGTTTGTCCGGTATCCACAAAATCCTATACGCGGAGAAACTGCCTAACGTTTCATCAGGCGGAATGCGGTTTCGACCAGCATGGCCGCGCCGATCGGAAATGTATCTTCGGCAATATCAAAATTTGGTGTGTGATGCCCGCGATTCTGATCGTCATACTTCGCGCCAAGCATGAACATGGCCCCCGGCGCAAGCTGGGTCATGTAGCCAAAGTCTTCGGCCCCCATGCCGGCTTCTGCCGGTTCCAGTTTGTCTGCGCCGATCATATCAGTGGTGACTTCCTCAATCAGTTGCGAGATTTCGGGGTCGTTGTAGGTGGCGTCATACCCTTTGAAAATATCGAGCTTGTAATCCCCACCCAGGACCTTGACCACCTCGAAGGCCTGCTTCAGTTCGTCATGAAGCTGCTGGCGGATTTCAGCACTGTAGCTGCGGATTGTGCCGTTGAGATGGACTTCTGCCGGGATGACGTTATTGGCATCCCCGGCATGGATGGACCCGATGGAGATCACAGCCGGCTGTACCGGGTTGATCCGGCGAGCGCGGATGCCGTTAATCACATTGAGGACCTGTGCCAGCATGAAAATCGGATCTGTACCCCGGTGAGGCGATGCGCCGTGCGCCCCGGTGCCATAGATCGTAGCGGTGAAGGCGTCGGCATTTGCCATCGCATAGCCGCTGCGAATTTCAATTTTTCCGGCTTCCATTCCGCTCGCCATGTGGAGCGCGATGACATGATCGACTCCTTCCAGTGCGCCGTCATCAATCATGCGCATCGCGCCGCTTTTACCTTCGGCATCCTGGCGTTCTTCGCTCGGCTGGAACAACAGGCGAATTTCACCCTGCGGGCGTTCACTGGTGGGCATTTCGGTCAGCATCCGGGCGACACCGAGCAGGATGGCGGTATGGGCATCATGGCCGCAGGCGTGCATTTTGTGACCGGTCTGCGACTTGTACTCCACGTCGTTTTCTTCGTCAATTGGCAGCGCATCCATATCGGCGCGAATACCGATAACGGGCTTGCCTTCGCCGATGCGCGCGACGACCCCGGTAATCCCCACTCCGGTTTCAGCTTCGATGCCCATTTCGGTCAGCGATTCGGCGACCAGTTTGGCGGTGCGGTACTCCTCGAAACCCAGTTCGGGGTGCATGTGGATGTCGCGCCGCCACGACACAATCTGATCTTGCAGCGAACGGGCGTGTTCCAGACGATCTGGACTGTACATGATATATGGCTCCTTTTGTTATCGGCGACAGCGGTTGACAAAATCTTCAAACAGCGGCATGGCCCGGTCTGGCATTCGTTCCGGGTGGAACTGTACGCCTAACAAGCGACCATCCTGAGATTCAATGGCTTCGATGACCCCATCCGGCCCATAGCCGACGGCGCGTAAACCTTCACCCACATCCGCTACAGCCTGAATATGATAGGTGTTGGCGATGATCTCTCGTGTGTTCATGATCTGGCACAGGCGGGAGTCGGGTTCAAATCGCACCGGATGATCGATGCCACCGCGCCCCACGCTGTGCAGGATAGCTCCCGGTTTCTGGGCATAGACATCGGCGTAGATTGTGCCACCTGCCTGGGCGTTGATAAACTGCATTCCGTAGCAGATGCCCAGTACCGGACGGTCAGACATGGCATCGAACACCAGCGTATCGTTCCGGGTGCGCAGAGAGTCTACCGGCTCCAGGTCATCTGGCAAAACACCAATCAGGCCCTGAGTGATGCCCGGCCCGCCGGTGATGACCAGCCCGTCCAGCAGGGTGGTGAACTCTGCCGCAGCTTCCCTCGTTTCAAAGATGGGCACAATCAGCGGCAGCGCTCCTGCTGCTTCGATGGCGCGGGCATAGTGCGCATCCAGCATCTGCCGTCCATCCTGATAACTTGTGGTGATACCGATGCGCGGTCTTGCCATTCAGAATGCCTTTGCTATGACGAATAGGTGTCCGGCAGGTCATTTAAGAACAATACTGTGTCACCGGCTTTCAGGTTCGTTTTGTACCAGTTGATCGACTCGGCGAGTGTGTCCACGATCTTCAGGTTGTCACTCGGAAACCCCGCGTCCAGCAGCCCTCTCTGGATTGGTTCGGTCTGTTTCCTGCCCACGAGGATCACATCGGTGGCGTGCTGTGCGGCAGTCTGGCCGAGTTTGTGATTTTCGCTGTCCATCAGCGGCCCCAGTTCGATCATGCCGGGTGTGATGAGCAGGCGTTTGCCGGACGTGTGCATCCCCAGAACGCGCAGCGATTGCAGCGCCCCCGTCGGGTTGGCACTGTAGGCATCGTTGATGATGGTGATGCCTTCGGGCGTGGTCTGGCGGACAAGGCGGGCTTCGGCCGGTTGCAGGGTGCGTACCCGCCGGGCAACATCCCGCAGAGACATGCCTTCGTGGACGGCCACCGCTGTTGCCAGCAGCACATTGGTGACATTGTGCAGGCCGAGCAGCGCCATCTCAAAATGCTCCTGCTGGCCGGTCTGCTGATCGGTCACGATGAAGCGGGTTTCACTAAGCGTTTCCTGAACCTGGGATGCCACGAAGCGCGGCCCATCTCCTGTGATGTGTTCCGGGTCGGCTTCGCGGCTGACCGTGAGGCGTGTGGCCGGGTAGCCTTGTTCATACATCCCACGCACATACGGGTTATCCCAGTTAAACACCCCGACCCCGTCCGCAGGGAGCGCTTTGATGATCTCGTATTTGGCTTTTGCGGTGTTTTCCAGGCTGCCAAACCGTTCCAGATGCTGCGGGCCAACCTCGGTCACAATGGCGATGCGCGGGTGAGTCAGGTCACAAAGCTGCTGGATTTCGCCTGGCACATAAGCACCCATCTCCGCGATGAAGTATTCGACACTGTGATCCTGCGCGAGATCATTGTTGATGGCGAGACAGACACCCATCAGCGTGTTATAGCTTTTAGGCGTGGCGTAGGTGCGGTAGCGGCCATTGAGGATGTGTGCCAGATAGGCCTTGGTGCTGGTTTTGCCATAGCTGCCGGTGATGCCAATGACAGATGGCTGAATGTATTCCAGAACCCGGCGCGCGCGATTGATAAATCGCCGGCGGAAGAACGCTTCAATGGGCTGGTTGAGGATATTCGCCAGAACCAGCAGCAGCGGCGTGATGATAAACAACACGAAGCCTGCGACTGCCGCATAAGCAAATCGGATTTGTGACATTTCGGGCAGGCGGCTGGCGACCAGCAGGACAATCAGCGCAGACAGGATTGTCAGGATAAAAGCGGTGCCAAGCAGACGTTTCGCGCGGGGTGTGGCACGGAAAGGCTTTTTGACTTCTGACGGACGCGCCGGCCAACCCGCGACTGCCGCCGCGATGAAGCCAATCACAGCGGGCAAAAAATCGCCGGGGGCTTCGGTCAGCATGACCGTCATGACCAGACCAGTCAGAACTCCACCTGCGCCCCGACTGGGCAGCCAGCGCGGACGCTCGGCAGCAAGCCAGCGCAGGTAGCGCCCGTTCATGTATTCTTCAATCTGAAAGTAATGTGCCTGCCGGTAGATGCGCAGGAGCGCGCCGACCATCCAGGCGAGAACGACAATCGCCA
>CAZKIB010000185.1:0-13422 GCA_964552425.1 uncultured Anaerolineaceae bacterium | reverse complement strand
GCCCTTTCGTGCAATCCGACTATGCTGGTCGCCGATGAACCAACCACCGCGCTGGATGTCACGACCCAGGCCCAAATTCTGGATCTCATGCGTGAGCTGCAACAGCGCTACAACATGGCGATTCTGTTTATCACCCATGATCTCGGCGTGGTCGCGGAAATTGCCGATGAAGTCGCGGTTATGTACCTGGGCAAAATCGTCGAGCGATCCGATGTAGACACGATCTTCAATGCCCCCAAACACCCCTACACGCAGGCGCTGCTCAAATCTATTCCCAAAATCGCTATGAAACGTGAAGAATTGGACCCCATAAAAGGCATGGTTCCTAATCCTTTTCGCCGGCCGGATGGCTGCTCCTTTCACCCGCGTTGTACGCAGGCTATGGAAAAATGCCGCCACATTGTTCCGGTACACACCATGTTGAGCACAAAACACGGCGTAAGCTGCTTACTCTACGAAGACTTACCCCAGGAGGTTGCCCAGCATGGCTGAGATGACAGCGCAGGCTCATACAAATGGCAGTTCACGACTGCACATGGCGAACACCGATAATCTGCTGGAAGTGAATAATCTGAAAATGCACTTCCCCATCACCGCAGGGCTGTTTGCCAGAGTGCGCGGATACACCAAAGCGGTTGACGATGTCAGCTTTGTGATTCGTGAAGGCGAAACACTGGGGCTGGTTGGCGAAAGCGGCTGCGGTAAATCGACCATCGGGCGCTGCATCGTGCGTGGCTATCACCCTACCAGCGGCGAAATGCTCTATCGCCAGAAAGACGGTTCTGTTGTCGATCTGGCCCGGCTAGAGGGCGAAGACTTACGCCCGTTTCGCAAAGACATTCGCATGATTTTTCAGGACCCATACTCGTCCCTCAACCCGCGTATGACAGTCTTTGAGAACGTCACCGAGGCCCTACGGGTCAACAAAATGGCAAACCGTTCCGAAATGGAGGATCGCGTCGCCTACCTGCTGCGCCGGGTGGGTCTGCGTCCAGAATACATGCGGCGCTATCCACACGCCTTCAGCGGTGGTGAACGCCAGCGTGTGGTTGTGGCGCGCGCCCTGGTCACAAACCCACGCCTGATCGTGGCCGACGAAGCCGTTTCTGCGCTGGATGTCTCGGTACGCGCTCAGATTTTGAACCTGCTGGAAGAACTTCAGGCCGATTTCAAACTCACTTACCTGTTTATCTCTCACGATCTGAGTGTCATCCGGCATCTTTGTGACCGGGTGGTGGTCATGTATGTGGGCAAAGTAGCGGAAATTGCTGAGGGTCTCGATATCTATGTGGACCCCAAGCATCCCTATACCGAAGCCCTCATGTCCGCCGTACCGATTTCCAACCCGCGCCAGCGCAACCGCAGCCAGCGCATCCGGCTTGAAGGTGAAGTCGCGGATCCATCCAACCCGCCGCCAGGCTGTTATTTTCACCCGCGCTGCCAGTACGTCCAGGAGCGCTGTCGTCAGGAAGAACCTGTCTTGCAGCAGGTAGGCAGCGGCCATTTTGCGGCCTGCCACTTTGCCAGTGAACTCGACCTGCGCGGTGTGATTATGGAGAGCTAACGCTCAGGCTTCACCGGTGGATTCTTCATCGTCAAGCAGCCGCCGCAGTTCCTGTTCCCAGACATCATCGAGCGGGTCGAAGGTCATTTCTGTGAATGATTCCGAGAGCCGCTCAATATATTCCCGTACCCCTAACTGCGGCGCAAGACCATCCAACTCATCCACTTTGGAATCGACGACCTGAATCAGACGTTCACTTTTGCGTTCCAGGTCAGACAGACTGAAATTCGCCTTCAACATAAAGTTCACACGGCGCATCACGCCCAGCCATGCCATAAAATCATTCTCAATCCGAATCGTATTGCCGGCCTGAGCCAGTGACGAAAAATCATATGTCGGCACAAAGGCATACATACCTACAAATTCCATATCCCGCTCACCCGCGCGGCGGCAGATATGTGAGCCAATACTGGCACCGCCGTGATAATCCGAAAAATTGACGGCCAGCTTCTTCAATTCTGCCTTCATATGCGGCAGGCTGTAGCTGCATGAAATCATGCGTTCCTTGTTATAGGGCAGCTCACCGTAGACACCGCCAAAACAGACGATTCGCTGAACTTTCAGCATTTTGGCAGCATCCAGGAGCGCTGTGCTGTAACGTTCAATATCCATGTGCGGCTCATCGCCCAGAAAGATGACAAATCCGTGCTGGCTGTCACCTGTGTAATAAATCTCATTGCGCTGTGTATCCAGTGACACCGGGTAGCCTTCATCAAACTTGACGATTGGACGCACCAGATCATGAGTACCCGGTATCTGGAAAAGATAGAAACCATCCGGCCCGATCTGTCCGATTTTGCGCGCTTTAGTTTGATGGACCAGATACTGCGGAAGACCTGATGATGTCGAACCTGCATCAGCCCACTGCCGCCAGCCCACGAGCATATCGATTCGGCGCGCTTCCGGCTGCTCCCAAATCTCCACCGCGTCAGACATACAAATGCCTCCCTCATGATGTGGAACAGGCTTCTCACTCGTCATCGAGCCTTCAGTATACTACACCCACAGCGTGAAAGAGAGACTGCACAGCCTCATCAGGCTCCAACAACCGGAGTGGGATCGTCATGAAATGGATCAGGGAGTTCTGCGGTAGGGATTAAACCATCGTATTGGGGATTGATAGCGGAGTTCGAGCGGTGCGTGCCAGCAGGATCAGAATAATCGCCAGACTGACCATACCCACATTTGCGGCGATGAACACCAGCAGGCCGCCATCCAGGGTATAGACCAGCAGATTATAGGCACTGTGAATCGTGGCTGCGCTGAGCAAACCGGCTGTGACACGATGTTTTGCCGGCAGCCGAACGAATAAAAATCCCAGAAGACCGGTGGTGAAACCATGAATAAGATTCGTCGAAAGTATGCGCCCGGTAGTCGTTGCCAGCGCGTAATCGGGGTTTTGCAGCGCATAGAGCATACTTTCGGGGAGTGCAAAGCCAACGCCAATCGTAAATCCGATAACCATCCACGCAGAATCGACTTTCCGAGCGCTGTAGACAAAGGCCAGCAGCGGCAGCGCTTTGAAGGTCTCTTCAAGAATCGGTGCGGAAACACTGTGAAGAAATTGAGATTCTGCCAGACCAGAGCGCAGCAGTAAGGTCTGAAGCAATAAAGCCACCCCAAAACTTGTCAGCCCCCACAAAAAAGCGCCTGCGACTTTGAGATTGGGTTTCTGCGGATAAAACTGCATTACCAGACACAGGTAGAGCGAGGTCATAAACCCCAGGAGCAGCAGCGATAGCAGCATTGACTTCTCACTTGAATGGTTGTTTTCAGGCTTGTGCCAGGTAAAACTGCGGACACAATCTTACAATACACCAGGAAATGTTAAAAGAGTTTCATTTATTACACTTTTTCGGGGGAATTCATGACTGAATCCGATTTTGTGAATTTTATCTCAAAATAGTTACAAATCTTAACAGTTGTTGACCGCGTTCTGTGCGAAACTAAATATAATAAAAATTCAAACATGATCTTAACCACAATACGCGCTTCCTTAGAACGGCGTATTTTGTATGCGTTGTGGAGGTTCTGACTTCATGCCGAATCAAGGCAATTTTTATCGTATCCTTGCTATCCTGCTTGCCGCCGCCGTGATTGTCATCCCCACAGCGGTTTACCTGTCCAATGAAAATGTCGATCTACGCGGTTCAGCAATCCTTCAGAGTGATGAAGAACCGGCTGGTGACGCTGCCCCGCAGGGTGAAGAACAATCTTCGTCGAACGAAGAACCCGGTGGTTCAGATGAGGGGTCATCTGAGGCTGAAGACAGTGAACCTTCAGCAGCAGAACAACCAGACTCATCTGACTCGGAGCCGTCAGAACAGGCCGGCACTGACGAGAACAACTTTGAGGAAAACGAGAGCGAACAGACGGACGCTGGTGAGGACACACAGACTGACGCTGTGGACGAGACTCAGCATCAGGATGAGGAAGAGGCCGAACAGCCGGATTCAGAAGATCAGGACGCTGAAGCCACTGAAGACTCTTCAGACAGCGGTGACGATAGTGAGAATGAGCCAAACCCGGAAGCGACAGAAGACAGCACCGATACCGGAGACAGTGAACCGGATTACGAAACCACCCCCCAACCAGCCCCATCACCGGACACTGAAGTCACTCAGGAACCTGTCTCTGATGCCACACCGGAACCTGAAACCACGGCAGAACCAGAGGCCGAAGCCACACCAGAACTGACACCCGAAGCTACATTTGTTCAACTGGAAGTAAGTTATACCTGTAGTGCGGCGGGAGTGGATTTCACCGTCACCAATCTCGGCGGTAATATGCAGCAGTCCGAACCCTACAGCATCGACGATACCTCGTCAGGCGATCTTCAACTGAGCGCGGGTGAAAGCGCAACCATTAACGCAGGTTATGGCACACCCGGTCTGAGTGTCGGCGGCGCAACCGCACAGCCCGACGAACCCTGCCTGCCGCCCCCTGCCCTGGAAGTCAGCGCAGTGTGTGTCGCAGAACAGGGTGTGGTCTTTGTAATTGTCAACTCCGGCGGGCCGATGCCAGAACCACAGCCCTACCTGATCGACGGTGAGTCGACCGGCGACTTCCAGCTAAGTGAAGGCAGCACTGCCGAACTCGAAGCCGGCTATGGCCGCCCGCTGTTTACCAGCGGCGATCTCAGCGCCATGCCTGAAGAAACCTGCAATCCACCTGGCAGTGTCACCGGGACGGTATGGCTGGATGCCAACGGTGATGGTGAGCGCTCCGAAGACGAAAGCGCCCTCACCGAAATCAACGTGATCCTGACAATGGAAGATGGCAGCGTTCTGGAGCAGTTGACAGGCGACGACGGTTCCTACTGGTTTGAGTATCTGCTGCCCGGAACCTATACCATCCAGATACCTGTGTTCCCCGCTGAGATGCTGCCGTCCTATGATTACGATGGCGGTAACGACTCCGGGGCGCTGGTCATCATCGAGACCGGGCAGGTCATCGCAGACTTCGGTTATCAACCTGAACCACGTGGCTCCATCAGCGGGCTGGTCTGGAGTGACCTTGACGGCGACGGTGTACAGGGTGAAAACGAAGCCGGTCTGCCCGGTGTTAATCTGACCCTCTCGCAGTCTGGCACTGACACCTTCATGACAGCGACCACCGATGCTGCCGGCGTCTATGCCTTTACCGATTTGCCAGCAGGGGATTACATCCTGCTCCTCGCTGCGGAAACAATTCAGGAAGGGTTTGAGGCGATCAGTGAACCTGACGAGGAAATCGACGGAGTGGTTGCCCTGACGCTCGAAGCTGGCCGCGAACTGACAGACCTGAACTTTGTCTTCCAGCCCCTGCCTGTAGGCCACACGATCAGCGGCACAGTTTGGGCCGACCTGAATGGCGATGGCCGGCGCGATGAAAATGAACCAGGTCTCGCGGGGATCAAAGTCGCTCTGGTAGGTATGGAAAACATGGTCGAAATTACCACCGACGCCAGCGGCATGTACCAATTCATTGATCTGGCCGCGGCTGACTATACGATCAGTCTGTCCGATGCAGCGCTTGCCGACAATTTTGCGCCGACGACTAACCCGGACGGCGAGTCTGACGCCGCAGCGCTCATTACAGTAGCTGACAGTGACATTGAAAAGGCGGATTTTGGTCTGCAACCGATTCGCTTCGGTTCGATCAGCGGCCTCGTCTGGCTGGAAATCGAAGAATTCGGTGTTCGCAATGCCAGTGAAAGCGGTCTGGCGGGCATTGACGTTGATCTGCTGGACAGTTCAGGTACGGTGATTCAAACCGTCACGCTCACCGCCGACGGCCTCTATCAGTTCACCGATTTACTGCCCGGTTCGTACACGATCAGCATCAATGTCGACACGCTGCCAGATCGGATGTTTATCACCTACAACCCGGATGGCAGCGACCAGTTCTCAACTACCCTGTATGTGCCATCGGGCACAGATGTGGGGAATATCGAATTTGGCGTCATCGGAACATTCTAGCGTCAGGTCGCGGACGCAAAACATATTTTCTGAGTTGAATGTTGGACGGCGCTTGCGTCGTCCAACAGGCATTTTCCGGGGCAGTCCATCCCGGCTTATTGTGAACACTTCGATGCGAACGAGGAACGCATGAAAAACTCGAAAAACCTCAGCAAACTGGCATTATCCCTCATTCTCTTGATGATTATTGTTGGCGCAGTTCAATCCCAGGCGTTGATCCTCAACAGTGTCGTACCGGCCTGGTCAAATATCACCGGCAGCAGCGGCCCCGCCACCTGCCTGACCACCCCTACCGCAGGCAGCGAGGTTCAGGTGCGCTATGGCGACGATGACTTCACAGCGGGCTGCCCTGGCGACACCAACGTGCAGAGTGGTTTTGGCTACGACGGCAGCCCAGCCGCTTCTGCATTAAATTCGGGCGAGCCTTTTGTGCTGGGTGAATTCACCCATTACAACAACCCGGTATTTGCCGCCAGTTTGCTGCAATCTGCGGACCTCGATCTGACCACCGATTTTGGCGACCCGGTCTACAATGCCACCTTTTCCACAACCGTCACGCTGGATGAAACCGCCAATAATCTGAGTACCTGCCCGTATGGAGACACTCAACCGTGTGCGGATCGCATCACTATTGACCGCCAGAGTTCGGTCTTCACAGTTGGCGCAGTCGATTATCAGTTTGAAATTCTTGGCTTTATTCCCGGCACTGCCGGAACCTGCACCTACGACGAAAGTCTAATTAGCACCAATTTTCTGAGCGATGAAAATGCAGCCAATTCGGCCTGTCTTTTCGGCCGGTTGACTGCTCTTGAGGACGCCGTACTGCTCATTACCAAACAGGCCAACGTCACCGAAGCAGGAGCAGGCGATATTGTCGATTATCAGATCGACTACAACTGCTTCAGCACCACAACGTCCTGCGAAGGCGTGCTGCTGACGGACTTCCTGCCGGATGAAGTGGTCTATGTCGGTTCAACGGGTTCAACCCATACCGTTCAGGCCAGCGGAACATACTCCGAAGACAACAACTCGGTGCAGTTCCAGTTCATTGATCCCCTGCCGGCCGGCTCGACTGGTTTTGTGCGTGTGCGAGTCCGCATTCGGGATGATGGCACGGTAGCCGATGGCGAACTGATCGAAAACACCGCGATCAGCACGCTTACCAACGGCGCGACCAGCGAAACCCTGCACACCATGCCCGCTGTCGCCTTCTCGAACTGGGAAGTTGTCAAGACCGCGCCTTCGATTGTCTACCTGGACACGGACGCCCCGGTGACAGATGCGACCTATACGGTGGGCATTTGCAGCGCGGGCAGCACCGTGAATCTGCTGAACGCGGTCATGATCGACACTCTGCCGGATGGAGCCGTTTTTGTGGATGCGACAGGCGCATTCACCTACGACGCCGGCCCGCCGCAGACTGTCACCTGGAATCTGGGTGATCTGAGCGCTTCTGGCGGTTGTGCCAACCAACAGGTTACGGTGCGCTTCCCGGAACCGACTTTTGTCGAAAATCAGGATGTCATCAATACGGTGGATGGCTCCGGTGATCCGGTTGGCGAACCGACCTGGACCGATACTGCCAGTGTAACCAATCCGCTGGAACGTCTGCTCCCTGACCCACGTGCGACACTGGACAAAGTCGCGGACCGCAGCAGCTATGTCGTCGGGGCAATCGCTCAATTCCGTCTCAGCCCGGCCAATACCGGCAATGTGCCGCTGCAAAACTTCACGATGACAGACACACTGCCGCCGCAGTTGGATGTGACCCGTATTACTGTCGGCAGCTACAACAACTACGCTGGCCCCGTTACGGTTCGTTATCAGGCCAGCGATAATCCCGGCGTCTGGGTGGATTGGCCCGGCGGCCCTTTCCCTGACGACAACCGTACCCTCAACGTGAGCGATCTGGGACTTGGCGGGGGTGTCTATATCACTGCCTTGCAGTGGGGCTTTGGCACGGCCAACCCTGGTTTTTCAGCCAGCGCCGCCGCCCGAATCTACGCGCAGATCATCAACCCCGACTTCAACGGTGATCCCGTAGGTGACGGGGATACCATCAACAACACCGCCGAACTGACCTGGGATTATCCGCAGGGCAACGGCGGCAGCGGCATCAGTGGTAATGAACCTGGCTCGGCCTCTCTTACGATAGACGTAATGCCCTCGCCTGAGTTCAACAAGAACAGCGGCGGCGGCATCAATGCAACCTGGCGCTTCCTGATCGGCCAGCAGGTTGGCTACTATACACTCAACCCCAACAACAATTCCGGTATTGCGCTCGACGATTTCATCATGTCCGACACAATCCCGGATCAGTTTAATGTCACCTCCGTCACGGTGGGTCGATACACAAACTTTGACGGTCAGCAGGTGACGATCCGCTACCAGGCCAGCAATAACCCTGGCGTGTGGGTGGATTGGCCGGGCGGCCCGTTTGACGACAATAACCAGACACTCAACGTCAGCAGTCTGGGGCTTGGCGCGGCCTACATCACCGCTGTTCAGTGGGACCTCGGCACCGTTCAAGCGGACCTGACTGCCCAGAATGCGCCGCGTATCAACGGTGTGGTCATCAACCCGGACCGCGACGGCAACCCGGTCAACGACGGCGACGTGATGACGAATGATGCTCAGGTCGATTGGACCTATCAGGGTTCGCCAGACAGTATCGTTGTATCACGCGACGACACCGTGCGTGAACCTGTCGCGCAGCCGTCACTGGCAAAGGATGACCTGACCTCCGGCCCATACATCCCGTCATCTCTGGTGCGCTACTCCCTGCGAGTCAGCGCGGCGGGCAGTTCGCCCAGCGTCCTGATTAACCCGATTGTCATGGAACTGCTGCCAGTGGGCCTTAATTATGTTCCTGGCACATGGACGTTTGATCCAGGTGGCACAGGCGCACCCGCACCCATTTTCGAGGAACTGCCTAACTACAATGGCACAGGCCGGACGCTGCTGCGCTGGAGTTTCACGGGCGCATCGGCCTACAACTTCCCGCAGGGGCAACAGGCGGCCATCATCTTTGATACAGTCGTCGCGCCAGGCACTTCCATAGGCAGCCTGACGAACGAGTATTACATCACCTCAAATGATGTGCCCATTGTCCCCACCACATCAGACGCGAATGATCTTGATGGTGATGGACAAATTGACGATGATCTGAGCGGCGCAAGTACGTCAATCACTGTTGACGACCTCGTGGGGCTGGACTCAGTGAAAGGCGTGCGCGGCGAACTGGATACCGATTTCTCGGTCTATCCCGATACAGGCCGCACCATCCCGAACGGCGATGTCACCTACCGCCTGAGCATTATCAATCAGGGGAATATCCCGGTGCAGGATGTCCGGGTTATCGACATTCTGCCGTTCGTCGGTGATACCGGCGTACAGGATATTCGCCCGCGCAACTCCGAATGGCGACCTGTGCTGACCGGGCTGGTCGCTGCGCCGGCGGGCGTCACCGTTTACTACAGCACCAGCGGCAACCCCTGCCGGCCAGAGATTGTTTCCTCTGGTCCACCGGGCTGTACTGCGCCGAACTGGTCTACTCTGCCCCCCGCAGACATCACGACAGTCCAATCCCTGCGTTTTGACTTCGCCGGAGTTCTTGATCCCGGTGAGACCTTCAACTTCACCTGGAATATGCAGGCTCCGCCGCCGGCCAGCGTCATTGAGGGCGCAATCGCCTGGAACTCCTTCGCCTTCACCTCCACCAACGCGCAGACCGGCTTCCCGCTGCGTCCAGCCGAACCCAATCAGGTGGGTATCGAAATCGAGATTCCTGTTGTCGCGCCTTTGATCGAACTGGTCAAATCCACCAATGGGGAAGATGCCAATTTCCCCACCGGCCCACTGGTTCCGGTAGGCGATCCGGTAACGTGGACTTATCTCATCACCAACACCGGCAACACCCGACTGGCGAATATCACGTTGACAGACGATATTCTTGGACCCATCACCTGCAACGAGGGGGTGATCCCAAGCCTTAACGCGGGCGCTTCCTTCCTCTGTACCGTCAACGGCACAGCCGCGTCCGGTCAGTACATCAACATTGGCACAGTCGTGGGCACACCTGTTGACGCCGGCGATGTGCCGCTGATTGACCCGGATACGGGTAATCCTCTGCCGCCTGTCACCGATGAAGACCCCAGCCATTACCTGGGGTACGACCCGCTGCTGGCGCGTCTTGGCGATTTCGTCTGGATTGACGCCAACGACAACGGCCTTCAGGATGTGGGGGAAATTGGTCTGCCCGGCGTTACGGTCAATCTGCTGGACAGCGGTGGTAATGTCATCGCCACAACCCAGACCAACGGCAGCGGCAATTACTATTTCGTTGATCTCGCGCCTGGCACTTACGCGGTGGAATTTGTCCCACCGGTCGTATATACCTTCGCTCAGCAGGACCAGGGCGGTGATGACACTATCGACAGTGACGTGGATCGCGTAACTGGCCGCACTACTGACACGATTCTGACCGCCGGCGAAAACGATCCATCGTGGGATGCAGGTGTCGTAGCCCCCGCATCGCTCGGCGACTATGTCTGGGAAGACCGCAACAACAACGGCATTCAGGATGTGGGCGAACCCCCGATGCAGGGGATTACCGTCGAACTGCTCGACAGCGGCGGGACTGTCATTGACACCGTACAAACCAATCCTGACGGCATCTACTCCTTCACCGATCTCCCGCCGGGTGACTACTTCGTCCGTGTGGACCCGGCATCCGTGCCGGGCTACACCTTCAGCGCTCAGGACACCGGCGCGGACAACACGATAGACAGCGACGTAAACACGACCACCGGCCAGAGTACGCTTATTTCCCTGGCTTCTGGTCAGAATGACCCGACCTGGGACATTGGCCTTGTGCCGCTGGCGTCCATCGGCAACTTTGTCTGGCTCGATCTGGACAACGATGGAATCCAGGACGGCGCGGAACCCGGTGTCGCGAACATTACCGTAACGTTGTTCGACAGCGGCGATAATGTCGTTGATACCACGACCACCAGCTCAACCGGCAACTACACCTTTACCGATCTGCTGCCCGGTGACTACTACATCGTGGTTACGCTGCCAGCCAGCGGTTTCATCTTCAGCCCGCAGAATCAGGGGGCCAACGACTCGGTGGACAGCGATGTCGACACCACCACAGGCCGCGCCGCAACGACAACTCTCATCCCCGATGAGGATGATCCCACCTGGGATGCCGGTCTGGTCCCACTGGCCTCGATTGGCGATTATGTCTGGCTGGACATCGACAACGATGGTCGTCAGGACGGCACGGAAACAGGTCTGACGGGCGTCACGGTTAACCTGCTGGACAGCGGCGGCGCGGTCATCGATACCACCACCACCAACGGCAGCGGCTTCTACCTGTTTGATGAACTTGTGCCGGGCACCTATGCTATTGAAGTGATTCCCCCGGCGGATTTTGTCTTCAGTCCACAGAATATCGGCAGTGATGACGGGGACAGTGACGTAAACCGCGCCACCGGGCGCACGGTAAACACGGTACTTGCCCCCGGTGAAGATGACCTGACGTGGGATGCCGGTCTCGTGCCAGATGCTTCTATCGGCAATTATGTCTGGTTCGACACCAACAACAACGGTCTCCAGGATGGCGGCGAACTGCCAGCCGTCAACGTCACAGTGAATCTGCTCGACAGCGGCGGCGCGATAGTGGATACCACCACCACCAACGGCAGCGGCCTGTACCTGTTTGATGATCTGACACCGGCCCAGTATTCGCTGGAATTTATTGTTCCGGCGACCTTTGCGCCGGCCCTGCGCGATCAGGGTGCGGACGATACTATCGACAGTGACCCGAATCGTTTTACAGGGCGTACCATCCTCACGACCCTGGACCCCGACGAGGATGATCTGACATGGGATATGGGCCTCGTGCCGGCAGCTTCCATTGGGGATCGTGTCTGGCGCGATAACAATAACAACGGTATTCAGGACGGCGGCGAACCGGGTGTTCAGGGCGTTACGGTCAATCTGCTGGACAGCGGCGGCACGGTCATTGATACCACCACCACTGACGTCAATGGCGACTACCTTTTTGCTGATCTGCCACCAGACACCTACGCGATTGAAGTGGTCCTGCCAGCCAGCTTTGTCTTCAGTCTGCAAGACCAGGGCGGCAATGACAATACCGACAGCGATGTGGACATCACCACCGGACGCACGATCAACACGCTGCTTGATCCCGACGAAGATGACCTGTCCTGGGACGCCGGGTTAATCCCCGCTGCATCCATTGGGGATCGGGTCTGGCGCGATAACAATAACAACGGTGTTCAGGACGGCGGCGAACCCGGTATCGCAAATGTCACCGTGACACTGCTGGACAGCGGCGACAGTGTGATTGATACCACCACCACCGATGTCAACGGCAACTATCTCTTCGACAATCTGCGGCCCGGTGACTACTATGTCAATTTCGACCTGCCGGCAGGTTTCATCCGCAGCCCGCAGGATCAGGGCGGTAATGACACACTCGACTGCGATGCCGATACCACCACTGGCGATACGATTGTAACCACCCTGGACCCGGATGAAGATGATCTCACCTGGGACGCGGGCTTAACCCCGCTGGGCACAATCGGAGACCGTGTCTGGCGCGATAACAATAATAACGGTGTTCAGAACGGCAGTGAACCGGGCGTTGCTGGCGTCACGGTCAACCTGCTGGACAGCGGTGGCACAGTGATTGATACCACGACTACCGATGGCAACGGCAACTATGCCTTCACTGATCTGCCGCAGGGCAACTACATTGTGGAAGTGGTACTGCCCGCTGGCTTTATCTTCAGCGCTCAGAACCAGGGGGCAAACGACGCTACAGACAGCGATGTGGACACCACCAGCGGTGAAACCACCACCATTCCTCTGGATTGGGGAGAGGTCGACAACACCTGGGATGCCGGTCTGGTTCCGCTTGCCAACATCGGCAACCGTGTCTGGAACGATGTGAATGATAATGGCATTCAGGACGGTGGTGAAACCGGCGTTTCCGGCGTCACGGTCACGTTGTACGACAGCGGAAACAACTTCGTCGCCACAACGACCACCGGTGGGACCGGTATCTACAACTTCACCAACCTGGTTCCGGGTAACTACTTTGTGGAGTTCACCCTGCCTGCTGGCTATGCCTTCAGCCGCCAGGATCAGGGTGGGAACAACAACACCGACAGCGACCCGGATCGCGCTACCGGGCGTACCATCGTGACCACTCTGACCCCCGGCGAAACCGACAATTCCTGGGATGCCGGCATCATGCTGTTGGCAAGCCTCGGCGACTTCGTCTGGGAAGACCTGGATGATGACGGCTTTCAGGACGCCCTCGAACCCGGCGTCGAAAACGTCACCGTCACCCTCTTCGATGGC
>CAZKIB010000184.1:0-13507 GCA_964552425.1 uncultured Anaerolineaceae bacterium | reverse complement strand
AGAGCTTACCTTGTCTCTCTCAGAGAGGCATCTCTTATCCCGAACTGAGGTTACGCTAAGTCTTTGCTGGTCACACAAGTCGTCGCGGCGTAGAGCGCCAGCAGTCCGGCTGGATCGTCCTTCACCTGCTCGTAAACGATCAGTACGGCGCGTTCAATGTCAATGCGGATGTCGGTGAGCGTTGCCCATGTCGCCCAGCGTTCACCGGCGATCTTAAAGCGTTCCAGACCGCCAATCCGCATTTCTTCGGGATGCTTGAAATCCTGCTTCGTCCAGAAGTCCTCCATGTACTCGTAGCGGAGATTCTGTTTGCGGATGCTGGTAGACTTTGACCGATAGCAAACGATGAGAGCCGCTTCAAACCGACTTTTCTTAGCGAGGAAATCACGGTCAACGGCAAGCTGCTCCCAGACATACATCAGCCCGTTTTGCAGGCAGTCGTCCAGGTCTTGTGCCCAGACGCGATACTGCCGCAGCAGCATCTTCGCAGCACGTGGACGAATGTCCTCCGAGATTTGCTCGAAAGTCACCTCACCGTTCCAACTGGTGGGATAGGTCGCAACACGGGGAAACGGGCGAATACCAAAACGGTTGTTGTCACAATCTGTTAAATCGTGCATGAGGATACTCCCCTCTGATCTGCTGGAAATCGCCAGCGCGTCGAGCACAACGCTCAGATCAGCGGGACAGCGCAGTGGAGGGGACCCGTCAAACAGAAAAGCCGACCACAATCGGTCGGCTCAGTGGAATGTCAATTCATGGGAGGCTTTTCAGGCGGATGGTTCGGTGGTACTGCCTGAAAGGTAGTGCCAGCGTATCGTCCGCCGGTGTTTGATGGGGAGGATGCCCGCGCTGTACAATCGCCGCGTCGGCGGTGTGCGAGAGATAAAATCAGATCGAATTATTAGGGCTGCCAGATGATCGGATTCGGTCAGTGTGACCACGTTTGTGGTACGTTTGGCGAAGATGTCAAAACTCGTATCCCTGACCCATCCAATAATGCCAGTCGCCAACTGCCTCAATCGTCGTCTCATCCGCATCAAGGGGCTGAAGTTGGGCCAGCGGAACCGCCAATCTGCGATCCATGAAGCGGATGATGACGAACATCTCATGCAGGCAGTCATCCTGATCGGCCATATTCATCACCTCGACCACTTCACCGAGCTTAAGAGGCGAGATCGTGCGTGCTTTGACACATTTCCCTTTGAACGGGAATGTCAGACGGTCCTCAAGATAGCAGTGCCATCCGGCTGCCTGCTCGTATTCGCCATAGCAATCGACGATAGCTTCATTATAGATACGGTCTTCGCGTTCCTGATCTTTGTCTGCTCGCATCGTTTCACCTTCCTTTCGATCTACAGTCCCGCTTTGTTCAACTCATCCTGAAGCGCACGCAGCGTCTTGAACTCGGCGCGGATTTCAGCGATCAATGTTTCCCATTTTTCGATTTCATCCAGCTGGTCATACAGTTTCTGCACGGTTGTCAGCAGGTTGGCCGCGACGGCATACTGATCGCGGCTCCGGTTGGCGATCCGCTTCCGTGCGTACTTGATATATACCGGGATTGCCCGTTCCGGTAGCGCATGGCGCGAGGCTTGGGCAACGTCGAAGTCGAGAGGTTGTCCATATCCATAGATGGAGTCGCGCTGTTTTTCTGCTTTGGGCAGCATGTCCCATGCCAGTTCCCATTGTTCATCATGCAGATACACCCGCGTCAGCACGTCGTAGCTCTGATCTCCTTGCAAGTCGCTTATAATCTGCGGACGCAGGCTATCCCACTGGTTCAACGCCTGAGCCGTCACTTTTAGTTCACTGTAATTCTGAATGTTAGGACGCGACTGCATCTGCCGGATTTGCCAGCGAAGCAGTCCAGGTTTGTTGTCACTGGCTTTGTAACGATCCAGCAGCCACTCCGCCAGTTCGTAATTGTATTCGGCTGCCAGCAGACCTTCGACGACCTGCTCTGCTTTCATATCGTGTCCGTGATCGACGAGCAGATTGAGTGCATGTGTCCATTCGTAGGCGGTGTTCATCTCCTGCTGGATGACAACAGCGGCTTCATCGGGGCGTTCCATCTGCAGCAGTTTGTTCACCAGCAGATGATACATACCCTGAGTGCGGAGCCGTTCCAGAATGATCTCTGGATCAACCTGGTCGAGCATGTCAAGATCCATCAGAAATTCGTTGTATGCCTCTGCCGCCCATTCGCCGTGAAAGCCGCTGCGCTTACGGTCACGCGCCGCTTCGATAAGCTGGCGGACCGCCGGAATGTCCTCGCGGCGGGTGTACTTGAGGATGATCTCTGGTGCATCCATACCAATATCGATCCCGCCGAAATTCACATCCCATACGAACACACCGAGCAGGGCATCGAAGATGGCACGACGTTCGGCATCGTCGTTGATGACATCAGGCTGTTTCAGACAGTCATCCAAACGAGCCGCGACTTCGCTGATGGCATAGGCCAGATCACCTTCTTCGTCATAATAATAGTCGGTGTCCATCCCGGCGAATTCTTCCAGAATGGCGCGATAGACAGCCGCAGCACTCCGCCAGTCGCCGCGCTCGGAAAGGCGTTTCGCCACTGCCGCGATTTCCACCACTTTAAGATCTGGTGTATGGCTGTAATCATCATAGTCGTCATAACCGTAGCTGCTGAAGGCGCCGCGCAGTTCCTGGCGGAACGACAGGGTATCCAGCGTGACCATGCCCTGGATGACCTCATTCGGTGTTGGACGATCTACAATATCGTGCAGATCAGGGTAACGTGTGACCATTAGCATGATAATGTCTACCTGGTCTTCTTTGCTGCGTGAGAGCAGCGCTTCATGCAGAGTCGGGCGCTCCTCAAACTGGTCGGGGTCGTGCAGGTAGGTCAGCAGCAGGGCGACGATATGTTTGCAGTCTCCGCCCCAATCGTATTCGCAGGTGCAGCTTGTCGCGGCGATTTCGGAGTCGTTGAGCTTCGCCCACACGCGATAGGGTTCGGGATACGATCCATGGCAGCGGGCTTCGATTTCATCGCCGCGCCGGACGGTGTCAATGATCGCGCCGGTGTTGTAATAATTCTCGCCGCGAGAAAAGCTCTGGTCACTGGCGCGAGTGCGTATTTGTTGCAGCGTGATTTTGGGATTGTCGGCCATCAGTCAATCGTCATACAAAACGTAAATTTCCCGAATTATAGCTAACCGATCTGTCAGTGACAGCCGTCTTACGGGAATCGGGGTATTTTCTGGTGTACACTATACTTTGTATATGTCAGTAATAGTTGTAGCTTCTGCCCGTCTTACGGATGCTGTATTCGATATGATGGCGTTCGTAAGACAGTAAACTCAAAGCACCAGCCGGTCGTCAGACATTGGAGATTTTTCGGCTGGTGGTGCGTTTGGTCGGCGTGGTTCACCGCGCCGACAGGCTGACCAGCACCCCAGGTGGGTGGTCAGCGGTGCGTCACGTGAGCGTGGCGTACCAGCCCCTCCGGCGTGTGAGGAGCAAGCGTTTTAGCTTGCTCCGCATTCCAACCGGGTGCAGGATGGTAGGACACATAGAATGTGTGCCTCACCATACCCCTGATACCCCGGCAACCAGAGGTTGGAATGCGTCGGGGCTGCCAGCGGCAGCCGGGTTCGCTGCGAGGCGAAATAACACTATTCAACCTGTTGTAGGACAAAAACAATGATCTTTCTAATGTGTCCGTGTATGTCTTTCCCTTCTTTGATTTTGTGATCCTTGTAAATCATTTTCCCTATGTATTCTACATGTCCTCGGCTGACATACTGAAATAGGTGAAGAGATTTGCCAGTTTCTTCATGATTTCGGATTGCGAGATTCCCGCGAACAAAGGACATATCCCCCTCTTGACCTTCACCAGTGTATAAGTAACCTTCCTCTGTCCAGCCATCGCTATAACCATACTGCTCACCAGTCGTGCTTGTGAACAACATAATGAAATCGTGATTTGAAGGTGTGCTAATGCCACCTTGCATTTGACCACCGTAGTTTTTGTGAAGATCATCTCGGCGATTATAAATCTTCCCCTTTTCGAACATTTAACTGCCTTTATCTCTATCGTCTACGACAAATCAATTGTACGTTTCTCGGTAAACTCTGCAAAATCTCGGCTGCCATCAGCGATTTTGTGTGAAACGGTCTATACTTTATCCAGATTTATGTCCAGATAACGGTGTTGGATTGTGTAAGGTTTCTTGTGCGGTACTCCAAGGCTTTCTGCTCCCTCAACCTTCAGAAGAACCGCAATCAGTGGCCTGCTGAAACCAACCATTGTGCGCCGTATAAGCCAATCTTATTGTTGGCAGTCATCGACCTGATTGCCGAAGAAAAAATCACCAAGAATCTGATCGAAATCACGCCAGAACTTGGCGAGCTTTTTGCATAGTACTGGAGTCTCATCCGTCCAGTGATGCCGCCAGAACGCCGCATGGGTGATCTGGCATTACCATTTTATCACCTGCAGAGCGATGGCTTCTGGCATCTGGTACCGCGACCGGGCAAGGAAACAATCGTTGAGGCAGGTGTCGCATTGCGCTCCATCAGCAAGCTTCAGGAGAATACGCTGGGGGCACGTCTGGACGATGATCTGTTTCACCTGCTCCAGAGTGATGATGCGCGTCATGAATTGCGATGTGTCCTGGTCGAGACATATTTCGCCCCGGTGCTGCACACGCCCGTGTTGGACCAAAGTGTTGTGAACTTCGATAGCTATCTCTACGAGCGGCAGCTTGAGCAGGAGGTAAAAACCAGTAACTTCCAGCTTGTCAAACCAGAAGATGAGGAAAAACCATCACGCACGCAGGGATTTCGCCGGATTGTAGTGGCAACATACAATCACACCTGTGCTACATGCGGAATTCGCATCATCAATCGTGAGGGATACAGCATTGTAGTTGCGGCGCATATCATTCCGCATCATCAGAGCCACAACGATGATCCGCGCAATGGACTATCGTTGTGCCAATCATGTCACTGGGTTTTTGATCGTGGTCTGATAACAATACGAGCCGATTCCTACCGTATCCAGCTTTCACCACAGTTAAAAGCTGGCGATATTGCTCCCGGTTATCTGGCTGACTTGCGTGGTAGCGAAATCAGGTTGCCCGCCGAAGCGCCGCTTTACCCGCATCCGCTGGCATTGGAATGGCATCGGAAGTATGTATTTTCGAGTTGATCAATGACAATCCATGCGTTCAAAGATTATCTATCCACCACGCAAATGACCTTTTCCTATAAGGCGGTCATGGTGCTGGCACTGCTGGATGCCATCGACCAACACGGAAAAGCCAGTCATGCCTTGCTGATTCGCAGCTTCCATGCTTTCTATCTGAATCGCCAGAGTTATGGATTGCCAGCCGAAAAAGCACGCGACCGCTATCCATCTCCACTCATCAACCCGGATGAGGTAGCCGACGCACAAATCTGGCAGATTCTGGCGCGGTATCCGCTGGAATTGATGGATGAGTTCATCTCTGTGGATGATGACTATGTGTGGATTAAGCCGGCGCTATGGTCACAGATGACCGCCGCTGATCTGGTCGAACTCAAGGAAATCGCTCTGCGGCGGATTGAAGCCTATTATGAGGAAGTCGAATGAGCCAGCATACAACCCACAACAAACTCGTCCGCGACCGCATCCCGGAGATTATCGCCTCCGAAGGGCGCGACTATGCCACCGAAACTATGGGGGATAGCGAATACAGGCAGGCATTGCTGGCGAAGCTGGTCGAAGAAGCGCAGGAAGCCGCTGAAGCTGAACCCGGCGAACTGGTGAAGGAACTCGCTGACGTGTATGAGGTGATCGAGGCACTACTCGTGGTTTTCGACCTGGATAGGGATGCAATCCGCACCCTACAGCAAAAGCGCCGCGACGAACGCGGCGGATTCGAGCGGCGGATTAAGTTGTTGTGGACGGAGTAGACTTCCCACAGGAAAAAGGTACATACATTCTCATCCTGCGTCTGAGCAAACCCGTGCAACTGACCATAGGTAAGCGCGGTGTTTTTGACTTCCCTGCCGGATATTACGCCTATGTCGGGAGCGCGTTCGGAGCTGGCGGCCTGCGCGGACGGCTCAAGCATCATCTCTCTGCTGCGGCGAAACCCCACTGGCACATCGACTATCTACGGCAAGCTGGGATGGTCTGTGAAGTCTGGTATGTCGCCAGTGAAACATGCTATGAACATCAATGGGCGGATGCTCTGCGCTCGATGCCCGGCGCTGTTATGCCCGCTCCGCGCTTCGGTGCTTCGGACTGCAAATGTGCGGCGCATCTGATTTATTTTGTGGACAAACCAGATTTTGCGTCTTTCTGTGATGCAGCCAGTTTCCGTGAGGAAATTCAATTGTGCATCGAAAAAACTGACCATTCTGCCCACAACTGACCATACTGACCATTCAAAGTCAGAGTACAATAGGGAAAACGGGTTGAAAGATGTGATGAATGAGCCAATCAACAGTTGAACTGCAAATCCCACCTGAAGTTTACGAGCGTGCCCGGCAGATCGCCAAAGCCAGCAATCGCTCGATTGAATCCGTATTGTCGGATGGATTAACCCTGCTCTTTGGGGCGTTGCCCGATACGGGAATTTCACCTGATGAACTCAAAAACTACACTGATGAACAGTTATGGGCGATAGTGCATCAACGGCTGGCCTGGCCGCAGGATACTCGCCTTCGTGAGCTAATCGCGCTCGGCAAACAGGGGCAGATCACCGAGGATGAAAAGGCTGAAATGGAGCGCCTGATTGATCTGGTCGATCATCAGATGCTTCTGCGTTCGGAGGCGCTGCTGCTGC
This sequence comes from uncultured Anaerolineaceae bacterium, assembly GCA_964552425.1. Classification (GTDB taxonomy): domain Bacteria; phylum Chloroflexota; class Anaerolineae; order Aggregatilineales; family Phototrophicaceae. Next base: position 6,698 of record CAZKIB010000184.1, on the reverse strand, counting down.
TCAAACAGCGCGGGCATAATGTCGAGAAGCAGCTCAAGCTCGGCGTATAATGGCCTATATTTCGGAGGGTTTGCGCCAGGAGGTCGCTGATCGGGCGCGTGGTCGCTGTGAATATTGCCAGACCCAGCAGGTGATTGTTGTATCAATGGAAATCGACCACATTGTGCCAGAATCTGTCGGCGGCGAAACAACGCTCGACAACCTGTGTCTGGCATGTATGGGTTGTAACGGCTTCAAGCTGGATTTCCAGAGCGGTATCGACCCCGAAACGGAACGGGAAACTCCACTGTTCAATCCCCGTGTTCAGGACTGGCACGACCATTTCCAGTGGAGCGACGATGGTTTACGGGTTACTGGCCTGACAGGAGTTGGCCGGGCAACAATTGCCCGTCTACGGATGAATCGTGAAGCTGTGGTGAATTCACGGCGGCGCTGGGTGCAAGCGGGCTGGCATCCGCCTAAAGAACAAAACTGACCATTCAAAAACAAGCACTGTTAGCAGTTGACGTAGCGGATGGGATTCTGTGCCCCTGTTTTGGAGTACTTGGTTACGCTGCCACCGACATAGTGTTGCAACTCGACGGCTATCTCACCATCAAAACGCCAACGGTTTGAGATTTTCTGGCTTGGATTACGATTCAACACGGGTTGCCAGGATTTGACGCTATATACTTGGCGAATGACACCATTATAGACTGCAAAAGCATGGCGGATCTTTTCACGTCGCTTACCAATCACCCAATTCCCTCTTGTGATTTCGTATAATTCGTCTGCATTCATTCCCTTGCGATAAAGCCTGTTGACTGTGATGAGGATACTAGGTTCAGAGATTACTATTTCGGGGGCGGCATATTTTGCGATTATGTCAACGATACTCATTTTCCCACGATCATCAGAACTCATGCCATGAACCTTATTGGTGAGAGCATCGATACCCACATAATCTATGAGAGCCGATTCAACTTCAAATGCCGATTCTTCAGTCATTCCATGTCGTAGAATCAAGTATTCAACCGCTAAACCATTCTCATGAATACTACGTATCCGTCCTAACTTCTCACCCGGATTTGGATTGTCAATCGCTGCATTTGCGTGGTTAAATACACGATTTCCAGTGCCTTTGCCAATGTAAAACACATCTTTTGTTTCGGGATCAATCAAGAGGTAAACATAGTAGCCGATTTTTTCAACAACAGAGATCGGGAACTCTTGTGAAACCATAAGATTTCTCCATACATCTTCTGTCTTTTACCCAAGTCATTATATAAGAACTGACCATCCCTTCACACCAAGGAAATGGTCAGTATGGTCAGTTATGGCAAGTATGGTCAGTTTTCCGGCGAGTCAATTGGATTTTGACCGCTGACCGCCGCGACATCGTAGCGCCGCATCATGTCGCTAACCTCTGTACGGTCGATCAAATACATCTGCCCACCGGTGTAGGCTTTCTTGCGATTACGGTCGGTGAGCGCCAGCCGGTTGAGGACATGCCCGATCCACTGCGCGTGCCCCATTTGCTCCCGGCTGATACCCATTATGTCGCGTACCTGCTCCCGCAGATCAGTTGCTTTGAGCCAGACCGCGCTATCGGCATTTTGTGTCATGATCTCCAGCGCCTGAAGCACGGCTTCCTCGCGGTCAGACAGGGCTTTGCCCTCGGATAGTTGTTCATCCCATTCCGCCGCCTCGCTGATGGCATCCAACAAACCAGCAACCTGTCCCTCTTCTTCAAAGAACGCCGCCAGCGCCACCAGTGGCGACCATAGCTCACTGGAACGATTATGGAGCTTGTGCAGTTCCGGGCGCTGGAAGTAGTTACTCTGGATCACCTTGAAGTGCGTCAGCGCCAGCGTGTAGAGCTGGTGACGGATGCCTGCGCCGTCAGAATCCGGTGGGAAAGCGGGCATTCGTTTGTCGGTGCGCCGCATGGGGATGGCGATACAACGGCTGGCGAGGATGTCCTCTAACCCCATGATCGCCGCTAGAATCTTCGGTGAATACACGTCGAACGCCTGGGGTTTCATGTCATCGCCGGTGATACGGATAGCGGGCATCCCCTGCTTGTAGCCGCTGTTGAGAAGCTGCCGTATCTGCTGCATTCCGGGATCGCGCGGGTTGTGATAACGCTCAGCTTCGTCAATGCCGACAGTACAGGAGGTGTAGTGAATCAACCGGAACATACTCGCACCGGTCGGGTCAGAAGTCGAGATCATGTTGAACGCCAATGGCTGAAGCACACGCAGCACGGTTGATTTGCCGCTGTTCTTCGGGCCATTCAGCGCCAGATACGGATAAGCCGGGAACATCTGATAGAAATACGTGCCAACCACCCATAGTGTCAATATCCGGCTCTCGATCTCTGAGCGGAAATCGATATACTGTTTGAACAGATTGTGAATGGTGGTGAAGACCTCGCCGGAGTTCACCGTTTCACCGTCCAAAAAGCGGCGGATGTCACTGTAACGCCAGCGTTGCAGAAACTCCGAGCCTTCGGGCATGACGCGCAAAGCAATCTCTTTGCCATCCACGCTGATGATCTGCTCATCGGTCACGCGCTTCAGTTCGCGGCTGCTGGTCACCAGATAGGGCTGGATGTTCAGACGGTTCTTCTTCGTGCGCTCCAGCAGGGATACAGTGACCAGTGCCAGGTCATCGCGGAAACCCTGCGCCGGTGACAGCACCGGGATGCTATCGTCGAATACTTCGGACATCTCATCTCCTTCATCCTGAATCCCGTCTGGCGTTGAGGCTTTGAGCATCTCATTGAAGACCCGCGCCTTTACACCAATCCGGTTCATCGCCTCTTTGAACTGCGCTGCGGTGAATGTGTCCAGATCACCAGCGTGCTTGAACAAGTCCCGGATGGCATCCTCACGCGCTAATCCTATGAGATTGGCGACACGATTGACCTCGGCCAGCAGCCAGTTCTGCGCCTTGTTGAGCAGATCGGCGGCATCGTCCGATGTAGCTCTGTCCCTTGCCAACCAGATATTGGCATCCTTCACGCTGGCGGGGAACTGCGGCAGATACGCCCGTCCACCGAGCGCCTGCGCGATAGCGCGGCTCTGCGCGTTGGCATCGTCGGTGTTATCCAGTGCGATGAAAACCCGTTCATGTCGTTTTAGCCGCATCAGCAACTCATCGCTGACACTCATACCAGCAATCGCCACCGCTGGCACACCCCACTCGCCAAAGGTGATGGCATCCGCCTGACCTTCGACGATGACAACCTGACCTGAATCCTCACTATAGCAGTGATTGAAGTACGGCTGTTTTTCCCCAGCGATGTCACGCGGCGGATTGTAGTGCTTCTTACCCTCGATACTGCGACCACTGAGGTAGGTCAGACGGCCTTTTTGCAGATGGATATAGACCAGCATCCCCGCCGGAAACTTGTGTATGACACTGCGCCAACTGTCAGTCAGGTTCAGCCCATCCAGTAGCGGACGCTTGTCGGACGGCATGAAGCCGAGTTTTGCCAACCGTACAGTCTGCATGTTCCAGCCGCGTTCCTTTGTTGCGTAGGACAGGGCAGGCGATGTGTTCAACAGTGCCTCATGCAGGCGCTGGACAAGCTGGCGTTCAGCCCATGCTGCCGTCTGACGGAAATCTGTTCCGCGCTCAATGTTGATTCCAGCACGACGGGCGAGATACCGTACAGCTTCCATGAATTGTGTCGCATCCCGATTATTCCAGCCGTCGCCGTAGGGCAACAAATAGCGCCCGGCGAAGTCGAACACGTCCCCATGTTCGCCGCGTGAATTCCAGAAATACATACCCGATTGCGGGACGATGACCAGGCTGTCATGCTCCACGCCGATAAAGCGTGAGCCGGATTTCTTCAGATTGAACTTCTCTGCTACAACGTCCTCAATGGGATTACGAGAACGGATATGGTCTAAATCAATGCTCATGATAGCTTGTCTCCAGGCGACGTTAAGCTAAGGTCACGCAAATTTCATGACAAAAACGACGAAATTCGATTGCAGGAGACGGGGGTCTGTGATACAGTTTGATTGTCCAGATCGAAACTGTATCATCTTCGCCCAGCCCACCTGCGCCAGTTAGCGGTGGGTTTTCAATTTCTGTGGAGGACTGCGTGCCATCAAATTGCCTCCTCTATAAGTAAACTCATGTTTACCTATCTCCTTCTGGTAGATGCTCTAATACCTCACGAGCAAATTGTTCAAGACGCTTCAGATAGGCACGTGCCATATGAAGATCACCTCTTTCCTCATACGCTGCTCGCGCAAAATCCATAGGTGTCTGCTTGTCAAGCTCTTTGAACATAGAGCGAATGAGCTTTACAGTTGTTGACGGCACTTTATCGGTATCGGTGTTTTCGGAGAAACTCTGCTCACATATCTGCTGAACTTGCTTCACTGTCAAATTTAATCGAACGACCTGTTGCAGCATTTCTGCTTGATCTTCTGCTGGAAGAACAAGAACATAGCGAAGGATACCCTCATCAATGCTATGGCGATCTGCGATGTTAATTGCCTCATCTGATAAATCCAGCAGCGATTTAAACTGACTGAACCGCATTTTCCCAATCCCACCCATGGCGGAGTAAATGCCTTCGCCTGCACCACGCGGGATGCGAAGTTCCAGTGCCTGACGATAGAAGTCGTTTGTCACCGCATAGTTGGGAATCTCATAACCATTGACCGTTAGCAGAAGCAAAGCGGCCTGACGCGCCATCGCAATTGCTGATAAGCCTTTACGGGCGGTGTTCTCCTTCGCCTGCCGGAACACAGACGAACGATCTGCCGGGACGACGATGCAGTCGATCATGCCGTCGCTTTCATAACCGGGCAGGAAATCCCGTAACAGCCACGCCGCCCAGTAACGCCGTTCGCCCGTCTCAATGCGATACAGGCGCGTTGCTCCCTGCGATACATCGACCACTGTAATTGGGTTGACCTGTCCATCGTCGCGGATGGTCACGGCCAGATTGACCAGCTCCCGCAGGAGTTCTTCCTCTGGCGTGAGTTTCGTGTCAGATTCATCACGATCCGGATCGGGCAGCAGCTCCAGCAGGTTGGCAAAGGGATGACCTCGCTGACGCGCCGCTACCTGCGCGATCTGCACCATCTCGCGCAACGCCTGCGATGGCGTGAGGCGGCTCTCATGGAAATCGTGATGTATCTTTTCCGGCAGTACGCGGCGTGGCTGGATGGGATCAGGTCGCACCAGGTCGAGCAGAATACGCTCAACTTTGATCGCGTTGTCGTTGAACTGCTGGGGGAGGTCATCCCCCAACAGATCGCCGTTGAACGATGCCAGCAGTTCACTCAGTTTGTCAGTGTCGTTCTTCTTCGCCATTACGCACCTCCCACCTGCTTGACCAGTCGCCCGACCAGATGGGCATAGGCACGACTGGCAGGTGCTTTCGGGTCTTGCATGAAGATGCTCTTGTGATGGCGATGGGCGTAGGATACAGCCTCATTCATGGGGATGATGCCGCATAGCAGTTTGCCGAGCGTGGGATGTGCCTTCAACTCATTGAGCATGTTGTGATGGCCGCGCACACGCTTGTCCATCTTCGTAACCAGGATGCCGCTTACGCGCAAATTCTGAATGCGCCAACCATCGCGGATGTCGTTTATTTTGCCAATGACGCTCATCAGACCGACGGTTTCGAGGTAGCGCGGCTCCACCGGCACAATCGCATCTGTCGCGGCGACGAGCGCCATCTCCGTCATCAGGGAAAATGAGGGGCGCGTATCAATGACGATAGCAGCATAGTGAGGGGCGATCTTCGAAAGGGGATCAACGAGGCGGTAGGGTGAGCCGGCAGTCCCCTGCAATTCACGCTCGGCTTGCTCCAGCAGGGGAGAGGCAGGCAGTACGTGCAGGTTCTCATCCCAATGTGATTGGACGATGACATCAGCCAACACCTGCGGCGCGATTTGGCGATCTGCCATGAGTACACGGTACAGGCTGTTGGTGGTGTCGAAATCATCCCGGCCAGTGGTAACGAGTGTGGCGTGTGACTGGCTGTCGGTGTCGATTAACAGCACACGCGGATTCTTCGCACCGACCTGACGCAATAGTCCGGTGATGCCGAGCGCGATATTGGTGGCGGATGTGGACTTCCCCACACCCCCTTTATGATTGGTGAGCACAAATGCGCGAGTCATGGTTCTATCCTCGTAGACTCAAAAACCGAACGATTTGCCGCTGGAAAACACAGACTCGCGCTTGTGTGTTAGAGTGTAGATGCGAGTCGCTGTCCTCACAGCGGGCTTTTCGGTGGGCGGGGGTGGCAGAGACTACACACCTCCGTCTACCGCAAAAGCTAAACCTTGCGTTCGGTCAAAAGCGGCTCTAAGGCAGAGCGCTGAGGATAGGCTGTTAATTCCACATAATGAGCGAAGTTTTGAATTACATTGCGAGGGGCCAAAGGTTCACTTTGGTTATTTGGGGGTTCATAGCACCGCTAACGTAACCAGGCATTCATAATCTCACCTTGCTGCTGCGGCTTTGAGCAAGGATTCCCCTGTTGTTTCTGCTGGCGGCAAAACGCCTCTGATCTGGAATACAACCGATAGACGCACCTGATGAAGACCGGCGTGGATGGGCTTCGGCTTTTCACCCTGAGCGAGACAGGCCCGGCTGTCACCGCCTGTTCAGCAGGAACCGCTAGGCTCTGTTGACATTTAAATTGGTTCTGGTAAGGTTGTCGGATGACAACC
>CAZKIB010000183.1:10234-13683 GCA_964552425.1 uncultured Anaerolineaceae bacterium | reverse complement strand
GGATAACCGCTGCCGCTGGCATCCACTGTGCCACGTTCCTGAGCGACCCGCGTGGCATAATCATCCTTGCGATACGCCGCCAGCGGGTCCGGGTCGATGCCCATCTCCAGTCGGGCCTGCGCCAGCAAAGGCCGCACATCCGTCTCAAAAGCATCCACCAGCACGCGGTGCGCCCCCAGCACATCGCCCATCAACTGGCGATCTGCCAGTTCGTTATAGTCCACAATCAGCGCTTTGGCGTAGGCCGTCTGGCAGTTCAGCACACTGACCAGCATGGCTTCCAGCTTCGGCTCAATATTGTGGCTCTGGTCGATCATGTAGGCCACGTTTTTCGCCAGGTCGCCGGCGCTCACCAGTTCGGTGAAAATCTCGAACAGTTCAAACGGGTTGGTCGTCCCGACGATCAGGTCATCATCGGCATATTTGCGCGCGTTAAAATGGAACCCGCCCAACCGGCCTTCATCCAGCAGAAATGCCACGATATGCGCGATATTCGTCCCCTGCGCATGATGCCCCGTATCGACCAGCACCTCCGCCTGCGGCCCCAGTTTCAGCGCGGTAGCATAGGCCGTGCCCCAGTCGGACAGATCGGTGTGATAAAAACCCGGCTCGAAAAATTTATATTCGATCAACATGCGCCCACCGGCCGGCAGATGCTTATATGTCTCCGCCAGCGCTTCTTCCATGCGCTTTTTACGGCCCCGCACGCTGTCCTGTCCAGCGTAATTCGTGCCGTCGGCAAACCACAGACTTAAAAGTTTGCTGCCCGTCTTTGCCATAATTTCGCAGCATTCCACCATGTGCGCCACCGCCTCCTCACGCACCGAGGGCGACGGGTTGGTGATGCTGCCGAGCTTATACTGGTCATCCTGAAACACATTCGGGTTGATCGCGCCGATGCCGACACCCTGTTCCTGCGCGTACTGCGCCAGTCCCGGCCAGTCATCCGTTTTATCCCAGGGGATATGCAGCGCCACTGTGGGGGCAACGCCCGTAAGCTGGTGAATATAACCCGCGTCGGCCAGCTTTTCGTGGATATTGCGCGCTGCGCCCGGCCACGAAAACACCTTAAAGCGTGTGCCGCTGTTACCATAGCCCCACGAAGGTGTTTCGATATGCTGCTGTTTGAGCTGCGTGATAACCTGTTCGACGTTGATGCCCTGATTGCTCAGGCGCTCGGCCAGATGCTCATAATCTTTCTGGTAATTCATGCCGTTTTATCCTTGCGCAAAATTATGTACAATGAAAGTTCGATTGGTTTCATTGTCTTTCAGATTAGCGCTTTGCGAAAGTCATGTCAATGTTTGTCACCGAACGCCGCCGCGCCATTGTCGATAAGCTGAAAGCTGACGGGCGCGTCTTTGTGAAAAACCTGAGCGAAGAAATGCAGGTCAGCGCCGTGACCATCCGGCACGACCTGCGGGCGCTGGAAGAAGATGGCTTTCTGGAACGTACCTATGGCGGCGCGGTCAGCAAGCACCTCACCATGGAACCGCCTTCTGAACTGTCCTTCGATCTGCGCAGCACGCGCAGTCGTTACGCCAAAGCGGCCATCGGCGCGGCGGCGGCGGCCATGGTCAAGGAAGGCTACAGCATCGCGCTAGACGCCAGCACCACCGCTTATGCGCTCGTGCCACATCTCAAACACCTCAAAAAGCTCACCATCGTCACCAATAATCTGGCGGTAGCCCAGAGTTTTGCCAACCGCCCCGGCATCGAAATCTTTCTGCCAGGGGGCCGCCTTAAAAAAGAGACCCTGTCCATCGTCGGTCAGCCGGAAGGTCTGCCAGACGTGAATCTCAATATGGGATTTTTCGGCGCAGGTGGGTTATCTTTGCAGGGGGGTATGAGTGACCTTGACCCGGATGAAATCGCCATGAAACAGGCCATGATCGGACGCTGCCTTGCACCTGTAGTGGTCATTGATGGCAGCAAATGGGGCCAGACCGCCCCCTATACAGTGCTGCCGGCGCGCCAGATTGAGCGTGTGATTACGACAGCCAACGCCCCTGCTGATCTGGTCGAGCAGTTCCGGCAAATCGGCGTTCAGGTGCATATCATTCCGTTTGCGAACACTTAGAAGAGAGTTGTTTATGACCACCAAAGATGTGCTTGCGGTTGATCTGGGAGCCGAGTCAGGCCGCGTCATCCGCGTCGGTTTCGATGGCAGCCAGTTTCACTTTGAAGAAATCCACCGTTTCCCCAACATCCCCGTACAGGTGCGGGGCACGCTGCACTGGGATGTGCTGCGCCTGTGGCACGAAATCACTACCGGCATTCATGCCGCCGGAACCGGCATCGCCGGAATCGGGGTAGATACCTGGGGCGTGGATTTTGCGCTGCTGGACCGTGACGGCCAACTGCTGGCAAACCCGGTCCATTACCGCGACAGGCGCACGGACGGTATGATGGACTGGGTGTTCGAGCGTGTGCCGCGCCGCATCGTGTTCGAACGCACAGGCATTCAGTTCATGGTCATCAATTCGCTCTACCAGCTTGCCAGTCTGGTGAAGCATCAATCCCCGCTGCTGGATTCGGCTGCGACCCTGCTGCCTATCCCCGACCTGTTCAATTACTGGTTGAGCGGCGCAAAATCCGCCGAGTTTTCACACATCAGCACCTTTCAGGCGTACAACCCCCGCACCGGGGACTGGGACTTTGAAACGCTGAACACGCTGGGGGTTCCGCAGCACATCTTCCCCCCCATTGTGCAGCCCGGTACACCCATCGGGGACTATCGCGGCATCCCGGTCATCGCCCCGGCCTGCCACGATACCGGCAGCGCGGTGGTTGGTGTGCCCACCACCACGCCGGATTTCGCCTATCTCAGCAGCGGAACCTGGAGCCTGATCGGTCTGGAAGTCCATGAGCCAGTCATCAATGATGCCGCCTACGCCGCCAATGTCACCAATGAAGGCGGCGCATATGGCACATTCCGCCTGCTCAAAAACGTCATGGGCCTGTGGCTGGCCCAGCAGTGCCGGGCGACCTGGCAGCAGCAGGGCCATGAATACAGTTATGACCTGCTGACCCATGAAGCCAACCAATCGGCTCCCTTTCGCAGCCTGATTGATCCTGACGATCCGGCCTTTCTGCCCCCCGGCGATATGCCCGCGCGCATCCGTGAATTCTGCCAGCGCACCGGCCAGCCGCAGCCCGAAACCACTGGTCAGATGATGCGCGCCGTGTACGAAAGCCTCGCCCTCAAATACCGTTATGCGCTGGAAAAACTGGTCAGTCTGACCGGGCGCAACGTGGACCGGCTGCACATCATTGGCGGCGGGTCACAAAACCGCCTGCTCAACCAGATGACTGCCGATGCTACCGGGCGCGTGGTGATCGCCGGCCCGGTGGAAGCCACCGCGCTCGGCAACGCTATCGTCCAGTTCATCACACTCGGCGAACTGGATAATATCGCCCAGGCCCGCGAAATTCTCCGGCGGACCATG
>CAZKIB010000183.1:6074-10192 GCA_964552425.1 uncultured Anaerolineaceae bacterium | reverse complement strand
AGGCGGCCTACGAGCGTTTTGTCGGTTATGTGGAAAGCGCATCATGACCCCGCCTTCGCTCGTGGAACTGACACGCTTCCTGGGCCAGCCGCACCTGAATTATGTGATTATCGGCGAAGGTAACACCTCGCAGCGGGCCGATCATGATACATTCTGGATCAAAGCCAGCGGCCAGCAGATGCAGTCCATCGAAGCGGGCGGCTTTGTCGCGGTTCAAATGGACCCTGTCCTGAATCTGCTGGACTTCTCGCCTGATAATCCGGCTGTCATCGAACAGGTCATGCAGTCCGCCAGAGTAGACCCGGACTCGTCGCTGCGGCCATCTGTCGAAGTCACCTTTCATGCCATGCTGCTGGCCGAAACCGGCGCTCAGATCATCACCCATACGCACCCGGTTGCCGTCAACCGTCTGCTGTGCAGCACCCGCGCAGAACAGTTTGCGCGCAGCCGCCTGTTTCCTGACGAAGTGGTCCTGTGCGGGCCGCAGTCCGCCTTCGTGCCCTACGTGGACCCCGGCCTGCCGCTGGCCCGCGCCATCCGAACGGAAGTCCGGCGTTACACGGACCAGTACGGTGAGTCACCCAGAGTCATCCTGCTGGCAAATCACGGCCTTATCGCGCTGGCGCAGACACCCGCCGAAGCCATGAACATCACGGCGATGGCGGTCAAAGCCGCCGAGATTTTTGCCGGGGCCTGTGCCGTTGGCGAACCAGTCCCCATGTCCGAAGCCGATATTTTCCACATCTACAAGCGCCCGGATGAAATCTACCGCCGTCAGCAGTTTGTAGAGCCGCGTCAGAGCTGACGGACAGCATCGATTCAGCTTGTGAATTGTTCAGGAATTTTCGGCCCGGATGGTCGCTCTCAAGCTATGCCAGCGGTATTCAATGTTATGATAAGACGGGTATGAAATTGGCCGTAGACACGCCCCCCACACCCGTTAGAATCAACTGGTTTTGATTAAAATCGAGGATTTGTGGCATGTCCCATTACTTAAAACAACTACGCGTGCTGGATGACCAGATCGACATTGATTTCTGGCGACAGCCCGAAGGCACGAGCATTGATTTTGACGATCTGAAATTTCTTTACATTCCCGATCAGGTCGAGTCCATGATGGTCGCCGACCTGGCGCGTCAGGTCTACGATTATCAGATGGAACACATCGCCACTGGCGAACAGATTACCAAAGCCGTCATGATTACGATGGGCGCGCTGCTGCCCGGTGTGCTGCTCCATGACCATCTGGCCTATCACCCCAACAAACGCCTGCCCTCTGTCGAATTCGGCACGCTCGGCGTGAAGTACTATGCCGGGCCGGGCCAGCCGCTCGAAAAACCCATCGTCATACAGGATGTCACCCTCGACGTGCGCAACCAGATTGTCGGCGTTGTGGAAGACCTGGTCGACCTGGGCGGCACAGCCAAGTTCGTATCGGAATATCTGGCGCAGCACGGCGCACGTGATTCCATTTTGATCGCGCCCTACCTCAAAAGCCGCAACCTGATCGACGAAATGCGCGTCATTTACTTCGGCTTTGTGCCTAAAGACACCTGGATTATCACCCCGCGAGAACGAGTCGAGACGCTCATCAAACGGGTCAGCTACTGGCGGGAACATGGCGCAAACATCGACGACTGCCGGGCCAACCTCACCGCCATCGGCTATCCTGAATACCTCATGGACCTTTATCTGGAATCGGCCTACGAAAACGCCCGCTGAACCGCCGCGCCTCAGCCCTCTCCTATCGAAGTCCCGCCCTCACAGCGGGGCTTTTTATTTGGGTGCGTTCAAACCCCATTATGAGAATTCCGCAGAAGTGGCTGTCACCTGACATACAGTAATCAGAACACCATTCAGGGAGTCGGCGCGCCGTTGATCCTGTTTCCACTACCCCCGATTTCAGGGGTAATGCGCGCCGTTGGAACGTGCTACTCTCCTGAATACGAGAGGAGGTTGAAGAAGATGGTCAGGCCATTTCCACAGAAATACCCGGAACGATTCTCGGTTATGCGCTCCCGATCAGTCAGCAGCCCGCGAGTGCTCAGGATAAACCGTCATGATTAACCTGCCACCGGCTCGCGTGGAAATTATCCGTTCGTTGGGGGTTCAGGGCTGGCAGCATCTGGACCCGGTGATTCTGGCTGCCCTCACCACACAGTCCCCGCTCATGCTGGTCGGGCCGCATGGCACAGCCAAATCGCTGCTGGTCGAGCGCCTCGCTGATGCGCTTGGGCTGGCATGGCGGCATTACAACGCCTCCCTTATCAATTATGATGATCTGGTAGGTATTCCTCTGCCGGATGAAGATGGAGAATCCCTGCATTTTGTCACCACGCCCGGCGCAATCTGGGACGCTGAGTTTGTCTTTTTTGACGAAATTTCCCGGTGCAGGTCCGACCTTCAGAATAAGTTGTTTCCCATCATTCACGAACGGCGTGTCACCGGCATCCGGCTGGAAAAGCTGAAGCACCGCTGGGCCGCGATGAATCCGCCCGCGCCAGATGATCCAGCAGATCATCTCGGCCAGCACTACATTGGGTCCGAACCACTTGATCCCGCGCTGGCAGATCGCTTTCCGTTCATCGTCAAGGTTCCGACCTGGGGCGAGATGAGCGAGCATGACCGCCGCCACATCATCGACTGGAAAGACGAGGCGGTTTACACGCAGGACGATCCTGACAGCACGCTGATCGCCCACATGCTTACAGAGAGCATGGAACAGTGCGCGGCTTATATCCCCCTGCTGGAAGACGAACTGGCGGACTGGCTGGCGGACTACGTGCTGTACATGGTGGAACTGCTGGAAAAAGCCAAACTGCCGCGTGCGGATGCTGGCGCGCAACATCGTTGCCATTCATGCCGCCCGTATGGTGCTGGAAGGCGAAGACGCGGAACTGGATTACAGTGCCGAAATGGCGCTCATTTATGGTCTGCCGGAGAATGCCTCCGAAGTCCCACCCTCACCCGCCAACGTGGTCTCTGCGCACCGGCAGGCGTGGGAAATTTCGATGCTGGACAAAGACGACGAGATGCGCCAGGTCTTTGTCGAACCAGACCCGGTGCAGCGCGTGCTGCTGGCCGACCAGCTTGACCTGGACGACCAGAAAATCTCCCGGCTGATTACCCAGATGCTCGGCGATCAGACCTCCGAGGCGCGCCGCATCGGGCTGGCAGTCGCTGTCTTTCTGGCCTTCTGTAACCGCCGCAATCTCACCTCTGCCGCCTGGGAGCCGCTGGCCCAGCTTGCCCGGCGTGTCCTGGAGCCGCGCGGACTCACGGCAGACATAAACCCCGCCGCTGCCCAGGCCGCCTGGAACGGCGTTGCCAACTGGCTCAACATGCCGCGCGATCTGACCACACGACGCGCCACACTGGAGCGCAACTATATCCTGGCCGGGTTTCCGCAGTTGTGGGCCAACGAAAACTGGGATCAGGCCCTCCGGCGTTTTCAGTCTGATCTGGATCTGTTTGGCATTCAGGAGGTGACGACATGACCAACCCACAAATCCCCGTACAGAAACCGAATCCAGCGCCCTCTGGCAATCTGCTGTCGCGCGTCAACCGCAATCCGCAGCCAGCCCCTCCACCCCCGCCCCCCGCGCCGCTGCCGGGCAGCACCTCGCGCTTTGCTTCGAACACGAATCGCAGCCCCTTTGGCACAAACGCGCTGACCTACGAAACCCTCCCGCTGTCGGATACCATCGTGTGTTTCTCGCTCGAAGGGCTGGGGGGTTCACTCAATTACCTGATGGGTGACGACGGGGCCGACAGCGGCGGCAGTTATGAAGCGGTTATGCAGATTATCGAACAGGACGCAAAAGCGTTGGACAAACTGCGCCATACACTGGATGAAGTCTGGGCCGGTTATGAACTCAAGGGCGCGATGCTGGTTTACAACTGGAAGCCGACCACACGCGAGGTTATTCTCGCCAGCGCTCGCCTGCGCGCTTCACGCCCCCTCTTTTTACGCGCTTTCGATCCGCTGCTGGTAATGAACGTGCTGGCCCGCACCCGCGAAAACCTGCTCCAGCCGCGCGCGCCGCTGGCTTTTGACAAAATCTACCTGGAACGCGCCCTGATCTCCGACGACCCGCGCCTGGTCCGGCTGGTGCAGA
>CAZKIB010000183.1:0-6059 GCA_964552425.1 uncultured Anaerolineaceae bacterium | reverse complement strand
GACCAGCGGTTATTTTGAAGAAGCCGTGCAGCTACCGCCCGAAACGCCGGAAGATGACGAGGCTGCGGACACATAATGGTCAATAAAACATCGCGCCCATTCAAAATAAACCGCACTAACAGCGGCGCGCATCTGGTCGCCCGGTTGATCAACTGCCTGCCGGCGGCCACCTTCGAGATGGAAACGCTCTGCCGGCTGGCAGGGATCAAATCGAGCCAGGCTGTGCCAACTGCTGCCGTCGAGTATCCACCGGCCTCATATGCTCATCAACCCGGACTTCGCCGCCAGATACTGCCAGCGCGACGAACATCTCTTCCTGCTGGTCATGCACGAACTCTGGCACATTATCCTGGCGCACACCCGCCTGTACCCGCGTGTCACCGCGCTGCACAACATCGCCTTCGACGCCATCATTAACGCCGGGCTGGCCCGCCAGTTTTCCGCCCCGGAATTTCGCGGCTTTTTCGAGGCCCTCAATCCTGCCAATATTTTCCCCGGCCTTTTGCTGCGTCCGCCAGAAGGTTGGCCGCAGAATCCGGTTTATCCACCGGAAGACCATTTTCCGCCGGGTACGATAGACCTTCTGAAAAGGCTGTATCCGCCAGCGGGCCAGCAAACCAGCGCCGATCCACTCTACGAAGAAATTCTCAGCCTGCTGCGCCGCGCCGGGCTGGAAAAAGTCATCTATGTGATGCCCGTTTTGCTGGGGGATCATGACACGCCAGACAGCGAACAGGAGGCCCTCAACGACCCGGTCTTTCGGGAGTTGATTGACCGCATGGTCGAGGCGTGGCCGGATATGCCAGTGGTCGGGCGCGGTATGGGGAATGGCAAAGCCGGACAGCAGACCGTCCTGCGCTCCGTCTCCGAAAATGCCCGCCGTGCCTTTGCCCACACGCTGCGGCGCTGTCTGGGGCCGCACCCCGGCGCGAAGCAGCGTAAAACACGGATGCCGGTCATCAGTATGAGCGGAACCGGCGTGCTGCCAAACCCGCATGATCGGATGATCGCCGCGCGCAAAAAACTGGGCGTGGATGGCGTCCTGTGGAACCAGCATGGGCAGATGCGGGCACGCACCCCGGATACCCCTACCAGAGCGCACGTCTATCTGGATGTATCCGGTTCCATGACGCACGTCCTGCCACACCTGCTGGACCTGCTGCTGCCTTATGTACGCAGCGGACAGGCCGAAATCTTCCAGTTTTCGAACATCGTCGCGCCCATGCCGCTGGAAGAACTCAGAGTCGCCCGCCTGCGCAGCACAGGTGGCACAGACATCAACTGTGTGCTGCGCCATGCGATTGACGCCAAACCCCGTATCCATCGGGCGCTTATCCTGACCGACGGTTACACAGGCTTTCCAAGACATGATCTGGTGCTGCGGGTCGCTGAACAGCATATCCGCATCCATGCGGTGCTGCCGCCGCACATGTCCACCCGCGACCAGTTGAAAGACCTGGCGGCATCCATCATCATCCTGCCGCCCCTGCGAAGCTGGTGAGTTCAGACCGGGGCGCGGTTCGCCACGCCCCGTGTTCACGATCTTCAGGCAGGGATCAACCGCAGAGTCACGATCTCGTAGGGCCGAACCGTAAACGAAATAGTGCGACCTGAAAATTCGACCTGACCCTGATTTTCTTCAATCAGATTCGTCTGCCAGACTTCCTTCAGATCAAAGCCCGTATGGAGCGTAACCGGCCCGCGCCGCCGCAGGCTCTCGTACATCCGCACGATGATTCCGCTGCCGTCCTCGGCCTGCTTGATCGTTTCAATGACCATATTGGGTTGTCCGGCAGCGACCAGGCCATCCGCAGCATTCGTGTGGTGCGCTCCAGTCCCCTTGCCAGCAACCCCAATGAGCGGGTCATTCAGGGCGTAAGCCGCCGCAATCGTCTGTTCATTCCAGCGGCCCGCGTGCGGCAGCAGGCTGTAAGCGAAGTGATGTTCGCCCTGGTCCGCTTCCGGGTCGGGCATGGTCGGTGCGCGCAGCAGGCTGATCCGCATCACATTCCCCTGCACATCATGGCCGTACTTGCAGTCATTCAGCAAGCTGACCCCATAATCGCCCTCGCTCAGATCGACCCATTTCTGAGCTGCCGTTTCAAAACGCGCCCAATCCCAACTGGTGTTACGATGCGTGGGCCGCTCCACATTCCCCCATTGAATTTCATAGGTCGCCGCCGGCGTCAGCACATCCACCGGAAAAGCCACCTTAAGCAGTACGTGCCGTTCACGCCAGTCGATCCAGCTTTCAAAGTCCAGCCGGGCGCTGTTGTAGGCCAGTGAAACGCGCTGGATGATCGGGCTGTTCAGCACATGCCGTCTGATTTCCAGCGTGGCGCGCAGCGGGCCAGCCTCAACCACCTCGACAGATTCCGCCGGACCACTCAGCCACATTTTGTCATCGTAGAAAATGTCGATGTCCCAGGCGTCCCAGTTCATCGGGCGATCTTCAAACGCCTGAAGCTGGTTGGCGATGCTCCCCGGCGGCAGCACCTCCCGCTGGTTGTCCTTGTCATAAATGCGCGTGATGTCGCCCCCGGCGTTAAGTTCCACGCGCAGATGATGGTTTTCCAGATGCGTTCGGGAAACACTCAGCCTGGTCTCCGTAACCGGCTCAACGCCCGAAACGATTGACAGCGCAGTGGCGCTGAACGGCGCGAGTTCCCCCGCCGCGATCCACGCGCCACCTTCCGTGCCCTGTGTCAGAACCAGATGTCCGCCGGTGGAGCGCAGCTGTCGGCCTTCACCCATCGCGTGGGGATAAAACGCCAGATCACTGCGCGCGAACGAGGTCGGGTTCACCACCACCACATCCCCGGCCAGTTTGCCTGTGATCGCGTCCAGCGCAGAGCCGCGCACCTGCTCGGCCATCTGGCGAATTTCCGCATACTGCTGCTGCGAATCGATATAAACCGCGTGAATACTGCTGCCGGGGATAATGTCGTGGAACTGGTTCAGGCACACCAGTTCCCAGGCTTTGTTCAGAGTCGCTTTGGGATATTCGTAACCGCTGTCCACCAGCGCGGCCAGCGCCGCCACAAATTCAGCATCGTGCAGCAAAAACTCGCTCTTGCGATTGGCGCGCTTGTTGCGTGACTGCGTGGTATATGTTCCCCGGTGCAGTTCCAGATACAGTTCCCCATTCCAGGTTGGCAGCAGACCCCCGGAATTCGCTTCCAGATCACGGAAGAAATCGCCTACCGGGCGCTGCCGGGTCTGCGGCGTCGACGGGAACTTCGCCATTTCCCGCAGATTTTCGAGCATCTCGCGGGTGGGGCCGCCGCCGCCATCCCCATAGCCAAACGCCATCAGCAGGTCATTCTGAATGGCTTTCTGCTGGAAATTGATCCACGTGCCGATGGTCTCTTCCGGGTTGGCAATCGAGTTATACGTCGCCGCATAGGGGCTGGCCGGGTCTTTGGTCGTGCTGAAATGCGTCAGCACCCGCGTGCCATCCAGACCCTGCCACCAGAAGGTGTCATATGGCAGACGATTGTACTGGCTCCAGCCAATCTTGATGGTGAAGAAATAATCCAGCCCGGCCTGTTTGATCAACTGCGGCAGCGCCCAGGCGTATCCGAACACATCCGGCAGCCACAGCACCGGTGACTCAGCTTTCGGCCCGAAGTGTTCACGGAAAAAGCTGCGCCCCAGTAAAAACTGCCGCGCCAGCGATTCTGGCCCGCTCAGGTTACAGTCGGCTTCCACCCACATCCCGCCAATCGGTTCCCAGCGGCCTTCTCCGATTTTTTCCTTGATGTCCTGAAAAAGTTCCGGGTAATCCCGCCGCACATAGTCATACACCTGCGGCTGACTCTGGGTGAAATGGTAATCCGGGAACTGCTCCATCAGGCGCATGACAGTATGGAAGGTCCGTCCCGACTTGCGGCGCACCTGATCCAGCGTCCACAACCAGGCCACGTCGATATGCGCGTGTCCGCTGGCGCTCACAAACACATCCAGCGGCGCGCCCGCTTTGGCGATCCCGGCTTTCAGTGTCTGCTGCGCCGGACCTACGCTGTTATAAAAATCATCCCCAAACGGTTCGCGGGTATCCAGCACCTTGAAGGCCGCGTCCAGCGCGTTCAACAGGTGATCCTTCGCCGGGTTGTTGGCTTCCAGCATCTCTGCCACGCCCAGCGCCACCCGCGCCGTCGCCACAAAATCGCGGGTGGGCTGGTGAATCTGCACCACCTGACATTCGCGCATCAGCAGGCGGCCATGTGGCCCTTCCCGGTGCGAATTGCCGGTCCAGCCGTGCAGCGCCAGCCGGTGCGGTTTGCCATCCCGCCAGCGTTGATCCAGCACAATCTCCTGATGATGGCGGTCACAGGTGGCGTAGGATTCGCCGTCGATATAGGCCAGCGCTTCCGGGTGGCTGAAGCTGCGCGGTTCACCCATCGGCAGATACAGCGCCACCGCCGCGTTCGGGTCCCAATCCGCAGGGACCACAAATTCGGTGCGCATGGCGAAGTCGGTCATGGCCTGCGCCCAGTAGGTATTGGCCTCGATTTTTTGCCAGCCGCTGTCGTCCACATCTGCGCCCACCGGCGGGTCCACATGCGGCCCCTCCAGTTCAGTATAGCGAAAAGCCGGTAAAGGGCTGCGTCTGCGATACACCAGCGGTTCGATCAGTTCCAGCCGCTGCGCGATTTTTTTCGCCGTCCAGCGTGTCTCGTGTAACACGATATTGCTCCTTACATAAAAACGACACTGTGTTCGCAAAGCACATCAGCGTCAAAGTTAAATGCTCAATCTTTCAAGCCGTTCCCGATCCACAATGATCCCGATGCCATGTTCCTGAATGTCCTGCTCACTGATCCGGCGACTCCAATCCTGAAACGAGTGACTCTCTGAAGCCAGGCGATATTCACGGAGTTCAATTTCAAAACCAAGCAGGCGGTCAAGATTCTCGATCAGAACTTCCGCGTGGTTCAGGTTTAATATGAGTTTTTCAGCCTTTCCAGGTATGTACTTACTGTCTGTACGGACTTGCCCTAATTTGCCCATCAGTTCACCAACGAATTGACCTGATGCCCTGGCAATCTGAGAGGGGAAACTGTTTTCCTCTTCAATCCGATCAGTGACTTCCGGTTTCCAGAAATCCTTGCGCAGTTCATCAATGATCTGGAAAAGGACAGACGCATCATCCCGAACGTTTAAGGGATTGTCAGTTATTAGCCACTGCTGAACACGCAGAAACCGTGCCACGTCCGCTGTTTCAATTAAGTGATGCAAATAAACAGCTGGCTTTTCACCCAGAAATTTGCGCACTAATTTCTTTGTATAGTCCGAAAACTGCTTGATCGATTCACCAAGATAAGGCTCGACAGGAGCGATGTCTTCCACTGCCAGAAAACAGCGTATTCGAATGACCTCCGCATACATAGCACGTATCAGCAGGTGGTGAGCAGCGATCAGAGTTTCTTCTTGATCGGGCTGACTCAGTAGTCGACAAAACTCGTCCAGAAAATATTTCTTCGCTTTATTAAGACCATCATCAGCGCTCTGTTTAGCTAGATACCTGCTTTGAGGGTTTTCGCTCTCAAACACAACACGTGCGGCCTGTAAGGCACTCCAGAAATCACTGGCACGGTCTTTGGAAAATTCTGCTCGCATTTCCTCGCTGAGTTGACTCACCGCCTCTGACAGCCGATCTAACCGCTGGAAAATCTCATGGAATGATATAGCAGTTAACGCAAGATTCAGCACCAGACCGCCAGCAGTAAAATTTGCCAGGGATGTCCCGGCTTTTGATGCAACCAGACCCTCAATCAGCCGCGGCACCCCGCCATCGTCCAGTACTCGGTCAATGGAGCCATCTCTGAGCCAGGCGACTATCTGTTTAGAATCGCGCTCAACAATGACACCGCCTACACGCTGCAAAGAACCGTCCGCCAGACCAGCAGCAAGCTGTTCGGGCAGATCGAAAACAACTTCTAAATTAGCCATGACGCATTCTCACAGGATTATTACGGGAGCAGGTAAGAGAGACCTGCCCCGGTAGTGGCGACATTTTAACTGATGCATGACAAGTTATAGTGGTCGATAAACAG
>CAZKIB010000182.1:12505-13824 GCA_964552425.1 uncultured Anaerolineaceae bacterium | reverse complement strand
CCTTTCCCATCAGCCATTCCGCGTGTTTTTCGGCATAGAATTCCAGAAAATGCTCAAAGCTCACGCCTTCGGCCACGACGGTCTCGTGACGGGCCGGGTCATCGGTTCGCTGATTGAGACGCGCAGGATCAACCATCTGCCTTCACCCTCACCTTTCGGATGGTGTTCCTACTTTAGCACAAGAAAACAAAAAGCGTGACCGCCGCTCAACAGACGCTCACGCTCAGATCGGGCGGCACACCGGTTCAATCGTAGAGTTTGCGCCCCTCGTTCAGCATAGCGATAAATTCGGCCATGCGTTTCTGGCGAGTCTCAGCCTTTTTGACGCTGCCGATGCGGTAGAGGATAGCGTAGCGGTTGATGCGGTTGAGCTGCTCGAAGAATGCCTTCGCCGCCGGGTTCTGGTCGAGCAGCGCCTGAAAATCGTCAGGGATTGTGATCCGGCTCTGCGGCTCATAGGCGGCGTCCCAGCGGCCATCGGCCTGAGCGCGTTCGATCTCACTCAGACCTGGCGCGCGCATCCGGCCCTGGTCAATCAGTTCAAGCGCTTTGTTCCGGTTGATTTGCGACCATTTGCTGCCCTTGCGCCGGGGCGTAAATTTTTGCAGCCAGTGGGTCTCGTCAAATTTGTTTTTCTGGCCGTCGATCCAACCGAAGCAGAGCGCGACAGTCAGCGCCTCCTGATAGGATACCGACGCCTGACCGGATTCCTTTTTGGCGATTTTCAACCAGACTCCTGGTGACGCGGCATGGTTGGCTTCCAGCCACTGCTCCCAGGCCCGTTCCGATTCGCACAATAGAATGGGTAAATCGGCCATCCCCTAACCGGCCTGTTCCGCGAAGGCTTTGAAATCGTCCATGAATTTCTGGCTCTGTTTGCGGAAGGAACCGGGCATAAGCAGGCCGAACAGCTTCATGATACCGCCGAACTGGAATTCGTTTTCCGATACCCAGCGTGTTTTGTCCGGGCCAGCCTCGTAAAAGTGATTGGCGACCACATTATGGACACCGTTGGCATCATAGGTCGCCGTGAATTCGTCGGGCAGACTGCGCACGGTGATGGTTTCAATCATCTCGATCTTGCGCCCGTTCATGTCGTATACCAGTTTCGATTTCGCGCCCGCCTGTCCCGGCTGCCCGCTGAGATGCTCCATACTCTGGAAACCCGGCTGCCATTTCGACATATTCTCCGGGGCATCAAACAGTTCAATCACCCGCTGCCGGGGCAGGTTGATGGTCATTTCGGTGGTGTACTTCATGCGCACATCCTCTCACAATGACGAACAGATGTGCTTATTGTAGCATAAAATAACGCCAGG
>CAZKIB010000182.1:10404-12494 GCA_964552425.1 uncultured Anaerolineaceae bacterium | reverse complement strand
CTCGTGACTCTGCCGGGGATTCACTGGAAAGTTCCGACGCAGGCTTTTGGTCCAGTTCGCGCCGGTTTTGCAGCCAGTAGGTCGAAGCCGTATTGATAAGGTCCTGCTTGACCTTGCGTTTCTCGGCGTCGTCCAGTTCATCCACTGACTGCTGAAGGATGTACCATGCGCCAACTTCAAACAGTTCCTTGTGGTAATCATTCAACCGGTCAGACCGGGCCTGTGCCTGTGAGAATACAAAGATGCTGGCCGCCTGAAACAGAACGGCGAACAGCGCGCCAAAACTGCCGATCAGGCTGCCGGGGACCGCCGGCGCAAATGCGGCAATGACCACGCACACCAGTACCGTGATGAACCCTACAGCCGAAACCGCGATTGAAAACACGTGATAGTGATTGGCCTGCGAACGGGCCTCACCATACTGCCCAGTGAGTTGTTCGGTAAATTCGGTGGTGGCTTTTGCCAGCCGCTTCTGCATCTGGATCGAATACAGCGCGTTGTCATAGGCCAGGGCGACCTGCTTGGCGTAGGCGTCGTAGACTTCCTTCTCGCTGTCGGAAAATTCCTGCGGCTCGTCAAAGTGAATCCATAACACGCCGACCAGTTTGCTGCGGGTATGCAGCGGCAGGCAGACTGCGCTGCGGGTCTGCCCATCGCGCAGCATTCGTTTGTTGAGCGCGGGGTCTGCGGTATTCCTGAAGTATTCTGCCCTGCCGTACTTTTTGACCTTCTGTGATATACCATCTTCCCGAATATTGATGTCTTCTTTCAGGCCACCTGGTTCCGTTACCAGCCGGGCAACATCGAAATTGCCCTCTTTATCCAGAGGGGCCAGTATCAAGGCCGTCGCCCCGAATGCGCCTTTGGTGTCCTCCACGACGATCTGAATAATCTGGTCCGGGTCCATGATGGTCGCCATGGCTTCTGAAGCTGCCTGAAGCGCCAGAAGCTGCTCCTGACGCTGGTCCAGTATTTTGATGAATTCATTCTTCTCAAGCGTAATAGCGATATTGTTCGCCAGCCCTTCGATCAGGTTTAGCTGTTCGGCAGTAAAGGCAAACGGATAGTGATGCTCCATATTCAGAACCGCCAGCACGCGCTTGTTGCGGTCCATGATCGGATAGGTGAATTCGGTGCGGGTGTCTGAACGGTATTCATAATAAATATCGCGGAATTTCTGGTCGCGGATACGGGTCAGATCGTTAATCAGCACCGCTTTCTTATGGTCGTGAACGTAATGGGTAAAGCCCCTGGCCCGGTTCTTGGCATTCGCCGCGTCCGGTTCGCTGCCGGCCTCACCGGAAAAGTGAACTTCGGACTGGAGCATGGGCAGGAATTGTCTCGGCCAGGCTGCCACAAAATTCATGTGGATTTTGCCCTGCACGTATTCGGGTTTCACGATGTAACTGTAGGTGGAGGCGGTCAGTTCATTGGCATACTGGGTAATGGTGAAAAAGGTTTTGTTGTGGTCGATGTGCGCAGCAACCGCTTCAGAAGCCTCCTGCAAGCGCTTTTGCCCCTCCTGCAACTGGGCGCGGCGGATGGTGCTGGCGGCCTGTTCAGCAAATACCTTCAGGATACCCACATCCACATAGTCGAAATCATCATACCGATTTTCGAGAATAATCAGCGCGATGGGTTTTTTGCCTTCGTAAAGCGGCAGACCCAGCCAGGATTGAATGTCGCTGGTTTCCCGGTACAGATGTCCATGCCAGCCCGGAGGGGGATTCTTGTTGATGTTGGAGTAGATTTTTGGCTCACGCTTCTCGATGATCGGTTTCAGAAAATCATCCTCATCCAGCGGGCGCAGAAAATCCGGGTTGAGCTGATCCTTGCCATAGCCATCATAAGTCAGCAGAGAACGGACAAGATAGGGTTTATCCAGGGGAACGAGACCCGAATCATCAGCGGATACCTCTGGCTGAGTGGCGTCATTACCCGCCGGCAGCAGGCTTTTGTTCAGGGCGATGATGTCCGTATTTTCCAGTTCGCTGAGGTCGGAAATGAGGGTGATGGTGGCTTTGCCCCAGTTGGTCAGGTCCTTCAGAGCGTTCAGAATCAGACGGCTGACTTCCTCTACCGTGTCCACC
>CAZKIB010000182.1:8112-10335 GCA_964552425.1 uncultured Anaerolineaceae bacterium | reverse complement strand
TTTCGTTAAAGGGTCTGGCAAAGGGGACGCCGCCCTTATGCAGAACTTCATCCAGATAGGTTCTGACCACTGCTCCGTTATGGACCTCTTCGTCTGAATCAAAGATGGTAAACAGCGGCAAGGCGGGGTAATTCAGGCGGATGGTGTTGAGGTCCTCACGGCTCATCCCGCTGACCGCCTGGGGCTGGTCTGAAGCCTGATGAAATTCAGGAGCCAGCCTGTCAAACCAGAGGACCAGGGCATTAAAGTATTCAGCTCCCCGCGTTTCAAGCCTTGTCACCGCTTCACCAACCGAATGCAGCGTTTCGCAGCTAATGGCGCGATCCGCACACAGCCGGTCAGTCACGATTTGCAGTGTTTGGCTCGCGCTGGCCTCACCCATGACCACAAAGAGGATGTGCATTTTACGGAAATTTAACTGCATCTGAATACTCCTGACTGTGCTGTGGAGTGAGGATCACCAATAATTTATGTCTGACATACGAAAAATATACTTCCATTAAATTCGTAATATGGATTTGCCGATACCCTCAATAATGGGGGAACGAAAGCGGTGGCGATGTTATAATCCCCCCAGCTACTTTAATTCAGGAGGCCGCCATGAACCCCAGGACGCTGCTCGACAAGCACGCCATTCTGCCGAAGAAGGGGTTGGGACAGAATTTCCTGCATGACCCCGGCGCGCTGGAAAAAATCGTGGCGCTGGCGGACATCACCGCTGAAGACACGGTGCTGGAGATCGGTCCGGGAACCGGGGCGCTCACCGAGGTGCTGGCGCGCGTGGCGAAAAAGGTGATCGCGGTGGAGGTGGATGAACGCCTTCAGCCCGTGCTGGACGAGCAGTTGAGCGCGTTCAACAATGTCTGGGTTATCTACAAGGATATTCTGGCCGTCGATATTGGCGCGCTGCTGAGTCCCGGTGATTATATAGTGGTCGCTAATCTGCCCTACTACATCACCAGCGCGATATTGCGGCATCTGCTGGAAGGCCCGCACAAGCCGCGCCGGCTGCTGCTGATGGTGCAGGAAGAGGTCGCGGAACGGCTGGTGGCCCGCCCGAACGATATGAGCCTGCTGGCGGTCAGCGTGCAGTTTTATGGCGCGCCGCGCATCGTCAACCGGCTGAAACCAGCCGCGTTCTGGCCGCGCCCGGAAGTCGACAGCGCGGTAGTGCGCATCGACATCTACGATCAGCCGCCGGTGGATGTGCCGGACGCTGCGGCATTTTTCCGGGTGGTGCGCGCCGGGTTCAGCCAGAAGCGCAAGCAGCTTAAAAACGCGCTCGGCGGTGGGTTGAACCTGCCCCACCAGCAGGCCGCTGAACTGCTGGAACAGGCCGGCATTGACCCGCGCCGCCGGGCTGAGACTCTGTCGCTGGAAGAATGGGCCGCGCTGACCCGTGTGGTCGCGGCGCATCCGGTGGAATAAGTGCAACCTCACGGCCTATTCTGGCGTATACTATAAGGTGAGGTTTGACGAAGGGGATGTGGGAATTGGCGGTTAGAAACCGGCGGAATGGCACGCTTACCCCTGATGGAGAATGCCGTGTCTGCCACAGGGACGCGAACCGCTACCAGACTGACCCGCGCCCTTTCGAGAACTACGATCACATCATGTAGAGATCGGCTTGAGAGATTTTATGCGGATTCGTAAACGCAATATCGCCTGGTTAAGTGCCCTCGCCGCGTTGATCGGTGTGGCCTTTATGTCCGGGACCGTCACTGCCGAAGTCATGACGGTGCTGGTGGGAGTCTTCGCGGTGGCCTTCGTCGCCTCGATGCTGGAATTTCAGCCGGCGCGCTGGCGCGAGACGGTTTCCGCCTCACCGCTGACCCGAATGCGGATGAGCAACGAGGCCCGCGAGGCTGCCGAACGTGCCCGCCGCCGTCTGGGTGGATACGCCGCCAGCAACCTGACTTTGCTGGACATTGGCCTTATCAGTTCTCAGGCCAGCCCGGACGGGATGGTGATGCGTAAAAGCCGCAGCGTATCCGGCGACGATGATGGGGTGCGCCCGTTTGTCTCGCTGCATGTACCGCCCGGCGAGGCAGATCGCAGCGTGCTGGTGCGTTTCGAGATCATTGACCAGAACGGTGAGCAGCGTTACGTCCATGAGATGCGCACCTATCTGCGCGATGGCGAAATGAACATCCTGGCCGACCATCATCTGCCGCTGCTGAACAACGCCGGCGTGGGACGCACAGGCGGCGAATGGGACCTGCG
>CAZKIB010000182.1:0-8102 GCA_964552425.1 uncultured Anaerolineaceae bacterium | reverse complement strand
CCAGGATCGGGATGCTGTCGTTTACGGTTTCGCCCTCGGTTTACCAGCGTGAACGCGAGTTCGAGCGGCTGGCCGATGACCCCCCGGTGGAAGCGCCGCTCAGTTTCGAGGAACTGCTGCGCGGACAGGATCGACAGAGCAAGAGTTAACCCATGCCCAATAACCGTCGCTTTTCCGAAATCATGCTGGGTTTGTTTTTGCTGTTTCTGGGCGCGTCGGCGCTGATTGAAGGCGGCAGCGTCTTTATGACATTTCTGGTGCTGGCCGGCATTTTTATGCTGGTGCGCCAGTTTGAAAGCGGACGGCGTAACACAGGCGCCATGACCAGTTCCCGGCGGCGGGACCGGGAGGCGGTTCAGTCACTCCCGCCCGAAGACCGCGAGAGCGCGCAGCGGCGCATTTATCGCAACGCGCTGGAAGCGGTGGAGGCTGCCGGGCATGATCCTGAAACCGTGCGGGTGCTGACGACGGACATCGGCGTGATGGCCTTTAAGGGTGATCTGGACCCGGTGGTGTACCGCACGCGCGATGTGCCCGACGATGTGGACTACATTCAGCCCTATGTCCAGCTTCGGCTGCCGACCAAAGCGGTGGGACGTATTCGCTTCGAGATTCTGGATGCCGACGGCCAATCGCTGTTTATCCATGAGGAACATCACCAGTTCGAGCGGGGCCGCAACCTGATTACCCCGGCGGCGCGTCTGCCCGTGCATGATGCCCAGCCGATGGATGCGGAATGGGAACTGCGCGTCAGCGCCGATGGGATGCTGCTGGCGGTGCATCATTTCGGCTGGCAGGAAACCACCACCAAAGTCGTGCGGCGTCACCTGAGTGAAGATGGCGAGATCAGCAACGAACTGCGCGCGGCGATGGCCGAGAGCCGCCTCGGTGACATGAGCCTGGACGAACTTCTCGACCTACAGGACGACGAAGAAACCAGCCAGACCCAGCAGCAGAGCTGAACCTCAGAAACCGGCGCATTCTCGGCGCTCTCTCAACGACCTCGCTACGTTTTCTCTGCGTTTCATTGGTAGATTGAGCCTGTCGATGAAACAACACCCCAATGGAGCGAGGAGAGCAAGATCATGAAACGCAATCACCTTCTGAAACTGGTCGTTCTGATGGTCCTGGTGCTGATGGCCGCTGTCGGCTACAGCGCCCTGGCCCAGCCGGAGAACGACGCCGAAATTATCAAGATTGAAGTCGCTGAGGATGGCGCGCGCTTTGCCTTTGACGACTCCCACCTGTATGACGATGGGATGCCCGCGCATGGCACATCGTTTGTCACCTTTGGTTATATCTACCCCGAAGGCACTCTCAACGGCAGCAACGGCGTCCTGGCCGACGGATCACCGGAATTCCCCGAAAAAGTTCTGGGAACCTGGATCTGCAAGGGCTGGATGATCGGTGAAGCGGCCCACGCCAGCACGGGTGTCTGGGTGACTTCCACGCAGATTTACAACTTCGGCGAAGAATATGGCAACGCCACTATCGTGACCGATGGCTTTGAAGCGGCGGATTTCAACGTGGCGATCAACCGGGCGATCACCGGCGGCACGGGCGAATACAGCGCGGCACGCGGTGAAATGGCGCAGACACTGCTTGGCTTCACCGATGCGATGGGCGTCAACCTGAGCGTCGAACTGATGATTGAAAGCTAACCAGGTATCACTTCCCCCCTTTCAGGCAGCCTCCGCATCGTCGGGGGCTGTCGTGTTTATGGCTTTTTCACAACCTGTAAGACTTTTGTCCTTTCTGGTTAACCTCGCTGTAAACATTTGCTGCTGTAATCAGCATTAACCCTGAACGCAATCATACAGTGAGGAGAGCAGTCGTGAATCGTAATCGTCTGATTATAGTGGCGGTGGTGGCCGCTGTGGTGGTGATCGCCGGGGCGTACCCCCTGTGGAGTCCCTTCTTTATCAATGACGTGGTGGACGAGGCGTTCCCCGGCCTGGCAGACGCCGAACGGGATGCCGTGCGCGCCATGCCAGAGAATCAGCGCAGTGTGCTGGTGGAGATGAGCGCTGAGAACGCGGAGATGGCGGCAGAGACCGTAAGGGCCATGATGGAAGCCGACACCACTGCGGACGAGGCCATGCCCGATGAACCTGCCGCGCTGCTGGCCGGGACATGGATCGAGATTGACCCCGTGCATCGGGCCGAGGGCAGCGCGACCATTTACCAGGTGGGGGAACAGCGTGTGCTGCGGCTGGATGATTTCCGGGTAACGAACGGCCCGGACCTGCATGTGATACTGGCGAAAAATGTCCCTACCGGCATTCTGGATGGCATTGGCGAGGATTATATTGACCTGGGCGCGCTCAAAGGCAATGTGGGCAGCCAGAACTATGACATCCCCGCCGATGTGAACCTGAGCGAATTCCGCAGCGTGGTGATCTACTGCGTGCCGTACCATGTCGTCTTTAGCTCGGCGGAACTGGCCGCCGCCTGATAAACCTGCGCGGCAGCGGCAGCGTGTCCCTTGCCTCTCTGGAAGGCCGAACGTTTGATCGCGTAACAGAAAGAGCGCTGCCCGTTTGGAAAGACAGCGCCCTAATGCAGTGCAGTCGGTTAAAATGCCGCTTCAGGCAGATCGTCGCAGGAACCGGAGGCGCGCACGACATCAGAACGCACCCAGGACTGGTCGGCAAGCTGCCACCAGACCTGCTGACCCAGCCCGGCCCACTGCCCCACGACCTGAAAGTTGTCATCCGAGGCGATGCTGCCCACAGTTTCATACTGGGTGCCGGGGCCGCCGCGCCGGTTGACTGTACCCGCTGCCCGCACGGTGCAGGGCAGGGTAAAATCGTCCACCAGATGCAGTTCGGCGAAATAATCCAGCGTCAACTGGCCGTCATAGACTTTGCTGCCGAACCACCAGTGCCGGTCTGCCCAGCCTTCGCCCGAAGGCGCAAGATCCATGTTCAGAAGGTAATTGGCCGCCGGGTCGCCCTGTTCCCACACCTGGAGATAAAAATGACCGTCATGCGCGATGACCACCAGCAGGTAATACCAGTGACCCGGCAGCAGGTGGGCGCTGCCATAGGTGCGGGTGTTGACGCCGCCCGCGCCCGCGCTGGTATACACGTGCCAGTTGCCGTCACCGGATGTGCCCAGGCGAATGTTGCGGTAAGCGGGATCGCTGTAATCCCCATAATCGAGGAAAAATTCCATCGCGCCGGGTTCATAGCGGAATAACTGGAGCGCGCCTTTTGAAGCGTAATAATCGGGCCGCACCACCGCGTTGTTCCAGGAGTTCCAGCCCTGAATGGTCATCATACCGTCGGCCACCTGGGGGAAATTTTCCCAGGCGTGCCAGCCTTTCGCCAGCCCGGCCTCGTCAAAAGCATCTTCGTAGACAATTTCGACGGACGGCGGCAGTACGGCAGATAAGGACTGGGCGCTGGCCTGATACACCATGCACAGACTGACCACCAGCAGAATAAGAAGATAAGCTCGACGGGACATGCAATAAACTCCTAGTGTTCCTTCTGGACGATATAAAAGTCGCGCGGAGGCGAGATAAGACCGTAAATCACCCCACCCGATTCCATGATTGAAAACAGCGGGATCAGGGCGATCTGAGCGAAAAAGAGCAGGTAGTAACGCGGGCCGAGGGCGCGGCGGTCATAGGTGCGCAGAAAACCGATCAGGTAGAGGGTGACGTAATACAGGAACGAGACGCCGCCGCACATCGCCACCCAGACCGGCGTGCCGGTGGGATAGATGAAGTTAATGTACACCATCGCCAGACACAGCCAGCTTACGGACCACAGCACCATGAATGTGCCCAGGATGAGGCGCTGCCTGAGCGGGATTTCCGGCGAGAGGACGCACAGCCACAGGCCCCCAAACCAGCGGCGGCGCTGCTTGACATAATCGCGCATGGTGAAGGGAGACTGCTCGAACATGAAGGCGTGGATAAACGCGAATTCCGCGCCGGCGGCCTGGGCCAGCAGCGCGAAATAAGCGTCTTCGGTGATGCTGCTCATCGGGCCATGATCGAACCCGATATGCTGTTCCAGCGCGTTATGAATGACGATGAACGACCCGTGCAGTCCGAAATAGGCTTTGCCATGTTCATATTGCAGGCGGAAGCGGCCATAATCGTCGCCTACGCGGATAGAGTCGGCCAGCGTGGTGATCCAGTTCGTGACGCGGTTTCTGCCGTACAGGATGACGCCCTGGCCGATTTTGCCCCACTGGCGGCGGCTTGCGCGCATTTCGTGGTGCTGCTGGACGACATAGTCATGGATGGTCAGGGCGGTGTGGGTGTCGAAATGGGTTTCCTCGTCGAGGTGAATCACCCAGTCCTGCGCGGCAGCCGCCGAAGCGCTGAGGGCATAATGCAGCGCCCGGCCCTTATAGCGGGTCCCGCGCGTGGTTTTGTAATCATTGGGCACGACAATGACGTGGGTGTTGAAATTGTCGATGGTCAGGTCATTGTCGGTGACGACCTCAATGACCCAGGCATCATCCGGCAGCGCGCCGCGGAGAATCTGTTCCAGACGGTAGACGTTCTGGGCGACCAGTTTCGGGTTGTTGCCGCGTGTCACGATGCGGAAAAACAGGCGGACACCGGGCAGCGCCTGATACACCGGGGCAGCGGGCTGGTCAAACACCGGGTAGCGCAGAAAGGAATACACATTCATGATGGCATATGGCAGCGGAATGAGCCAGAATAGCTTGAGGAAATTGAGCAGGGTTTCCAGCCATACCGGGCCGTAGCTTGGGAAGAAAATATCGGAAAAGACAAAACCATACAGCACGCCGGCCAGTGTGGTAGTGAACAGCAGCAGGTTATAAGCTGCCAGATAAAAGGGCCGGGGAACCCGCTGGCGAAGCCTGGATGTGTGGGCGGTGGTATATCTGGCCGATTGAAACGGGGTGGTCACAAGGCTGCTCCGATGCAGGTTACGATGCCAGGTGAAACATTTCGTTATATTGCATTTTAACCGGTAACAAAATGTAATGAATAATTAGTGCATGAATTTTCCGTTGCAGATTGTTTGATTTCAGTTTGTGTCTGTGAGTCTTAACAAATTCGGGGATTTGGCCTACAGAAGCTTTCGAGAGGAGACGCGGGTATGGAACTGGGTATGGTGGGCCTGGGGAGAATGGGCGCGAACATGACGACCCGGCTGCTGGCGGGCGGGCATCGTATCGTTGCGTATGATCTGAATACGGAATCCATCCGGCAGGCCGAAGCGGAAGGCGCGGTTGGCGCGTATTCGCTGGAAGAACTGGTGGACAGGCTGGATTCCCCGCGTGCGGTGTGGGTCATGGTTCCAGCGGGCGCGCCCACCGAGGCGACCATTGAGCGGCTTGCGGCGCTGATGCAGGCCGGGGATACGCTGATCGACGGGGGCAACAGCAACTATAAGGATTCCATGCGGCGCGGCGAGTCTCTGCACAGTCGGCAGATCAGTTTTGTGGATGTGGGGACCAGCGGCGGCGTATGGGGGTTGAAGGAAGGCTACAGCCTGATGGTTGGCGGTGAGGCGGCTGTGGTTGAGCGGCTGCGCCCAATCTTCGAGACGCTGGCTCCCGCGCCGGATAAAGGCTGGGGGCATGTGGGGCCGGTGGGGGCCGGGCACTTCGTCAAGATGGTCCATAACGGCATCGAGTACGGGCTGATGGAAGCCTATGCCGAGGGCTTCGAGCTGATGAAGAAAAAAGACGAGATGGACCTGGACATGCACCAGATCGCCGAAATCTGGCGACATGGCAGCGTGGTGCGCTCCTGGCTGCTGGATTTAACGGCGCGGGCGCTGGCCGAAAACCCGAACCTGGATGGCATCGCGGCCTATGTGCCGGATTCGGGCGAGGGGCGCTGGACGGTGGTGGAATCCATTGACCTGGGCGTGCCCATTCCGGTGATCTCGCTGGCGCTGCAAGAGCGTTTCAGTTCCCGCGAGAAGATGCCCTTCAGCGATAAGCTGCTGGCGGCCATGCGCAATCAGTTCGGCGGGCACGCCATCCACAAGCCAGAGGAGGAATGATCTGGCTCAGGGAACCCAGTTGGGCAGATAGGCGTTTTCGGCCACCTGTGTGAGCGCCTCATCAGCCAGGTTGTAGGTCCAGATTTCCGGGCGGCCTGCCGGGTTAAACTCCCCTTCGGCGGTCATTTCCGGGAAGCGCTGGATCACCAGTTCGCTGCCCTGTGGGTTCCATGAGAAAAAGCCGTTGAAATAGCGCGGGTCGAAAATCAGGTCCCGGCTTTCGCCCGTTTCGGTGTCGATCAGCGCAAGCTGGCGCGTGCGGGTTTCGCGTTCATCCGTATAGCGCCGGGCCACCGCCAGATGCCGTCCGTCCGGGTTCCAGGCGATCTGGGTATCATCCACCGGCTGGTCCGGGTCGATCAGGTCATCTACCTCCCCATCCACCAGGTCGGCATATTGCAGGATCGAGCGGGCGCTGGCGCTGCCATCCTCGAAGATGAGGCGCGGAAATACCAGCAGCGAGCCATCCGGCGACAGGGCCATATCACTGCCGCTGCGGCTGGGAACCAGCGTCATGCTGCCATCCTCGAAGTTGTAGACCAGGATGCCCCGGCTGTTGTTATCAAACACCGCGATTTTGCTGCCGTCCGCGGACCACTGCGGTGAATAACCGAGAATCTGGTTATCGGTAAACAGCGGGCGTTCGCTCGGCGGTATGGTGGTCATGTCGATCAGCCAGACGCGGGTGGGGCTGACCCCGACCTGGGCGATGTCGCTGTTGAGATCAATGCGATGATAGGCGATCAGCGTGCCGTCGGGCCGCCACACGGGGGTATTGCAGTCGCTGTCCACACAGTTGGTGAGCTGCTGAATGCCGCCGGTTTCCAGATCGAGCATTTTGATGTCGGCGGTTCCATACTGGCTGCGTTCGGCAAAGGCGATGTGTGCGCCATCCGGGCTGACATCAAAATTGAGAATACCCGTAGGGCTGCTGGTGATCTGCAAGGCGCTGTCCGGCGCAGTCGGGTCCGCCAGCCAGATATTCTGGGGCACGCTATCTGCCGGGGTGAGGTAGGCCACACGCGGTGTGCGGATGCGAAAATCAAACGCGGTGTCGCGCAGCACCTGGCGTCCGGCGCTGCTTTCCGCGCCGGCTTTGAGTGTCACGGTGTAAGCCGCGCCGGGTTCCAGCGGTTCCGCCGGGGTAAAACGCAGGGTGCGGCTGCTCCAGCGAAAGTTCCCTTCCAGCGGCGGCTCGAACTGGACGCGCCCGGTCACGCTGTCCCAGTTCATCGGCTCGTTGAAGGTCCATGTAATGCTGGTGGTGCTGCCCGCAAGCTGAACCGGGCTGTAGCGTTCGATCTGCACGCCAACGCGATCCCCCAGCAGGACGATGATGATAATCGCGCCGAGCAGCAGCGCGACCACCCCGGCCACGATGCCATCGAAGCGGGTCAGGCGCAGGCGTTTACGCTGCGGTTGGAAGGCGGGCGAAAGGTGGGTGTGGTTCATACCTCACCCCCCGGCCCCCTCTCCATTGCGATAGAGAGGGGGAGTCTTGCGATATGTCAAAGCTGGCAATCTCTTCTGCCCCAACATTTTTGAACAGATCCAATCAGAATTCACGGGTACAGGTAGGGATGTTCGGGCTGTTCGATAATTTCGACGCTGGCGGGCTGGATGATGGCGCGCTGCTCGCCCTGAAAGTCCCCGGCGCTGAACTGGCCGCGCACGCGCACCCACGTATCGGTTGGCAGGTTTTCTGACCAGGCTACCGGCAGGCCAATGGCAACCGAATCCGCCACGCAGCAGCTAATCGTAAAACGGGCGACCAGAAACTGATTGTCCGGGTAATTTTCGCTGCGGTAGACAAAGCCGCTGACATCCACCGGCAGGCTGTTAAACGCGGCGGCATCATCGGTGGAGTTAAAAGCGCGCACCCAGTCGAGGATATTGCGCTGTTCCGGCGGAATGCTGAAGGCGGCGGCGCTGTCCCCACCGAGAGTCGCGGCGCTCAGGTCGCCATCCACAGCGGCGGCCCCCAGCGGGCGCGAGGGAACCAGCGTGCCCAGCACCAGAGGCACGGCCACCACCGCCAGCGCGAACCACGAAATGGTTGCGTGGTCATGGTCGTGATCGTGGTCATGGTTGTGATGC
>CAZKIB010000181.1:9698-13850 GCA_964552425.1 uncultured Anaerolineaceae bacterium | reverse complement strand
TAGGCCGGCCTGATCAGCTCGCTGAACTGGTGGAACAGGAACTGAGCGGGCTGGATGCAGGCATGTACGCTGAACAGCGTGAAAGCTTGCAGGAAGCGATTCGCATTGCCGAAAGTGAATTGAAGTCTTACTCAACTGGTAAAGTGGTCGGCGATATTCAGACCATGTTTGAGGCCAATATGAGCGGATTCACCACGTGGTCTGCGGCAGCCATTACCGGGTTGATTGTCGCGCTGGTCGGTATTGCCACGCCGGGTCCGCTGATTGGCGCGGGCGCGGCTGCGCTGGCACTACCGGCAGTTGTGATCGGTGCGCCGGCCGCCCTGATCGGTGGATGGGTTGCGCTGCGGTATTACCGGCGAATCACCGCCGACATCAAGCGTGATTTCAACCAGCGGGTTGACCAGTTGGAGAAGGTCTACCATCAGGCATTGAATGACCTGACGCAGAAAGAACGCACCCGGCTTACTCAGTATGGCAAGCAGGTCCTCACGCCGATTTTCAGCCGGTTAGAAGTCCTGAGCCAGCGTTATGCCGGCCAACAGCGGACTTTGCAGGATCATCTGGACCAGATCAAATCGTTGCGGGATGGTATCAGCAGTGTCAAGTGACCCGGAACCGGCCAGTCGAGGGGTGGAGCGCGGCGCATACCTGTGTTAATTTTGTTTAAGCATCAGTCATTCGCTGCTTAAACGGAAGTGTCCATATGACTCTACAACAACAGTTAGAAGCTTCGCTGCTTCTGGCGCTCGCGGCTGTCTTGAGCGCTGTGATCGGGCTGGATCGGGAAAGTCGCGCGCCCGCCGGTTTACGGACCCACATGCTGGTTGGCGTGGGAGCCTGCCTTTTTACGATTTTATCGATTGCGGCCTTTGCTGGCGGCGACCCGGCTCGTGTCGCGGCTCAGGTGGTGACCGGTATTGGCTTCCTTGGGGCAGGGACCATTCTCCAGCGTCAGGGGAATGTGCATCATCTGACAACCGCCGCCAGCATCTGGGCGACGGCTGCGATAGGAATGGCGGTTGGCGCTGGAGTATGGTTTCTGGCGTTGAGCGGCACGCTCTTAATCTGGGTGGTCCTGCGAATTATTCGCCGTTTTGAGCCGGAAAAAATGAACAGCAAACCCAGTAAATCATAAATGATGCGTGCGTTTGACTTCGGCGATCAGCGGCGCAAGCAGGGGTTCAGGCTGGTCAGGCGCAGGACCCAATGGATCGCTGACCGTCTGATCGTTCAGTAACACATGGGCCACATTGCGAATGCCATGCGCCAGCGCGATCAGATCATAGCCGCCTTCAAGCACGAACACAATTCTTCCCTGGCAGAGTTCCTGGGCCATATCCACGAGCTGGCGTGTGAGGTGGGCATAACCCGTGAGGGACAGGCGCATGTTTGCCAGCGGATCATCCCAATGGGCGTCGAAGCCGGCAGAAACCACAATTAATTGGGGTTGGTAGCGGCGGGCTGCCGGCCAGATAATTTCGTTGTAGATGGCTGCATAACTTTCATCGCCAAAGCCAGCACGCATGGGAATATTGAGTGTATACCCTCTGCCAGCGCCGCTCCCGGTTTCGCTGACCGTGCCTGTGCCGGGGTAAAAGGGGTACTGGTGGGTTGAAATGAAAAGTGCAGCCGGATCGTCATACAGCATGTCCTGAGTACCATTGCCGTGATGGACATCAAAATCGACAATCATCACCCGTTCAAGATGATGTACATGGCGCGCATACCGGGCAGCGATGGCGACATTGCCGAAAATGCAGAAACCCATCGCGTTGTTGGCGACGGCGTGATGACCGGGGGGGCGAATGACCGCCAGCGCATTGGTGGCTCTGCCAGACAGCACTTCATCCACTGCCTGTACCGCGCCGCCCACCGCCAGACGCGCGATGTCCAGCGAGGTGGGGCCGAAGTAGGTGTCAGGGTTTATAAGAACCATTTCCTGATGTGAGTTCGCAATCCACTGGAGTGTGTCGAGATAATGCGGTGTATGGACATTAAGGAGTAAATCACGTGTCGCCTGCTGAGGGGAGACAGTCTGCATACGCGCTGCTAGACCGCTGGTTTCGAGTTCGCGCCAGATTGCTTCAACGCGGCCAGCGTGTTCAGGATGTCCCGCGAGGGTATGTTCAGCGTAGCGTGGATGTGTGATGTAAGCGGTGGTCAACGTGAGTTTGCCTGATGTATAAGTTTTGCTGAGAGATTGTGGTCGCAAATTCAGTATTCTGCAAGTCCCTGCTATAATCGATAAAAAGGCTCTGCAATGGATTCCGACTCGGTTCATAATCCACGTCATCGGGGCAAACAACGCTCCCATATCCCGCGATCAGTCGCCCGGTCTGTGTATAAGAGCCTGGGCTTAAAAAGGAAGCAGAATAGAGGCTGTGATATGCAATACGAACGCCTGGTAACATGGGCAACTGAGGTCTGGCAGGCACGCTGGCCGGATCGTCGGTATGTCACGGTCTGGGCTTCTGGGGAATGCAGCAACCAACTGGCGCAGCAGCAGGTGAAAGCCGGGCGCAAACTGCGCGGCAAAGCCCGTTATGATGGACTTGAAGTTCTGGATTGTCCGGTGATTGTGCCCATCAGCGATTACGGTTCACGCGGGCGCTCAACAGTCCTCATGGCATCGGCGGGGGCCTACGCTTTTAGGTTCACGGTAGAAGACGAAGAACCGTTCGAGGTGATTTACGCGAGTTCCTATTTTGATGATGATGTTCAGGACCTGACTGCGATTGCCCTGCTGCCAGAAGACAGGCTGGAAACCTGGGCTGCCTTCGAGTATGCCTGTGCGCGTGCTGTGCGCCCCCGGATTCGCCGCCGGCGCGATGTCTATATCATCGGTGGCACAGATGCGTTTTTTGACCCGACTGTCGATTGGGAAGATGTGATTCTGCCGGGTGATCTGAAGCATGATCTGCTGGAAGACATGGAGGCGTTTTTCAACAAAGGGGTCGAGATTTACCGGCAGTTGAAACTGGCACCCTTCCGCAAACTGCTGCTGGCGGGGGTTCCCGGTACAGGCAAGACCATGCTGTGCGCGGCGATGGCGAAGCTGGCAATTGACCAGGGACGTATTGTGGTGTACGTCTCCGGTTCAGACCGTGATGGCGCGTCATTCGAGAAAATTCAGCGGGCGCTGCAAGCGGTCACAGCGGCGCGTTACCCCGTGCTGCTCATTGTCGAGGAACTGGATGCCTATCTGCATGAGGATGATAAGGCGCGGGTGCTGAATGTTCTGGATGGGGTGGAATCACCGAATAACCCGCAAGGCGCGCTGCTGCTGGCGACTACCAATTACCCGGAGGTAATTGATGAACGGATCGCCAAACGTCCGGGCCGGCTGGATCGCATTTTTGTGATCCCGACCATTCAGGATGAGGCGCACGCGGAACAGATGCGGCGGCATTATATGGCGGAACAGTGGCGTGACGAACATGTGGCTGTTGCCAGCGAGCTGGTGGGGCAGCCGGGCGCGTTTGTGCGTGAATCCGCTTTACATGCGCGGATGCTGGCGGCTCATGCTCATAGCACAGAAGTCACGCTGGATTTTCTGCAAGCGTCGGTAGACAGCCTGCTGCGGCAGCTTCGGTCCAGCAGCGATTTTCTCAATCGTCGCCAGCCGATCAGCCTGACCGGAAATAATAAAAACGCGAGCAAGTATCCTTTTAGCCCGCGCCGATAGATCAGCAGAGCCGCCCACACCGGGCGGTTTTTATTCCATTGGACGCAGGATCAGGTAGTCAAAACCGTTCATCTGAACAACTTCCGCACGGCTGTAGTGCTGCCCTATCGCTTCGAGGATAGGGACAGGGTAAAACTGCGCTCGCAGCACAATCAGATCGAAGGAGCGGGTTACAATCATGTCGATCAGACTTTCTCCGTCAAACAGATTGTTGGTGGCAAGGTTGAGAAGCTGCGTGGGGTTGGTAATCACATCTTTGCCGGCCATCAGGTTGAAACCGGCTTCTTCACTCAATACCGGACCCTGCGCTGCCTCAATCAGCCTGACGATGGAATAGCCTGCCTGAACATCAGCCTCAGTCGTGAGATGGCCGATGTCGGCGTAGCCGCCGGAAAAACTGCCATCCTGCCGCCGCGCAGAATCATAAAAACCATTCAGTGCATTGGGTGTAGGGAAAGAGTGTA
>CAZKIB010000181.1:0-9676 GCA_964552425.1 uncultured Anaerolineaceae bacterium | reverse complement strand
GGGGCGAAAACCGGGCCGGTAGTTGGCATATGCAGCACCGCACGTCCATAGCCCACATACAGCACGGGGATGAGAATCAGGCTGATTTTCGCCAGCATGGGGCCAAAGCGTCGCAATGGATTTATCAACATGCGAGACAGGTAATTTTCTGGAAAGCGCCATGTGCGGTTCAGTGTGCGGGCCGCGAACAGACCACTGAGAACGCACAGCGCGGCAATCGCAGTGGCGAAGTAGCTGTCGCCCGCGCCCCACTTGCCGGCCAGAATACTGTTGGCTGTCGCCGCGATAAACCACAGGCTGTAAATGGAGATGCGTTCAAAGTAAAACTCGTAAATCACGTAAAGCACTGCCGGGACGATCAGGAAACCGTGCAGGCTGAACCACAGTTGGAACAGGCCAATGGTCTGGTGCGGATAAAATGTGTTGACGTTGGCGCTGATGGTTTGCAGCCACCACTGCCCGTTGGTCGAGACATTGATCCACACAAAGAGCACGCCGCCCACAAGTCCGAGAATGATCCCGAAGAGAACCCCTCTGCGAGGATTACGAAGCAACAGGAACGCCAGCGCAGCGATGGCAGTGGCATATGCCAATTGTTTGGTGTAGCCTGCCGCGAGGATCAGCAGCAGGCCGAGCAGCAGCAGCCTGCGGCGACGGCGAGTATCTTTTATTTCGTTGGAATGGGCCAGCACCAGCACGGCCAGCATTTCGAACATAACCATGCTCATGTGCTGGCGGAACAGCGGGCCGATATGGTAAATCGTGTTGGATGCCAGGAACGCCAGCCCGGACAGGATCGCGAC
This sequence comes from uncultured Anaerolineaceae bacterium, assembly GCA_964552425.1. Lineage (GTDB taxonomy): Bacteria > Chloroflexota > Anaerolineae > Aggregatilineales > Phototrophicaceae. The sequence continues at coordinate 8,873 of CAZKIB010000181.1, read as the reverse complement.
ACCCCGATGCTGCCCGTCACGATAGACGGCATAACCAACTGCTGTGGCTGTAACAAGCGTTCCTAAAAAGCCGAGTAAACGGCCATAAGCATAGGACGGACCAAATAACCAGACAAATGGCGCAGCGATGATATGAAAGAGGGGTGGATAATTGCTGGAATAAAAAGGGTAGAGTTCCGTGTCCAGGTAGGGCCAGCGCCCCTGGCTGAACAGGATGGTATCGACCAGTTCGAAGCCTTCACCCTGATCGTAGTCGAATGGGAACTGAATCAGATTGGCCGCATAAACGATATAGACGACGAGGTAGCCCAGCAAAATAATCAGCGCCGCCGCCATCAGGATACGATGCAGACCGATCAACGGCTGTGTTCGAAGCTGCGCAGGATTGGATTGAAGTGTCGTTTCGGACATTGCTAAGCAAGGGTGTCTTCAATTGGCAGCAGGGTGAGGCCGATCAGCGCTATGGCAATGGTCAGACCAAGCGCGATTTGTTGGGCCGGGCCAATGCCGCCTTCACGGCCCAGGTCAATCACATCGACAGCGATAATTGCCAGAAAACCCAGGATGCCCCCGGCGACCATGAGCAGACCTAATTGACGTTTGGTAAGTGGTTTGTCGAACATGGAATGAGAGTATACCATAGTGCAGTTGCCAGTTGCCAGTCATCAGTCGCCAGTTCAGGCTGCGACCCTCAACGACTCTGGATATTTGCGATGATCGCTTACTGGCTTTTCTTTGACGGGCGACATGCAATTCTTACAGGCTGAGATTGCAATAGGGATGCTGATCTGAAAGGCTTGAATCAATACGAGGCGAGCTTCCGGCGATTATTCTGAAATGCTGCAACCCATTGTTGAGTATGCACGTATAGTTAACAAATGATCCATACACGAGGGAACTATTGGAATGGCTGATGAGTTTGATCAGGAAACCGCAAATGAGGACCGGGTATCGCGCCTGTCAACCGCGCCGCCGCCTTTGGAAGAAATGCCCGAACGGGATGTGGTACGTGAATATGAGCAGCGTTACCATGCCCCGCGCAAGACCCGGACGCAGGATATTCCACGCAGTTACAGTACCATGCACGTGACCGACGACGAACGTTTATGGGCGGCTGTCGCCCATGCCAGTGTGTGGGTGACATTCATCACCGGTTTTTTGACCGCCGGCTTTAGTGTGCCGGTGAGCATCTTTGTTCCACTGGTGATCTATTTCCTGTTTCGCAACAAGTCCGACTATGTGACCTTTCACGCTTTGCAGGCGTTTGTCATTCAACTGCTGGGCACAGTCGGCGCGCTGGCGCTGCTGATAGTCGGTGGGATTGCCTGGATGGTGGGACTGGTGATCGCGCTGCTGCTCATGCTGGTACTCATCGGCTTTGTGCTGGCCCCGGTATGGGGTATTGTGGGCATCGCTCTGCTGGTGGTGGTGTTTCTGATGCCCTTTGCGATGCTGCTGTTTGGCACAATGGCGGCTATCCAGACTTACAATGGCCGGGACTATCGCTACCCGTATGTGGCCCGCTGGGTGGACCGCCAGCTTGCCGGGGGCCTGTTGAATATCGTCTGACCAGCAGCCGATTGGTTATTTCGTACAGCAGCATTCTTGCCGGATGCTGCTGTTTGTTTTCCCTGTACTCCGACATTCACTTCTAGGCGCGATCATGCTATCCTTTGACCTGTGGAAATTTTCACACCTCACAGGAGCTTATGGGCTATGTACAAGACAGTGAACTGCGGGCAGTTGAGACCGGAACATGCCGGTCAAGAGGTGACACTGGCCGGGTGGGTCAACCGCCGCCGCGACCAGGGTGGGCTGATTTTTATTGATCTGCGTGACCGCTGGGGTATTTGTCAGGTCGTGGTGGATGCAGAAAATGCGCCGGATGCCCATAATAATGCGAACAATGCCCGTAACGAATATGTCTTGCAGGTCGTGGGAAATGTCCGGGTTCGCCCGGAAGGAACCGCTAACCCTGACCTGGATACTGGTGAGGTGGAGGTGGTGGCGCACACCATCAGACTTCTGAACGCTTCCAAGACACCGCCGTTTTACATCAACAAGGAAGACAGCATTGAGGAACTGGTGCGCATGAAGCACCGCTATCTCGATCTGCGCCGCCCGAAAATGCAGCGGAATATCGTCCTGCGCCACCGGGCCGTCAAATTTATCCGTGACTGGCTGGATGAGAATGGTTTTGTCGAGATCGAGACACCGATTCTGTTCAAGACCACACCAGAGGGCGCGCGCGACTTTCTGGTTCCGAGCCGGTTGCAACCGGGCAAGTTCTATGCGTTGCCGCAGAGTCCCCAGCAGCTTAAGCAACTGCTGATGGTGGCCGGGTATGAACGCTATTTCCAGATCGCGCGCTGCTTCCGTGATGAGGACCTGCGCGGCCAGCGCCAGCCGGAATTTACACAGCTTGACATGGAGATCAGCTTTGTCGAGCGCGAAGACGTGATGCAGTTAAACGAGACGCTGATGCGGGCGATGGTCAAGGCGGTGGCGCCAGACAAGCGTATCATGCAGGAACCGTTCCCACGCCTGCTGTATAAGGATGCGATGGACTGGTACGGCAGCGATAAGCCGGATATTCGCTACGACCTGCGGGCGATAGATGTCAGCGATATTGCGGGCCAGAGCGGGTTTGCCGTGTTTGCTGAAAATGTCTCGGCAGGCAAGCCTGTGAAGGTAATTCGCGCACCGGGGATGGCGGCCAGCCTGAGCGGAACTCGTCTGCGTTCTGTCGCGGCTGAACTGGAAGATATGGCAAAGGCGGCGGGCGCAAAAGGTCTGGCTTACATGGCGCTGCCCACTGAGGAAGACGGTGAAGTGCGCGGGCCAATCGGTAAATTTTTCAGTGTGGAACAGAAACTTGCGTTGTTCGAGCGTGTTGGCGCGCAGCCCGGCGATCTGCTGCTGTTCTTGAGTGATAAGCAGCAGGTGGTGTGGGACGTAACCGATGTCCTGCGGCGGCATCTCGCGGAAACTTTGGGATTGCTGGACACCGGTTTGCTGGCATTTTGCTGGGTGATTGATTTCCCGGAATTCCTGTGGAACGAAGAAGAACATCGCTGGGACCCGTCACAGCATCTCTTCACGATGCCCCTGCCAGAAGATGTGCATCTGCTGGACACGGACCCCGGCGCGGCGCGTGGGTCACAGTATGATATGGTCTGCAATGGCTTTGAAGTGGCGGGTGGCAGCATTCGAATCCATGACCGGGCGCTCCAGGAGAAGATCTTTCCGCTGATTGGTCAGGACATGGCGAGTGCGCGTGAACAGTTCGGCCATATTCTGGAAGCCTTTGAGTACGGGGTTCCACCCCATGGGGGTATCGCCTGGGGTATTGATCGCGTGGTGGCCCTGCTGGCGGGGGAGCCGAATATCCGTGAAGTGATCGCTTTCCCCAAGTCGCAAACCGGTTCGGATATTATGTCGGGCACACCTTCAGCGGCGCTGGACGCTCAACTGGCCGAACTGCACATCAAGCTGGATTTGCCACAGGAAGAAATTCCGCAGTAATCGCCAGACCGTTTTACGGCAACTGTCAGACAGCGTAAAAACAATGAGGCGGCATCTCGATAGAAGATACCGCCTCATTTTCATAACTGCTCAGGCTATGAGCCTGTTACGGCGCTGTGGTCGCTCAGTCTGCGCCCTGAGCTTCGGCAAGGCTGAGGCCCAGACCCGCAGCAACTCCTTCACCATAGGCGGGGTCTGCCTTGTAGAAATGAGCGATCTGCCGCTGCTGAATCTCCAGGGGGACTGTTCGCATGGCATCAACAATATTGTCGATGAGCCGCTGCTGCGCGTCGGCAGGCATCAGGCGGAACAGATTGCCAGCCTGGGTGTAATCATCGTTGCCGTCGCGATGATTATAGCGCGCGCCCTCACCATCAACCGGGAAGGGGGGTTCACTGTAGGCGGGATTCTGCTGTGGGCCGTTGAAGCTGTTTGGCTCATAATTGGGGCCGATTCCCCCGTTGTCATCGCTGCGCATGAAGCCGTCCCGCTGATAGTTGTGGACCGGGGCGTGCGGACGGTTGACCGGCAGGGTTTCATAATTGACCCCCAGACGATAACGATGCGCGTCGGGGTAGGACATGATGCGCGCCTGAAGCATTTTGTCCGGCGAAAAGCCGATTCCGGGTATCACATTCGCCGGCGCGAAGGCGGACTGTTCCACTTCGGCAAAATAGTTCTGCGGGTTGCGGTTCAGTTCCATGATGCCAACTTCGATCAGCGGAAAATCGCCGTGCGGCCATACTTTGGTAAGGTCGAAGGGATTATAGGGGAACTGTTGGGCCTGCGCATCGGTCATCACCTGGATGCTGATCCGCCAGCGTGGGAAATCGCCCTGTTCGATGGCATAGAACAAATCCTGGGTGGCATAATCCGGGTTTTCACCGGCTAATGCGACGGCGGTATCCGCAGCCAGATTGCGGATGCCCTGCATGGTTTTCACATGAAACTTGACCCACACCCGTTCGTTCTGGTCATTAATCAGGCTGAACGTATGGCTGCTGTAGCCGTTCATGAAGCGATAGCCATCCGGTGTGCCGCGATCACTGAACAGGATGGTGACCTGATGCAGCGATTCGGGTGACAGCGACCAGAAATCCCACATCATGGTTGGGGATTTAAGATTGGTCAGGGGATCACGCTTCTGGGTGTGGATAAAGTCGGGGAATTTGAGTGGGTCCCGGATAAAGAAGATGGGCGTATTATTGCCGACCAGGTCCCAGTTGCCTTCCTCCGTGTAGAACTTGATCGCAAAACCGCGCGGGTCTCTGGCGCTGTCGGCAGAGCCTTTTTCGCCGCCCACTGTTGAAAAACGGACAAAAACGTCAGTTTTTTTGCCAATTTCGGAGAAGACTCTGGCTTTGGTGTAGCGGGTGATGTCGCCGGTCACTGTGAACGTGCCATATGCGCCTGCGCCTTTGGCGTGGACCACCCGTTCCGGTATGCGTTCGCGGTTAAAATGGGCCAGTTTTTCGAGCAGGTGAAAATCCTGAAGCAGGACCGGACCGCGCGGGCCAGCCGTGATGGTGTTCTGATTATCGCTGACGGGATACCCTGAAGCTGTCGTTAATGTCTTTGGTTTGCCGGGCGTATCGTGACTCATATTGATCTCCATCGTTATCTTTTGGGTTACAATCTGCTAAATCTGAGCGTCGAACAGGTTTACTCATTTATTTAGCTATGCTAATAGTTTAGCCAGCCATCCACAGGTTGTCCATAGCAAACGGTGCTAAAGTCTGATCTTAGCAACAGGTTATGGCAGAGGCATGAATCGACGACGTTTAACTGCTGACAAACTTGATCCATACTGCTGGCAAGGCGCGAAGTTAGCCTTTACACCGCTTTAGCGCGCATGGTATAACAGTGTTGGTCCTGCCGTGCGCGTGATGGCGCATCACCGTTTTGAGCCAACACCCAATTAACGGGCGTCAAAGCACGTTGCCGATGCGATAGGCCAGAGCCAAGGCAGACGCAAACGGAGAGATGTCCATCCTGCGAAAGCAGGCTCAACAACTACGCGATCACACGGCATGGCGGGGTCTCTTTATAAAATAACAGCACACCTTTGGGTATGCTGTTTTTGTTTTCGCAGAGCGGACAGCCTATTGTGAATAGTTTGTGCCGAATACATCCACCATCAGTGATCCCAACCGGGCACGATCCGGCACGAGGACCTGCGCGCCCTGCGGTGTGGTATACCCCACCGTATAGGCTTCGTTGATGACCCCTGTACGGATATTTTCGGACGGCACATCTTTGAGGAACAGCGCCAGTTGGATGATCTGGTCGAGGGTCAGCCCTGTATAAAGATTGTCCTGCAAGGCGGCCCACAGGGTAGGGGACTGGACGATAAGCTGCGGTAAGCGATCTGTGTCCAGCAGTCGATCCCGTACCGCGTACATCACCAACTGCTGGCGCTGGGCGCGGAGAAAATCGTTATCACCGTGCCGTGTTCGGGCATACTTCAGCGCGGTTTCGCCATCGAGGGTTTGCTGCCCTGCCCGGATGTAAAACGGATCGTAGCCATAATTCATGTCCGGGTAGAGCGGGTCGCTGATACTGTAGGGAATCTCCATTTCCAGTCCGCCAATTGCATCCACAAACTGGATAAACGCTTCGAAGTCCACAGCCATAAAATCGTGAACTCGAATGCCCAGATTGTACTGGATGGTTTGCATGGCAAGCTGCGGGCCAAAATCCGGTTGGCGAAGCTCGCCCAGCACCATCGGCGTATTCACCCGCTGAAGCTGGTTATAACCGGGTACTTCCACGTACAGGTCACGCGGGATACTGAGAATGCCGAGCGCATTGGTGGCGGGATCAAGGCTGACCAGCATCATAGTATCGGTGCGATAAGCCAGACCCGTTTCGCCGGGGCGTCGATCCAGACCCATCACCAGTACTGTAAACCGGGAAACCCCGTTCCAGGGGGTGAGGGCCACGCTGCGTCCGTCGCTCAGAATAACCTGTTCACCGCTCATGGCAATGCTTGCTGACGTACGGGCGTCAACCGGGGTGGGCAGCACGGCCGCCGCCGTTGGAATCACCTCCTGTTGGTTCTGACTGGCGCGGATAAGTAACGACACACTCATGCTGGTCACGATGACGATTCCGAGCATGGCGATGGCGACAATTACCCAGGCCCATTCTCCGCCGCGCCGAGAGCGCACCCGCCGCTGGCGTACCCGGTCACGAACAGCGGATGTATGGGGGAGAGTTGGAGGGGGTGGCACTCTGGGGTTATCATAGGTGACTGCCATATTCGCCAGTGAATTGACGGGTTGGCTGTTAATCGTGGTGGAACTGCTGTCAGAATGGTCATGCGCCATGAATACAATACCCCTTATCTGCACGATTTCGGTATAGTTTTGGTTGAAGTATGCGTCACTGGCGGTTGATCTACGATTGCCCCACCAGGGGCGTACACCACATGGCAATGGACGAAGCGCTGCTGAATTGTATTGAGGTTGTGCCGGTGCTGCGTTTTTATGCCTGGAATCCGCTGTGTTTGTCGCTGGGATATGGTCAGCGCTCTGTGGATGTGGATCGTGCGCGTTTGAGTCGTTCAGGGTGGGAGGTGGTACGGCGGCCATCTGGCGGGCGGGCGATTTTACATGGCACGGATTTGACCTACAGCCTGATACTTCCGGCGGGTCATCCACTTACGATTGGTGGAGTGATTGCCAGTTATGAGCGTATCAGCCGGGCACTCATCCTCGGTCTGGAACGACTTGGCGCGGTCATTAGAGCGGATCAGCGCGATGATCGGGAACGCAGCGGGGCAGTCTGCTTCGAGACGCCTTCACATTACGAGATCACCGCGAATGGCCGCAAGCTGGTTGGCAGCGCGCAGCTCAGACGGGGCAGCGGTGTGCTACAACACGGCTCTTTGCCTTTACACGGTGATATAAGCCAGATTTGCGATGTGCTGGCTTACCCGGATGAAACGGCGCGTGAGCTGGCCCGGCGGCAGGTGCGCACGCGCGCCCTGACCCTGAGTGAGGCGCTGAGTGGCTCTGTACCGGATTGGCAGGTGGTGGCTGAATCCATCGCGGCAGGATTTGAGGAGTGTCTTGAGGTCGATCTTATCCGTGATGTGACCACGCCGGCGGAACACAAAACGGCGCTGCAAATTGCGGAGCAAATTTACAGCCAGGATAACTGGACGTGGCGGCGCTGAAAATCAGGTTGCCGGGCTGATACCGGTTTCGGGATTGATCTCTGGTTGGGTGGTTTCGATCCGTTCACGATTGGGAACAACCAGAACGGGAATGGCAGATGCTTCCAGCACCTTGAGGGTGATGCTGCCAAACAGCAGGCGGCTCAGGCCAGAACGTCCGTGTGTCGACATGATGACCATGTCCACACGCAGCCTTTCTGCCTGCTGAATGATGGCTTCGGCAGGCTCACCACCGGCCACTTCTATGGCGACCTGATACCCCTGAAGTTGCAGGTTCTTCCCGATGTGTTCCAGGTATTCCTGAGTGCGCTTCATGCTGTTTTGCACATTGGCAAAGGCTTCCGATGTTTCCGGGCCGCTTTCACCCAGGTCTACAAGAGTCATGTCCATATCGTGAACAGCGGACAGCAGGGTAATCTGCCCGCCGGAGCGCAGAACCTGGCGCGCAATTGGCAGCGCTTTTTCGGCCAGTTGAGAGCCATCCAGGGGGACGAGTACGTGGTTAATCATGGCGTCGCCTCGCGTGCAGCAGTTGATTTGTACATTTTAGCACTTTGCACTGATGTTCGGAAAGTGTTATATTCTGGTTAGCACATTTGGGCGAGTGTGAGGTGAATTGTATGGTTGGGCGTCAAATTCCCCTGTTTCAACCCGGTTCGGTGGAAGACCTGAACCCGCATACCGCACTGCGGCATACCATTTCCCTGTTTCAGGATTACCTGCTCAAAGAGGGGAAGTCTGAGTATACGGTGAAGGCCTTTACTTCTGATATGCAGCTGCTGGCCGAACACGTTGGCGATGATCGACCTATCGGCGAGTTCACCACACAGAGTCTGAATGATTTTCTCAACTGGATGGAACATGGCCGGGGTGTGCCGTGCAGCCGCAAGTCGTATGCCCGGCGGGTGACGACCCTGAAAGTCTACTTTAAGTGGCTGCACAGCATCAGCGCTGTGCCCCATGACCCTGCCAAAGCCGTTTTACAGCGTTCCGGCCCGGCTCCGCTGGCGCAGATTTTATCGCCGGATGAAGTCGAGCAGGCCCTCGTTTTTGCCCGCAGTCTGCGCCGGGGCGATAAGCCAGATGCGCGCCCGGAACTGCTGTTTCGTCTGCTTCTGGATACGGGCATCAAAAAAGGTGAAACTGTCGCGCTCAAACGCGAACATAT
>CAZKIB010000180.1:7529-14262 GCA_964552425.1 uncultured Anaerolineaceae bacterium | reverse complement strand
GCGATCTGGAAGAATTTGAAAAAGAGAAGATGATTTCCGAGGATGACAAAAAGCACGGTCAGGACCTGGTGCAAAAGCTCACCGACGAATACATCGCCCGGATCGATGACATGGGCAAGGCCAAAGAACAAGAAATCATGGACGTTTAGATTTCTTCGGAAAACAGAAATTAAGAAAGGAGACGCGGCGAACCCGCTCCGGCAGGGATCGCAGCTACTGCACATGGTGGTGACGGCACGCGACAATCAGAATTCGGACCTGAAGCTTCCAGAGCGGCTGCCCCGGCACGTCGCTATCATCATGGATGGAAATGGGCGCTGGGCCAAAGCGCGCGGTCTGCCGCGCACCGAAGGCCACCGGCAGGGCACGGAAAATCTGCGGCGCATTTTACGCGCAGCAGTCGAGTTTGGCATTCCCATCCTGACCATTTATGCCTTTTCAACAGAGAACTGGAAGCGCCCGCGCGCCGAGATTCAGGTCCTGATGAGCATTCTGGAAATGATGATTGACCGCGAACTGGATGAACTCAACCGGCAGGGCGTGCAGCTTCGGCATATCGGTGAACTGGACGGAATCCCGGCGGCGCTGCAGAAGAAAATTCACGCGGCCAAAGAACTGACCAAAGACAACAATCAGTTGATTTTGAATGTAGCCTTCAATTACGGTGGGCGTGACGAAATTGTGCGCGCGGTCCGCCATATTGTGCAGGACGGCGTACCGGCAGAGATGATTGACGAGGCGCTCATCAGCAGCTACATGTACACCAGCCCGCTGCCCGACCCGGACCTGATTATCCGCACCAGCGGCGAGATTCGCCTCAGCAATTTTCTGGTCTGGCAGGGTACATATGCCGAATATTATTTTACCCCGACCTACTGGCCGGACTTTGACCGCGAGGAACTGCTCAAAGCCCTGACCGATTACAGCCAGCGCACCCGACGCTTCGGCAAGACCGACGAACAGGTCGAAAATAACCCCTGATTGATCCCCTTACTGATGGAAGTGTCTGACATGCCGCCCCTATCAGGGGACGATCACCGCAGGCTCAGGCACTTCTCATGCGATACCCATCCGCTTTCCCGATCAAAGCGCGCTATAATCCTCACGCAGAGAACCTAGTCTTGGAGGCTTGCAGTTTTCATGTTTAACGATATCAGCCAGGTAACGAATGCCCTGAAGGAACAGCAGTACATCGCTACGGATGAAATCGCAACGGTGATGTTCCTGGCTTCGAAGTTGGAGAAACCCCTGCTGACCGAAGGCCCCGCCGGGGTCGGCAAGACGGAACTTGCGAAAGCCTGGGCCAAAGCCAGCGGCAAACCGTTGATCCGTCTGCAATGTTATGAAGGGCTGGATGAAAGCAAGGCGCTGTACGAATGGGAATATGCCAAGCAGATGCTGTATACCCAGCTTCTGCGCGATAAACTGAGCGAACTGCTGTCGGCTGCCGACAGCCTGAGCGCGGCGGCGGACCGGCTGGCGGCGGAAGAAGATGTGTTCTTTTCCGAGCGCTTCCTGCTGGCGCGCCCGCTGCTGCAAGCGATTACATCCGACGAGCCGGTGGTGCTGCTGATTGACGAAATTGACCGGGCCGACGCGGAATTCGAGGCGTTTCTGCTGGAAGTCCTCAGCGATTTTCAGGTTTCCGTCCCGGAACTCGGCACGATTGTCGCCAAACACCAGCCTGTGGTAGTGCTGACGAGCAACAACACGCGCGAACTTTCCGAGGCGCTCAAGCGGCGCTGCCTGTACCTGTTCATCGACTACCCCAACCATGATGCGGAACTGAACATCGTGCGGATGCGAGTGCCGGAACTCAACGCGCGCATCGCCGAGCAGGCTGTCGGGCTGGTGCAGACCCTGCGCCAGCTTGACCTGAAGAAAAGCCCCAGCGTTTCCGAAACGATTGACTGGGCCAAAGCGCTGGTGATGCTGAACGCCGATTCGCTGGATAAGCGCACGCTGGAAACCACCCTGACAGTGCTGCTCAAACACGAAAGTGATGTTCAGAAAGCCCGCCGTGCGATGGGTGATGATGACTCGTCACGCCGGTCTCGCGGGACGGGTGGGGGGGGACGCCGCACCGCCGGGGGGCGTGGATGGGAGAATTGAGTCTGTAGTTCGGTTTATTGCCTGAAAACACGCAGGGGCATGGAACCTGTCCATACCCCTGCAAGCTCGTTCTGAAAGAACCGAATAATTCTACGAGGAAGAACTGCTGCGTTTCAAGAGGCTCGAATAACCAAAATAGACGGCTACCGCGATCACCCCAACGACGACGGTGAACACCACTGCGTTACCCAGGAAGTCGGTGATGGATGTGCCCAGTGCCTGAGTGGCGACAAATGGCGCAAGCAGACTGACCATGAAGGTGACGATCACAAGAATCACCAGACCATAGCGCAAAAGCCGCAGACGCCCCGCTACATCAGATTGGCTAATCATAAAAAACTCCTCCAAAGCTGCTTGACTAAACGTGTACCCTTTAGGGTAAATTCAGTGTAAGGCAACTTTTCAGGTGGAGTCAATTCAGTTGTGAAGAAAAACCGAAGACTCCCGTTTTGGATTAGCCTTTATATTACAGATTATTAAGCGTTGAGCGTGGCGCGCAGCCGTTCCAACCCCTCCACCAGGACCGTATGGGGACAGCCAAAATTCAGGCGGGAGTAGCGCGGGAAACCCTGCGAGTCGAATGCGCCGCTCAAAGCGACCCGGCCTTCCTTTAAGAAGAAGTCACACGGGTCGCCTTCGACAGCCACCTCACGACAATCCATAAACAGCAGGTAGGTCGCTTCGGGTATCACAGGGGTGATGCCAGGGAGATTCTGGCGCACAAAATCGACAGCGTAATCGCGGTTGGCCTGTAAGTAGCGCAGCAGCGCTTCCAGCCAGGGCTGCCCATCACGATAAGCCGCCAGCGCCGCCACATAGCCCATGATGCCGACGCTCACGCCGATGTCGTCATAAAACCCGCGCAGCCTGTCCAGCAGTTCCGGGTTCTGGGCAATCGCAAAACCGAGTTTGAGGCCCGGCACATTAAATGTCTTGCTGGGGGCCATAAAGGTGATGCAGCGCTGGGCGACCTCTGGCGAGAGACTGGCGATGGGGATGTGCTGGTGGCCGGGATAGATCAGGTCGCAGTGAATTTCATCCGAGCAGATGACCAGATCATGGCGCAGGCAAATTTCCGCCAGTTTTTCCAGTTCCCAGCGCTTGTACACCCGGCCCACCGGGTTATGCGGATTGCCGAACAGGAACAGATGGGTCTGTGGGGTGATGGCCGCTTCCAGCGCGTCAAAGTCGATTTCGTAGCGCAGCGTTCCATTGTGGCCGCTGGCGGTCACCGGGACCATGAGCATCTCCCGGTTGGCTTTCTGCGCGCCGCTGAAAAACGGCCAGTAATTGGGCGTCTGTACCAGAATCGAATCGCCGGGCTGACCGATGGCGCGGCTGATGCCATAGAGTGCGCTGACGATATTGGGCACGAAGAAAAAATCATCCGCCCCGACCTGCCAGTTATAGCGATCTGCCATGCGTGCGCGCAGCACCTCAATCAATTCGGTAGGCTTGTGGGTCCAGGGGCCATAGGTGTACCCGAAAACGCCATGCTCGACCCGTTCATGCAGCGCCTCGATGACCGCCGGAGGGGAGCGAAAGTCCATGTCCGCTGTCCACATGGGGATCACATCGGAGTCAAAGTGACCCCATTTGCCGCTGTCTGTGCCGCGCCGTTCAATGATTTCATCAAAGTTAAAGGTGACTGTGGACATGTCCATTCCTCATAAGCATAGAATTTACAGACTCACCAATTCAAGAAGATAGTTCGAGGTTTGCCCAATCGATTTCGTGTTCAATGGTTTGAACAATGGCCGGAAGATCAGACCTAATAAAGTAATCCCAAAAACTGTCAATTTGAACCTTAAAATCGAGGTCATTCAGACTATGTGCATTAAATGTGGGATGCCGATTATCCTGACTGCGAAAGATAGAAAATGACAATAAGGAGAATCACCAGGAAAAACATAGTAGTGTAAATCTTTGAAATTACATTTAGCTTGTTCCTCGGATATTCTCCATGATTTACGAAATTTCCCGCATCATCCTCCCCTCTTACCCATAGCGAAATCACTAACCATTTATTTTGCTCAGGGATTGGTTTCCCAATGACATGAACTTTCGCTCCCATGCTTTTTCCAATAAATTTAATTTTCCCATCATCGATTCTGTAGGTCGTACTAGGATTTCGCATAACTTGAATCACCATATCTTCACCTGTTCTGCGTAGCTCTAATCGTTCTCTAGCATGTTTGGTGAATACAACGGTTTGGTGATTGATGGGTACTTCCTTACTCATTGAATGTTCTCCACAGTCTATAAAACTTATATATATTTGATTATGATCTTAATTATATTAAATATTGAACCATTCAAATATGATATTCGTTGACAATAATAGTATCTATGCTGTGACATTCAGTTTGAATAAATGTACTTCTGAAATCTGATGTGTCAATTTGAATGGTGCGCTGTCTGCTCTTGATAAAGTGTGTATTAACAACTGTTTGAGAAATAGGTCATCCAGACCGTGATTTTCGGAGGGATTGAGCAAGAATGCGAGAAAGTGCGAATGGCGAATTTCCTGACGCACCATGCCAACAGCTTCAAAGATGTTGAATTGACCGATTTTTGTTTCCAGATATTCCAGTTCTGGGTTGTTTAGAATAAAAACTTCGAGTGCTTTACGATCATCCAATTCGGCCCCATCATTCTGATACATACTGTGACTCTGCCATATCCATCACACGCTGTCGAAAATATCGGCTCAGTTCGGCAGGGGTTCGAAAGTCAACTTTGTACCCCAGAATGTCCGATAATTCTATTTCCAGTGCCGCGATGCGAATCAGCCCCGGCACATGCCCCGGCTCGAACTCAACCAGCACATCCACGTCACTGTCCGGGCCGAAATCATCGCGCAGGACAGAGCCAAACAGCGAGAGTTTGCGGATATGGTGTTTGCGGCAGAACTCCGCGATCTTGTCTTTGGGAATGACGATATGGGTTTGCATGGCCTACAGCAGCGGCTGCTGTTCCTGTGTCTGGCCGGATTTGACCGTTTTCTTGCGGGCGGCGAGGGCCTGCTTAAAGGCCTGCTTGCGCGTCACGGCGTCGTTGAGCAGGTCGCGGGCCGTCTGGCTGCCGCTGTCGCTGGCGGCCCCCAGCATTTCGGCCAGTTCCTGCACGCGGGCCGGTTCATCCAGAGTCTGAACCTCGGTGCGGACATGCTCGGCCCGGACGTTTTTCTGAACCTTGAAATGCTGGTCCGCAAACCCGGCTAACTGCGCCAGATGCGTGACCACCAGCACCTGATGCCCGCTGGTCAGGGTCCATAATTTTTCGCCGACCACCGCGCCGACGCGCCCGCCGATGCCCTGGTCGATTTCGTCGAAGATCAGCGTGGGAGTATGATCCGCCTGCGAAAGCACCCGTTTGAGCGCCAGCATGATGCGCGCTGTTTCACCGCCAGAGGCGACTTTCGCCAGCGGGCGCAGCGGTTCGCCGGGGTTGGCGCTCATCATGAATTCCACATGGTCGATGCCGGTGGACGAGAAAGCCACCCGCCGCTCCCCGACAAAACAGCCTTCAGGGTCATCCATATACTCGACAGCCACTTCAAAACGGGTCGCTTCCATGCGCAGGTCGTTCAGTTCCGTGATGACATGTTCGCTCAGGCGCTGGCCGAACTGCTGGCGAAACGCGCTGATCTTCTGGCCCATTTCGCCGATGTAGGTCAGCAGCTTGTGTTCCTCGGCGCGCAGCGCTTCCAGCCGTTCCTCGCTGTGGTCAATCGTTTCCAGTTCGGCGCGGGCGCGTTCGCCATGTTCGATGACCGCTTCGATGGTCGCGCCATAACGCCGCCGCAGCGCGTTGATGGCTTCCAGCCGTTCTTCCACTTCATCCAGCCGCTGCGGGTTATGCTCCACCGAGTCGAGATAGCCCTGAAGGGTAAAGGCCAGTTCCTGCGCCTGCTGCGCGACAGCATCGGCTGTTTCATAACTCTCGCTCAGTTCGGGGTCGATGCGGGCCAGTTTTTCCAGCAGCACGCCCACGTGCATCAGCATATCCACCGCGTTACTCTGATCCACCGCGCTGTCATCGCCGACCAGCAGCATGAGCGCCTCGCCGCTGAGGGTTGCCAGTTGTTCGCTGTTGCCCAGGCGGGTGCGTTCGGCACGCAGTTCATCATCTTCGCCGGGCTGCAAATGCGCCGCTTCGATTTCCTCAACTTCATGGCGCAGACGCTCTGCCCGGCGTTTGAGCGCGTCCGCATCTTCCTGGAGCGCGCGCATCTCGCTGCGGGTGTGATGGACCCGCTCGACCATGACGCCCATCGCCGCGCGCATTTCCAGCAGGTCGGCATACCGGTCCAGCAGGTCGATGTGCGTGCTGGGTTTGAGCAGCGAGAGATGTTCGCTCTGCCCATGCACATCAACCAGCGCTTCGCCAATTTCCTTGAGGATTTCCACGCGCACGGTAATGCCGTTAACACGGCCCATAGAGCGCCCCGAATCGCGGATTTCGCGGGCCAGGACCAGATAATCTGCCGGGCTATCTGCCAGCAGCCCTTCCCGTTCGAGGATGGGCTGCAAGATGCCCTGCGCGCGCGCATCCAGTGTAAATGTGCCTTCCACCAGCGCGCGGTCTGCCCCGGCGCGCACAAACGTGCTGTCCGTCT
>CAZKIB010000180.1:775-7519 GCA_964552425.1 uncultured Anaerolineaceae bacterium | reverse complement strand
CCGCCGAGCAGCAGTTCCAGCGCGTCAATCATAATCGACTTGCCCGCGCCGGTCTCACCAGTGATGACATTGAATCCAGGGGAAAATGTCAGATTCAGTTCGTCGATAATGGCAAAATTCTGGATGCGCAGTTCTTCCAACATAGGAAAGACGATCCTCTAAATACTTAATCGGAAACGACCATACGCCGTCACAGCCACCAGCCCGGCATAAAGCAGCAGCGTGATCGATGGCACGATCTGACCGTACAGAATCAGACCGGGGGCCAGCGCGCCCAGGACGACGCCCGCCGCCGCGACATAACCGGAATAACGCCCGCGCCGCCGGCCCGTCAGCCGCAGCGCGACTTCACCAATCGCCCCGCCGATGGGCACTGACAGCAGGATGATAAACAGCAGAAACCCACCTATCATGCTCATGCCCACAAAGCCCACTGCCGAGATGACCGCCGCAGCCGCGAAGACGATCAGATAATCCACCGTCGTGCCCGTGAAGAATTTATCCTCATGAGCGCGGACGCACTGGCGGCAGCGGTAGCCTACCGGCGTCTGCACGGCACAGTCGGCGCACATCAGGCGGTCACATTTGTTGCAGCGCAGCGCAGTTTCGCGCTCTGGATGAACGGCGCAGTAGGTGATTTCTTCCATCGTGACTTGCTCAACCATCTTGTTTTCCTGTTCCCATTTAACCGTAGATGACTCTTATTGTCACCCGATTTTATGAGAAAAAAGTTACAGACTGATGATCGGAAGCATTTTTTTATTCGATTCTATCATTCCACTTTGGGCGCGAGGGAACCGGAATGCGCGGTTCCAGCCGGTCCAGCAGCGAACGATAAAAATAATTGCGGCTGCGCATCCGCACAAAGCGGCTGACATACTCGCTGGCCTGCACGCGCACCCGGTCATTCTGCTGTAACTCCCACAATAAACGTCCATCCACGCTGACAACCACTTCGGTAGGGTAATCTGGAACCGGGATAGCGTCCACCACCGAACCCTGCGCCAGCACAATCGGACGATCCATACTCAGGTGCGAAGCAACCGGCACAACCAGAATATTGCGCAGTTCCGGCGGCAGAATTGGCCCACCCGACGCCAGCGCATAGGCCGTTGAGCCTGTCGGGGTGGCAATAATCAGGGCATCGGCATTGTAGGTGGTGGCCCATTCCTGATCGATATACATTTCCAACCGCACGGTGCTGGTCACAACCCGGCGGCTGATGACCACATCGTTAAGCGCGTCAGCCGTCGCCTCGATCCCGCCGTTGCGCATCACCGCCGCCTGAACCATCATGCGGGCTTCGATCCAGTAGTCACCGGCCAGCAGGCGGTCAAAATGCGGCTCACAGTTCTGGGGGTCGTCAATCTCGGTGAGAAACCCAAGCTGGCCCATGTTCACGCCCAGAACCGGCACATCATAGGGTGCGCACACCCGCGCCGCCCGCAGCATCGCGCCATCACCGCCGATGGCGACTACCAGGTCTGATTGTTCCACCGCCGCGCGGACATCATTTTCGGCCCAACTGGTATACAGCCAGGTGGTCAGGCCGCGCGCTTGCAGCCCCTCCGCGATTTTTTCAGCAACCGGCGCTGTCTGGGGACGTAGTGGGTGAGCAAGAATGCCAATGCGCGTCAAGGTGGTCAACAGCTTACTCCTGAATACCACCCCATTATAATGCACGCTGTATCCTGAAACCAAGAACCAGTATAGCACAAAAGTTCGAAATTTCTTACTTTCAGTACATTTTGTCTGTCGAGACACTCATTAAATGTATTTTAAGGATTCAAGTCACATTTCTTAAAATTACCACCCGTGTTTGTTAACGTTGTCACGCTAGCATGGGTGCGAACTTCGGTAAAACGGGTTCTGTTTTTACGCAGCTTACACTAATTCAAGGAGAGCGTAATGTTTCGGAAATTTTCGATTTTGATCGGCATCCTTTTGCTGGTTGCCACCTTCAGCAGCGTGGCTGCCCAGGATGGTACCATCGTCGATGTCGCCGCCGGTAATGAAGATTTTTCGACCCTCGTCAGCCTGGTTCAGGCTGCTGGCCTGGCCGAAACCCTGGCCGGTGAAGGCCCCTTCACCGTGTTCGCCCCCACCAACGAAGCCTTTGCCGCGCTGCCGCAGCCGGTTCTGGACTACCTTGCCTCCGATGTCGACATGCTGACCCGCGTGCTGACCTACCATGTGCTTCCCGCCGCTGTGATGTCGGCGGATGTCAGCACCATGATGGCCGCCTCGGTGGAAGGCAGTGAACTGAACATCGTCGTGGACGATATGGGTGTACATGTGGACGCCGCTACCGTCGTGGCTGCGGATGTGGCCGCCAGCAACGGTGTGATTCACGTGATTGACAGCGTGCTGCTCCCGCCGTTGGAGCTGCCGGAAGTGGACCCGCTGGCCGTGACCGAAAATATCGTGGTCGCTGGCAGCTCCACCGTCTTCCCGGTCACCGAGCGTATTGCGGACCTGTTCAACCAGGATGGTTTCGGCGGCACGATCACTGTCGACAGCATCGGCACCGGCGCGGGCTTCGAGCGCTTCTGCCCGAATGCCGAAACCGACATCAGCAACGCCAGCCGCCCCATCCGCGCCGAAGAAGTGGAAGCCTGCCAGGCCAATGGCCGCGAACCGCTGGGATTCTACATCGCCATTGACGCGCTGGCGGTTGCCGTGAGCCAGGAAAATACCTTCCTGACCGGCCTGACCGAAGCCCAGATCGCCCAGATTTTCAGCGGTGAATTAGCCACCTGGGATCAGGTTGACCCCAGCTACCCGGCTGAAGCCATCCAACTGTTCAGCCCCGGCAGCGACAGCGGCACCTATGACTACTTCGTGGAACACATCTACGACGAAGATGAAACCCCCATTCAGAACGCGCCGGGCATCCAGTTCAGCGAAGATGACAATGTGCTGGTGCAGGGCGTTCTGGGCAGCCCCTACGCGATTGCCTACTTTGGCTTCGCTTACTACCAGGAAAACCAGGATACCCTGCGCGCTGTCCCGGTTGAAGGCGTGGAACCCAACGAAGAGACTGGCACCAGCGGCTTGTACCCGATGAGCCGCCCGCTGTTCATCTACAGCGCGCCCAGCATCATGCAGGAAAAACCGCAGGTGGCCGCGTTCATTAACTACTATCTCCAGAATGTGAACGCCCAGCTTGGCACGGGTTCAGACCAGATTGGCTACATCCCGACCAACGAATACATCCAGCGCCAGAACGCTCTGTTACTGCTCGCTGGCACAGCCGGCATGTAGTTTCGACTTTTGTCAGACAGTGGGTTCTGAACTCACTGTCTTCTGACACGAGTCCTCACGGATGTTTCAAACACAGGGGTGAGGCTGTCCGGTTAACGGAACTGACCTCACCCTTGCTGGCATCATCAGCGCGCCCTCGTTCGTGCTGGGAAATAGGCTTCAAACAGGGAACCCGATGGTTCCCTTAATGTGTTTAATCAAAATTTAAAAAAAAGGTAATCATTCTTAACAGGCAGATTGATACCCCTCTGTTATCATTCAAACGGTCTTTGCACCAATATTCACGATGGCAAAGTAGGCAGGAATCTTTATGGCACAAGAAATGAGTCTGGGGGGACAACCGCTGGTCGAGCGTCTGCCGCTGGCCGAGCGGATGGCCGCTGCGGCAGGACGCACCGAAGTCGGCCTTTCCAAACGTCCCCGGCTGGCGGAACGCGCGATCAGCCTGTTCCTGTTATTATGTGGCGCAATCTCAATTCTGACAACGGTGGGTTTTACGGTGGTCCTGGGTTCAGAAGCGATTCGCTTCTTTTCAACCACTGAGTGGCTGAATGCCAACAAGCGCACCGCAGTGGCGATCAGCGCGGAAGACACCCGGATTTCGGTGACAGCTACCGGCTCGGCTCTACAGCCTGGCGATGTGATCCGCTTCGGGGTGGAAGGCGCGACAGAAAACGCCCTGATCACTGAAGTGATTGACAATCAAACGTTCCTGGTCGAGCGCGGCGTGAACGGCACAACGGCTGTCGCGCATACAGAAAACACGCCTATGTTTATAGCCGCCCAGGTGACACTGACGAAGTTCTTCACCGATACCAAGTGGTCACCGCAAATCGGGCGTTTCGGTGTGATGGAACTCATCGTCCCGACAATTGTGATTACCCTGATCGCGATGGTCGTTTCGATCCCTCTCGGTCTGGGGGCAGCGGTCTACATCGGTGAATATGCCACCCCCCGCGTGCGTGGCATCCTGAAACCCATTCTCGAAATTCTGGCCGGTGTGCCCACTGTGGTGTACGGCTACTTTGCCCTGACCTTCGTCACGCCGCTGCTGCAAAACATCTTCGGCCCGCAGGTACAGGTCTATAATATGCTGTCTGCCGGTATCGTCGTCGGCATTCTCATTATCCCCACCATCAGTTCGATCAGTGAAGACGCCCTCAGCGCTGTACCCCGTTCCCTGCGCGAAGCCAGCTATGGCCTGGGCGCGACCAAGCTGGAAACGGTCTTCAAGGTGCTGCTGCCTGCCGGGCTTTCCGGGATCATCGCGGCGGTTATTCTGGGCTTCTCGCGCGCGGTGGGTGAAACCATGATCGTGCTGATCGCCAGCGGGGCCGGGCCAAACCTGACCGTCAACCCATTCAACAGCGCCGAAACGATGGCCGGTCACATCGCCCGTATCAGCACGGGTGACCTGAGCTACGGTTCGATTGACTATAACAGCGTGTTTGCCATCGGTCTCACCCTGTTCATTATGACCCTGCTGCTGAATTTTGCCAGCACCCTGGTGACACGCCGCTTCCGGGAGGTCTACCAATAATGAGCGAACAGGCGGCCTATCGCCCCATTATCAATGAACAGGTCAGTGACCAGACCTTTCTCGAACGCTTAAAGACACGCAACCGGCGCGGACGTGTCGGCCAGGCCTTCTTCTTCGGGGCCAACCTCATCGCTCTGGCTGCGCTGATTATCCTGATTCTGCACATCCTCAACCAGTCGATTGGTCTGGTGATTGTGCGCAACACGGTGGAACCTGCCACCCTGTCGGAGCGACCTCTGCAAGAACTGAATGAGGCCGAACTGGTCGCCATTTTAGTGGAACAAACCGGCAACCGTATCCGCGTGGTTATCCGGGACCGCTTCAGCCAGGTTCCTGTTGACGCATTTACAACCACGCCGTTAGGTGAAGCCCTGAGCGCCAGCGTGCCGGCAGACTATGCTGACGTGACCATTAACGATGCGCCGCCGGAAGTGCTGGCCGCTATCGTTTCCGAAAACCTCAGCCAGGCGGATGTCTATGATCTTGTGGTTGAACAGGTGGTTCGTCCCACTATCGAGACCAGTTGGAGCCTGATCCCCTCCATTTTCCAGCGCAGCAGCATCGAGGCCGAAGCTGCCGAAAAATACCCGGATGACACCCTGGAATTCCGCTCATGGATCAGTTGGGATTTCATCACCAGTTCGGTGTCCAGTTCCGCTACCACTGCCGGTTTGCGGACAGCGCTGCTCGGCTCCTTCTGGATTATCCTGATTACCGCCGTTACCGCCCTGATTATAGGGGTATCCTCAGCAATTTACCTTGAGGAATACGCAAAAGGCGGCAGCGCTATCGGGCAGATTATCGAAATCAATATTCGCAACCTGGCGGCCATCCCTTCGGTTATTTACGGGATGCTCGGCCTGGCGGTGTTTGTACGCGCACTGGGCGAGATCACCAGCGGCGCGGCATTGGGCGTGACCGATACCAATGGACGCACCGTGCTGTCCGCCGGACTCACGCTGGCCCTGCTGATTTTACCCCTGCTGATCGTCAACGCGCAGGAAGCGCTGCGCGCGGTGCCTTCGTCCATCCGCGAAGCCAGCTATGGCCTGGGCGCGACCAGGTGGCAGACGGTCTGGCGGCAGGTGCTGCCCGCTGCGGCCCCCGGCATCCTGACCGGCGTGATCCTGTCGCTCTCACGCGCCATCGGTGAAACCGCGCCGCTGCTGGTCGTGGGCGCATCGACCTTCATCGGCATCGACCCGAACGGCCCTTTTTCGAAATTTACCGTCGTCCCCATCCAGATTTTTCAGTGGACCTCGCGCCCTGAAGTGGTGTTCAAAAATGTCGCGGCGGCGGCTATTATCGTCCTGCTGGTCGTCATGATTCTGATGAACGGCACGGCGATTATCCTCCGCAACCGCATGAGCAGGAGATACTAACCCATGATGACCAACGGCAGTGGCAATTACGCCATCGAAGCCAGGAACATTGATGTTTTTTACGGCAGCTATCGCGCGGTACACGGCGTCAGCATGGGCATCGCCCGCAACAAAGTCACCGCGTTTATTGGCCCGTCCGGGTGCGGCAAAAGCACCGTGCTGCGGGCCTTCAACCGCATGAACGATCTGGTCCCCGGCGCGCGCGTCGAAGGCGAAATTCTGTACCGGGGGCGCAACCTGTATGCCGATGAAGTGGACCCTGTGGAAGTGCGCCGGCGTATCGGCATGGTGTTCCAGAAGCCGAACCCCTTCCCTAAGAGCATCTACGACAACGTGGCCTATGGTCCGCGCATCCTGGGGATGAACAACAAAAAGACCCTGGATGACATCGTGGAGAACAGTCTCAAACAGGCGGCGCTGTGGGACGAAGTGAAGAATGACCTCAAGAAAAGCGGTCTGGCGCTTTCGGGCGGCCAGCAGCAGCGCCTGTGCATCGCGCGCACCATCGCGGTGGAACCGGAAGTCATCCTCATGGATGAACCCTGCTCCGCGCTGGAC
>CAZKIB010000180.1:0-764 GCA_964552425.1 uncultured Anaerolineaceae bacterium | reverse complement strand
GCCACGCAGCACATTGAAGCGCTCATGAAAGACCTGGTGAAAAACTACACCATCATCATCGTGACGCACAATATGCAGCAGGCTGTCCGCGTGTCCGATTACACCGGGTTCTACAGCATCCGCAAGAAGGAAGAGAACGGTAAGGAAGTTCGCTGGGGGGAACTGGTCGAGTTTGCGCCGACGGACAGGCTGTTCAACCAGCCGCAGTACGAGGAAACCTCCGATTACATTTCAGGCCGTTTTGGCTGATTCTTCGCTGAATATGACCGGGGCGTATTTGGACGGCTGAATGCGCCCCTACTGCGTTCTAAAACCAGTGACCTCTGTGACAACCTGCTCCGGTGTCAGGTCAGGAAAATGGCACCGGTAAAACTCCAGGCGTGACAGGCCGGATTCATCGCGCAGCCGGTACAACGCCCAGCGATCCAGGCCGGGAAACGGCCAGTCACCCTTCTCCATTTTGACGACCCCGGTCAATCCATCCGCGACATCCTGAATGCGCTGGCGATGGCCGAAAAGAAGATCACCCGGCAGGCCAGTAAACGGAAAGTAACCCATGTCCAGCGTTTCGCCAGCCTTCAGACGCATCTCACCGCCTGTGACCTCGGCAGCAAACAGGTGAATATGAAACAGCCCGTCTGCCCAGTTGGGGCGGGTATAGCTGCCGACGAGCCGCGTGAGCCGCACATGCAGCCCGGTTTCCTCCCAGGCTTCGCGGATGGCGGCCTGCGCGAAACTCTCACCAGAGTCCACCGCGCCACCGG
>CAZKIB010000179.1:0-14264 GCA_964552425.1 uncultured Anaerolineaceae bacterium | reverse complement strand
AGAGCACACGTCTGAACTGGCAGGTCGGGGCATTCGCGCCAACGCCATCGCGCCAGGGATCGTCAGCGTTGGGATGGCGAAGTTGCAGTGGGACACCGACCCGACCTATCGGGCGCGTGCCGAAAAGGCCATTCCATTGGGGCACATGCAGCCGCTCGAATCGGTGGCCGATGCCTTCCTGTTTCTGTGCAGTCCCGCCGCTGGTTATATGACCGGCAGCGTCCTGACTGTGGATGGCGGTTGCAGTTTGTATCCGATGGACTAACCGCCGGATGCCCCTGATTCTCTCTCTCGCTCTGGTGATCGGCGCGGCGCTGCTGTTCAACGCGGCTTATCCGGCGCGAGGTCGTATAGCCAACCTGCTGGCGCTGGCCTGTCTGGTCTACGGCCAGATCGTTCTCGTCAGTCAGGTGCTGTCCGAACTGACTGCTGTTCACGCTGCCGGTTATGGGATCGCGCATGGTGTTTTGTTCGGGCTGGCGCTGGCCTGCTGGTGGCGGCGGGGCAAACCGGGTGTGGTTCGCCAGTGGCGGTTTTCGCTGGCAGAAAGCAGGGCCGCCATCCGTCAGAATCGTCTGCTCACGGCATTTGCGCGGCTGTTATCCTGATTCAACTGGTCAATCTGGCGCTGAGTTTCGTTTACCCGGTGCTGTTCGCTGACGCGCTGGATTACCACCTGCCGCGCGCTTATATGTGGGCACAGCAGCACACCGCCCGGCACTATCCCACCGACGATTTCCGTCAGGTCGAATTCCCGCCTAACGCATCCTTCACTTACCTGTGGCTCATGGTGCTGACCGGGGTAACACGTCATGTACAGGTGACACAGTGGATCGCCGGGTGGGTGGCGGCGCTGGCGGCTGTGGCACTGGCACGCTTTGCCGGTCAGGGACGCGCGGCGGCGCTGTTCGCGGGGTTCCTTTTTCTAACCGCGCCCAATCCGCTTCTGCAAATGGCAACGCCTTACAATGACACGCTGGTGGCCGCCCCGACCCTGTGTTTTCTGTACTTTGCATTCGCGGCCATCCGCAGTCAGGCCGATGGTGTGGCGATTCAGCGTAACGCGGAAGCGGGTTACGCCGGGCTGGCACTGGGGCTGGCGCTGGGGACCAAGCTCACCGCTTTTTTTATTCTACCTGGCGCAGGTATCGCATTCCTGATCTACGGCTACTGGCGAATGCGCGGGCAGGTCTGGCGTCCGGTGGTCATTCTGAGCCTCAGTGTTTTGATCGGGTTCACGCTGTTTGGCAGTTACAACTACCTGCTGAACTTTCTGAATTACGGCACGCCTGTCACCACGCAGGACATGGACGAAGCCTCCGTTTTGGGGCAGAGTGGACCGCGCCCGGAGCTGTACGGCCTGGGCGACAATCTGGTGCGTTATGTCTACATGGTCATGGACTGGTCGGTTCTGAATATCCGCGAAACAGACCTTTTGTTTCAGCAGAACTGGCGCATGTTCAGTGACCTCAGCCGGGTACTGGGCCTGAACCCGGAAGGCGCGCAGGAATTTGGCTTTCATGGAGCCGGGCTGCGGGCAATGGATTTCGCCACATCAGGCTTCGGCCCGGTCATTTACATGGCCCTGCTGGTCAGTCCGGCGCTGCTGCTGTGGTTCAGTTGGAAGGCGCGCCGTTCGCCGCCACACCTGATTACTGCGCTGCTGCTGTTCATCGTCTGGGCCTGGCTGATTGTGTTCAGCGCCATGACTCCCTGGTCGCCCTACCGCAACCGCTACTTCAGTGTGTTTATCCCGGCGCTGGTGGCGGCTGTTTTCCCCTGGCTGTATTCAGCACGCCGTTTCGCATGGCTGTGGCTGCTGCCGGTGATGGTACTGTCAGGCTGGACCGCAGTCTATGCAGCCGCCAACGGACATGAGCGTGCTGAATACCTGAACGAGACTCTTCAGGGCCGCTTTTCCTATGACCATGCCCTGGGGGTCGGGCTGGAGGAGATGGGATTCCTGCGCGCTCTGCTGCCGCCCGGCGCATTTGTCGGCATCGCGGGGCGTTATCTGCGTGTCTTCGAAGTGATCGACTATGCGCCTGAATTTCGCTATGTCATCATGCCGAAAAGTCAGGCCATAGACCGGCTGCTGGGCGGCGAGGTCGCGCTGGTCCTCAGTGATTCAGACTGGTGCGACAGCCTGACGATGCCCTATCTCGCGCTCAGAGCCGGGTCGCTGCTCAACTGCGCCCTTGTGCCGGATTCCTCGGCTCTGGTGGAAAACCCCGCGTTCAGCGCTGATTACCCCTATACGATCACGGGTCTGCCAGAGGATCGTGTCCTGCAACCGGAGCTGTCTGGCAGGCTGGTTCATGCTGACGCCTATGGAATCCGTGTCGATATACCCGGTCCACTGGTGGCGACAGACGACCTCTCTGTGGATGTTCACTTTGCCACTGGCGCGCTGTCACCAGATGATCTGACCACTGCTACCTGCAATGATGAGCCGGTTCCGGTTGCCTTCCGTGAGGATGGCCTGTCGCTGCGTTTGCCCGCCGGAAGCTACAAACCTAACCGCATCTTGCAGCGCTGCCAGCTTGTTTATGCGTACAACCCGCGCCTGTCGGTGGACAGAGTGCAGATTTTTGACACAGTCCCGCCGCTGCCGCTCACGCGCCCGGATATTCACTTCGCCAATGGCCTGCAACTGGCGGGTGTGGCTTTCTCTGGAGCAGTGCAATCGTGCGCTGCGCTGGATTTAACCATGTGGTGGCGGGTGGAAAACCTTGCAGCCGCTGTCCCTGATATGACGGTCTATCTTGTGGACGCGCGCGGCATCGCGCTGGCGGAACAGCGCAGCCGCCTGAGTGGGCCGGGAGATGGCGAATGGCTTATGGACCGGCGGCAGATCGACATTCCCTGCGAGGTCGCGCCGGGACAGTACGAGGTTCTGTTCCGCCTGTTTGCGGGTGAGGAGCGTGTTGCGATCACGCACCCGCCGGATTTACAGACTCTCGCGCCGCTGACGATGGTTGAGATTCTGGCAGGAGAATGAAAGGGCAGAGTCACTGTACCCTGCCCAACCGATGGATAAACCAATTAGACTACGCCTAATTCTGGATTAGACAGCGGGCTTCAGCCCGTTGCCAATGGGCTAAAGCCGCATTGTCTATCAGGCTTTTTCTTTTCCGTTTATCCATGAGTGTCACTCCGCCAGATCGCTTTGGAAGTGCGGCAGTGCGCCGGTCTGCTTCAGGTCAATTACTCCACCACCTTGCAGGGATTGGTCAGTTCGCCAATGCCTTCGATGCTGCACGTCACCACATCCCCATCCTTGAGATACAGCTTGCGCCCCTCACCGACGCCCGGCGGTGTGCCCGTCATGATGATGTCGCCCGGTTCCAGCGTGAAATTCTGGGAGATGTAGTGGATCAGGTAGGCCACCCCGAAGATCATGTCTTTGGTGTTGCCATCCTGCATCACCTCATCATTGACCTTCGTTTTCAGGCTGAGGTTCTGCGGGTCGGCAATCTCATCGCGGGTGACGATGATCGGCCCCAGAGGGCAGAATGTGTCCAGGCTTTTGCCGCGTGTCCACTGCCCATCGGTGCGCAGTTGCAGATCGCGGGCGGAGACATCATTGCCGACAGTGTAACCGAACACGTACTTGAGCGCATCCTCTTCGCTCACATGGCGCGCGCGTTTGCCAATAATGACGACCAGTTCCACTTCCCAGTCGACTTCCTTTGTAATCGATTCGCTCCAGGTAATGGCTTCACCGGGGTCGATGACGCTGCTGGGGAATTTGGCGAAGATGAGCGGGCGCGGCGGGGGTTCGTTGCCGGTTTCTTTGGCATGTTCGGCATAGTTGCGGCCAATAGCGACGATCTTGCCGGGGCGCAGCGGCGCGTGCAGGGTAATATCTGCCAGGGCGTAGCGCTGGCTGACGCGGCTGGGGGTAATGCCGCGCTTAATCATCTCGGTCATGCGCAGGGTGTCGGACGAAGACAGTACGTACACTTCGTCTCCGACAATCTCCCCAAGCTGCATCCGATTTTTGTAGGTAAATGTGACGAGTTTCATCGAGTCTTTCCCAGTATTGAACCAGTAGAGTGACTAAACATACCCTATCTATTTTAACGCTGTTCGAGATGGTCCGCCGCTAATTGCCCCCACACGGACAGCGGGCTTTGCTGCCACAGGTCATAATAGGCCTGCCGCGCGCGGGTGCGGTCCGCCAGCAGATCGTAACTCAGCGCTTCCAGATAGCGCACTTCGGATGACAGCGCCGCCTGCGGGTTGGCGCGCACCAGGCTTTCCAGAATCGTCAGCACCGTGCCGGGGTCATGGCTTACGAACAGGGCGTCGTACATCGTTTGCGGCGCGGTGATGACCGGCAGCGGGGTTTTGATCGGCTCGAAACCAGGCAGGGGCGCGACCATTTCGGCAGTATAAAATTCCGGGTCCAGCGGCGCGAAGGCCCACCAGTGTTCCCCGGCCAGGTTAAAGCGCACCACCTGCCGGTCTGCCCGCCCGACTTCCGAGAGGGTAAGCTGGTTCTGCACCGTGATCCCGATTTCGGCCAACTGCTCGCTGATCGGACGGCTGCGCACCAGCGGCTGCTCCTCAAGGATGCGGGTCAGCGCCGCGTCCACATCACATGCGCCTGCCGGGCTGGCCGCCACCAGCGCCGCGCAGACTTCCATTGGCGTCACCCCCGGTTCACCCAGCGCGCTGATAAACGCCCCGGTCTGCTGTGCCAGCCAGGAACCCGGTTCGGCGCGGCTTTCCAGGTCCAGCACCGCAGCCAGCGCCGTGCCAAAATCGCCGTCAAAAGCCCGCAGCATCACCTGCATCATGCGGGCACGCTGCGCGCTGTAATCGTCTTCAGAAGGGACGAACGCGAGAATGTCGTTGATGGTCGCCAGCGCCTCATCCACTGGCTGCGCGAACAGCGGTTCCGCCCCATAGAATAGACAGTTGGCGCTGTTCTGGAAGAAGTAGCCGTCGGCGGCGGGGTTCGGGCGGAAAAAATTGGCGCTCCAACTCCAGGTCACTTCCAGTTCACCCAGGCACTGCCAGTCGGCGGATTCCTCACGATAAACTTTGACGTTGAGATTATCGCCGCCCGCCATCCAGTTGACAATTTCACCATACAGCAGGGTCTGTCCGGGCTGCACCAGGCTGACGATCTCGCCGCCGCGCCAGCCAGATACCCGCAGTTCACGGTTAAGCTGGCCGGTATCCAACGACACCGCCAGTTCATCCAGACCATCGCGGTTGAAATCACCCACGCCCATCAGTTCCAGTGTACGCACATCACCCAGTGGCGCAGCGCTGATACCCGGTACATCCATCACACGAAACGAACCGTCCACGCTGGCAATTACCGGCGCATAATCGTCATATACGAGGGTGTTATCCGCTGCGGGATAATAAAGGTGAAGCACCGCGTCCTGCGGCTCCAGGCCATCCAGATTGGCGGGCAGCACCTCGATCTGAATACCCGCATGGGCAAATGGCAGCAGGGGGCCGCCGCGTGTATTGAGGAGTGTTTCAATGTAGGGGTGCATCACCCCGCGCATATCCACACTGCCCGCCGGCGCGTTCAACATGGCGCGCAGCAGCCGTTCACGCCCAGCCGGGTCACGCGGGGCAGCGGGGAAACGGCGCGCCAGTTCGTACTGAATCAGCCGCACCGCTTTTTCGAGTTCTGTAGCGCCCTCCGTAAGCTGTCTTACCCGTGTGTACAGCACCTCAATCAGATCGGCTTCGCGCCAGGGCCGCAGCACAAAGCGGTTGATGGGGGCCGCAGGGGTGCTGATAACCGGTGCGGGCGGGGGTGGCGTATTGGTCGCAAACGCTGGCAGGGCGTCCTGCGCAGCACCGGGGAACGCAATCGCGCTGAACAGCAGCACAAGCAGGCACAGAAATCCAGAGAAACGGCGTATCATGATAACCCCCGAAGCACAGGGCGGCAGACGCCTTAAGTGTGCCACGAATGGGCAAACTTTCAAACATATTGGTTAGAAATCTGTCACTATCGGCCTGCCGGACTTGTCCCCCATCGACGATACGTTATACTGGACGTAACCTTTGATCTTTACAAAATCTTCACAAGTTTTATGGTTACGAGTGGTCTCATGGAATCGTTTTAGGAATTCGACAGGGTAGTAATAGTATAATTCATAATATATGGATTTAAGTGAGCGGGGATGTTATGAGCGACAGTTATGCTATTTCGCGCAGTCGAATGGTCGCCACCCAACTTGCAGCGCGGGGTATCCACGATGTCCGGGTGCTGACGGCTATGCGCGCTATCCCCCGCCATCGGTTTTTGCCACCCTCCCTTTTGCACCTGGCCTACACGGACCAACCCCTGTCCATCGGTGAAAACCAGACCATCTCTCAGCCCTACGTGGTTGCGCTGATGACCCAGATGCTGCGGCTGAACGGGACAGAAACCGTGCTGGAAATCGGTACGGGTTCCGGCTATCAGACCGCCATTCTGTGCCATCTGGCGCGCCGTGTCTACAGCCTGGAATATTATCCGCGCCTGGCCGGGCGCGCGGCCCGCGTGCTGGACCTTCTGGGAATCAGCAATGTTGAAATTCACGTAGGGGATGGCAGTCAGGGTCTGCCGGATATGGCCCCGTTCGATGCCATTATCGTGACGGCTGCCGCGCCTGCCCTGCCGGGGCCGCTGCGTTCACAACTGAGCCGTGACGGGGGCCGCCTTGTGATTCCGGTGGGCAGCCAGAAGGAACAGTATCTTGAACGAGTGACCCGCCAGGACAGCCGCTGGAAAATTGAGCAGAACGAACGGGTGCGTTTTGTGCCGCTCGTCGGGCGCTATGGCTTCCGTGATTCTTCAGATATTCCGCAGCGCCGCGATCACGATAACGATACTGCCGACGTTTAGGAGGTTTTTTCGCTTTCCAGAATATACTCGCGTATAAAGCCGCCCCGGTCCGAAGCGACCAGTACACCGCTGAGTTTTTGAACTACCAGCTCGCCCACATAGTTGAGCTGATTCTTGATCTGTTCGCGCACAATCATCATGACTGCATCCCAGGTGACGCCGGACGGAAGCTGCGGTTCTCGCAGGCTGCGCGCACTTTCCAGATAGGCCAGCACGGGTTCTGGCTGGTCGAAGACAAAGGCTCCGGGCAGATCATAGCGCACCACTGCGAAAAAACGCCGCGCCAGAAAACGAGTGCCGCTTTCCAGCGTAAAGGCATGGCTGGCCGGACGCGGTACGATCACCTGTTTACCCGGCGCAGTCAGGACCATAATGGCCCGTTTGTACAGGTCGTGAAATTGCGGCATACTTTCCGCGCTGTTTGTCGCGGCGATCAGAATGCCATCGGGCTTCAGCACCCGGCGAATTTCACCAATGGCTTTATGAATATCGGGCAGGTGATAGAGGACATGGTTTGCCATCACCACGTCAAAGGTGTGATCTGCAAACGGCAGCGTCTGGCCGTCTGCCTGGGCAATTGCATCGGGTCGGGGATGTTTCGCCAGCATTCCGCTGGAAAAATCAATCCCGTAATACGTGGTGTTGGGGACCGCTTTTGCCAGCGCCGGCGCATACGTGCCGGGGCCACAGCCCAGGTCCAGCACCACCTCATCGCCCTGCCAGGTGATGCGATCTAGCACCCATTCGGGGAAGTCAATACGGGGTACGCTGTACTGTTCATGAATCTGGTAACGAATGTTCAGGTGTTCATCTGTGGCATAGGTTTTCTGCCGTAGAAGCCGGGTATCGGTTGCCGGGTTCATTGTTTCCCCATGGGTAAGTCTGGCTATTATGAAGGAATTATCGCTGGCAGTTGCTGAACGCGCAAATCCGGCTGTGGCGGTTTCCGGTCTGGCACGCGCAATCGCCGCGCAAACTACAAATTATTATAAGTGCTTTTGTACATGGAGAAATAAATGGTTGAGTTAGCTGACATTGCTTTGGCCCGCTACCGCATCGCCCCCTATATTGATCCCACACCGCTGGAACTCGCGCCGGACCTGGGCGCTGCGGTCTGGCTGAAGCTGGAAAACGTGAACAAAACCCGCTCGTTTAAGGTGCGTGGGGCGCTGAATGCCATGCTGGCCCTGCAAAAAAGAGCGCGTGAAAAAGGTATTGTCGCCTGTTCTTCAGGCAATCACGCGCAGGGGGTGGCCTATGCCGCGCATCTGTTAGAGACCACAGCGCGCATCCTCATGCCGGTGACTACCCCGCGCCGTAAAGTGGACGGGGTGAAACGACTCGGTTCGGAAGCGATTTTATACGGCGACAATTATGATGAGGCCGAGGACGAAGCCCACCGGCTGGCACGTGAAGAGGGGCAGCACTTTATTTCCCCGTACAACGATCCGTTGATTGTGGCCGGGGCCGGAACAGTGGGTCTCGAAATTGTGGATGCTCTGCCGGACGTGGCGCGGGTGCTGGTCCCGGTCAGCGGGGGCGGGTTGATTTCGGGTGTGGCGCTGGCAGTCAAGTCCCTCAAGCCCACTGTTGAGGTGATCGGCGTATGTGCCGAAGCCGCCCCGGCAATGTACAACATCTTCTACGACGCGGCCTATCCCCAGCGGTGGGATACACTGGCCGAGGCGTTGTCCGGCGACATCGAAGCCAACTCCATTACCCTCAGTCTCACGCAGCGCTATGTCGATGAAATCGTGCTGGTGCCGGAAGACGCCATTGCCGAAGCGATGCGCTGGCTGTTGTATGATTGTGCCTGGGTGGTCGAAGGCGGCGGCGCGGTGGGGGTGGCGGCCCTGCGCAGCGGGGTTATCCCCGTCGATGATCGTCCGACGGTGGTGGTACTCAGCGGTGGCAACGTGGACGCCGAAACCCTCCGCAGGATTATGTAGACAGGCAAATAAAAAGAGGCCGTTCCGTCACGAGGCGGCCTCTGTCGGAATGTCGAACGGCTAACGGCGCTGGCGGCGGCGTGCGCTGCTCAGGGCCAGATACAGCACCAGCAGCACCACCACGATAATCACAATGATAATCACAACCGGCGTGAGCGCTTCACTGCTGGGCGTGGATTCGGCCTGTGCCGGGATCAGGGTTCCAATCGGTGTGATGGTTGGAACCGGGCTGCCCGATTCTCCGCCTGTTGTGGGTGTCGCGCTGACTTCGGTGACTTCCTGCGCCACTGCCGTGCCCGCTTCTGTCGGGGTGACATCTGCCGATTCTTCGGTTACTTCTTCCGTAACCTCTGCGGCGGAAGTCGCCGCGTCGCCTGCCACCTGGGTTTCGGTTCCGACGGCGTTAGCTGTTGCCAGTGCGTCGCTGGTAGCCTGCTCGTTGGCGGTCTGCGTTTCCGTCCCGGCGGCGTTTTCAGTCGCCAGCGCGTTGGCAGCGGCCTGTTCATTCGCGGTCTGCGTTTCCGTCTCAGCAGCTTGCGAAGTTGCCTGGGCGTTCGCGGCCTGCACCTCGGCTTCAGATGTTTCTGTCCCTGATGCTTCAACTACAAGCTGTGTCGCGGTCAGCAGCGCATCGGCTGTGGCCTGCGCATTCAGGTCGATGGTCGGTTCGGGGGTCGGCGCATTCTGGGTTTCGCGCGCGCTGGCGGTGGCTGTGATGAGATCAAACAGGCCGGAAATTGCTCCTTGAGACACCGCATCCAGCGTCGCATCCAGGTCTTCAGCCGACAGGGTAGGCGTCGCGCTTTCGGCGGGAGCCGCTTCCGTTGCAGTGGCTTCTACAACCGCCTGCGCATCAATCGTCGCCTGCGCATCTCCGGTGGCCTGGGCATTAGCTGTCGCGACAAGATCAACCGTCGCCTGTGCGTCCGCCGTAAGCTGGCTCCCATCGACAGTAGCGGTTTCTGCGGTTGCCAGGGCTTCACCGGCCTGTTCGGTTGATGTGGCTCCGCTGTCAGGCACGGACGCCACTTCGGTGGGTACTTCAGTGGTGGCGGTGGGTTCAACCGCCTGCGTGTCACTGGTAGGGGTGGCGCTGGCCTCTGCGGAGGGTTCGGCCTCAGTGGTGGGTGAGGCGGACGGTGGGACCAGTGCGGTAGCGGTCAGGGATGGCCCTTCAGCCACATTAAACGCTGTTTCGATCTGGGCGCTCTGGCCGGATTCATTCGTGACCGTGATTCCCAGAATATGCACCCCCGGCTCAAGCGCCAGCACTTCCAGCAGCACCGCTGCCGGGTCGCCTTCGCTCACCGGTATGCTTGTTCCGTCAATGCGGGCATCAATCGCGGTTACAGGGGTCTGGCTGTCGACCAGAATTTCGACGGTGCGATCCGCGTCCAGTTCCTCACCCAGTTCCAGACCGCTGATATTGATGACCGGCGGCAGTGCGGCGACTTCAAAATTGAGCGCTGCGGTGGTCGCCTGGCCGAGTTCGTCCGTCACCGTCACTACAAGCTGTGATGCGCCGGGCCGCAGGCTGGCCGCGTCCAGAACCAGGCTGTTCGCCCCGCCAGTATCAATTGTTTCACCGTTCAAGTCGAACGTGATGGCGGTGACAGGGGCCTGGCTGCTGGTGACATCCATGCTCACCTCCGCTGTACCGGAGAGAACCTCGCCGCTGCCCAGCCCGTTAATGCTGATCTGCGCGGGCAGTTCCGGTACGGTAAAGAGTCCGCCGATTCCGGTGGTGACACCGCCCTCGTTCGTGACCGTGACGCCCACCAGATGTTCACCGGGGGCCAGGTTGAACGGGTCAATCGTGAACAGATAGGGCGCTTCCAGGAGAGCTGCTTCGCCCCCATCCAGGCTGAAGTTGACCGCCGCAGTGGCGGTCTGGCCGCTGATGTCCAGCGTAAAGGTTTCGACTTCGCTGATCTCACCATCCAGAGCCGGAACAACGACGACTTCGGAAGGCAGGGCAGCCACTACAAAATCTACCGAATTGGTGCTGACATCACCGTCTTCGTCTGTCGCGGTAAAGGCCAGCGAATGCGGCCCCGGAGCCAGCAGCATGGGGTCCAGTGTGATGCTGAAAGGTGGCTGTGTGAGGACGGGCTGCACGGCGTCATCCAGAGCGATTTCCACGCGGTCAGGGCATCGTCGGCGATAATTTCTGCCTCCGCCTCAATCACGGTGTCGATCACGTCGGGCAGTTCGGGCAGGCGAATGACCGGAACCGGCACAGGCGCGCGCAAACGGCCAGTGGCCTGGGCCGCGCCTTCGGGAGTATTGACTTCCAGAACCAGATCATAGGTTGTGCCATCGAGGGGGACATCAACCTCAAGCACCACTTCATACTGGGTGCGCAGCAGATCGGCCAGTTCCTGATAAATGGCCTGAAGTTCCGCCGGGGTCGGCGATTCGCGGAAAACCCCGTTGGTTTCGCCCGCCAGATTTTGCAGGAAACTGCGATCCACACCAAAGCCCAGGCCAATGGTGTAGACAGGCACGCCGTTGGCAACGGCCCGGTTGATCGCATCCTCAGCCGTGAAGTCTGAACTTCCGGTGGTGTCATACTGCGCGCCATCACTCAACAGAATGACTGCGCGGCGGGGGTTATCAGACGCGATAGCCTGCTCAATGGCCGCCAGTGCGCCATCATATAAAAAGGTCTGGCCGCCAAAGCCCAGGCCGTTGATGGCGCTTTCCAGCGCGCTTACATCGGTGGTGTATTCCCGGACGATTTGCGACCCGGTGGAAAATGCGACGATGGAGACAGGATCATTCGGGCCGATTGAATTGACGAAGGTGTTCGCTGCCAGTTTTGCGCTTTCGATAGGCGAACCGGCCATGCTGCTGCTCACATCCACGACCAGCACAATGTTAATGGGTATGGCTTGATCTGCGAAACTGCGCACCTGCACGATGCGCGCGCGCTCCGCCAGTTCGCCCGTCATCACAAAATCTTCAGCGGTGAGGTCCGCCACAGGCTGGCCGATGGCGTCGAAGACATTCACAGAGACACTGACAGTCGGTAGTTCAGTCGGGTTTAACCCCGTGATTTCCAGGCGCGGACTGCGGGCATCCTGCATGGCGGCAAATGTCGATGGCAACAAAATGAGAATCAAAATGAACGTGAGCAGCGACCTTCTCAAAGCGCCCCCTCCTTGAGTGAGAGACCTGGACCTGTGAATCAGCTAAACGAACAGCCAAAAGTCTTTAGTCCATAGTCAAAAGCTAAAACCTGGCCTGAATCAACCGAAAACAGGTTTCGATATTTTCCGACTGAAGACCAGAGACTATTGACTGCTGACTTAGAAAATACGTGCGTGTGCAATTGTGATAATCTTAACTTACTTTCACGGAAGTGCAACAGATTGTGGTCGGGTTACGAACAGGTTTGTTAGGGGCGGGGTGGCAACCTGCCAATATTGTAGCCCAGGTTGACAAGGGCCTGGTTGACAGCTTCCTCGACAGTCGTATCGGCAGCAAACCGGCGGCTGTTGTCGCCCAGCAGGGCCAGCAGGGGGCCAATGGCGCGGGGGTCGCCTAACTGTCGCAAAGCCAGTATGGCGCTGCGGCGCACATCCACTTCGTCGTCGCGCAGCGCATCAATCAACACATCAAAGTGATCGTCGCCGAGCCGCGTGAGGGCGAAAGCTGCCCAGACCACAAGCTGCTGATGGGGGTCTTTCAGCAGGGGACGTAAATAGGGGATTGCGTCCGCCTGACCTATCGCACCGAGCGCGTTGGCCGCGGCGCCGCGCACACCCACATGTTCATCTTGCAGCGCGTCAATCAGCGGTTCGACAGCCCGCGCATCGCCGGCCTGACCAAGCAGGTAGGCCGTAAACTGACGTATCTGTTCATCAGGCGATTCCCGCAGCAGGCGAATTGCGCCTTCAATATCCGGTTCACGGGCTTGTTCATCACGACGCATAGGCTGCCGTTTCTAATGACTTCGAAAGGCTTCGCGCAGATTTTCAGCGTTACCAGCCGTGTCCAGCAGTTGTTCACTCACCATGACCGCGTCCACTCCCAGACTGGCGACGGCTTCAACTTCTCGGATGGTCTTCAGATTTTCGCTAATCATAACGCGAATATGGTTGGGAATCATATCCCGCATTCGCCGCGTCATTTCCAGGTCAATTTCAATTTCCGGCGTAACGGGATTGTCGGTACTCAGGCAGATCACGTGCGGGCTTAGGCTGATCGCGTAACGCAGTTCGTCCGCGTTATGAACCTGCACGACAGCCGTCATGAGATTGCGCTGCGTGGCCGAAATCATCCGCCGCAGGGTCGCGTTATCCAGCACCGAAGCAGACAGCAGCAGCGCCGAAGCCCCTGCCGCCCGCGCTTCGATAATCTCGTATTCGTCAAGGATGTAATCCTGGCAGATTACAGGCCGGTCAATGGCGCTGGCGACGAACATCAGGTCATCCAGCCCATCTTCATAAATGATCTGGTCCGTGAACAGCGCCACCGCGTCCACCTGTTTGTGGACATAACGCAGCGCCGTGCCCACCGGGTCATAAACCACATGCCCGTTCTGCGCCACGTTGTGTTTGACCTGACCAATCATCACAACCGGCTCATCCTCGCTGGCAACTGTCGAAAGGATCGGGCTGGGCCGCTTTTGCATACTGGCAAGGGCGCGCACGGCCTCGATAGGGGTTTTGCCTTTACGCTGGGCCAGATAATAGCGTTTGGCCGCGATGATCGTGTTCAGTTGAGGGGTCAGTTTTTTGGTCGTCATGACAGGTTCCAGTTCCAGTGGCGTTGAGACGCCCAATCCCATTATAGTGTAAACCAGCGCTTAAATGGCACGGAGATTTGTTAACAATTGTTCATTTCAACGATGATGCTGTCCTCAGAGCGCCCGTTACGTTTGTTTTTTGTTTGAATAGTGGTGATATACTTGACTCATTCAATCTGCCGGGGTTGCAGCCAATTAGAGGATCGAATTGTGGAACTGACAAAGGATGAAGGGCGCGGCGTCGCTGAACTGGCAAAGCTGGACCTGAGCGAGGACGAAATCAGCCTGTATGCCGGTCAGCTCACCGAAGTGTTTAACTATTTTCAACGCTTGCAGGAACTGGATACCTCTCACATCGAACCGATGGCTTCGGTCCTGCCGCTGAAGAATGTCTGGCGGCCCGATGTGAGCGGTGAGCCTCTGCCGCCTCAGGCGGTGGTTGCCAACGCACCGGATGCCGAAGACAATCAGTTTCGCGTGAGTGCTGTGCTGGGCGAGGAATGAGCCATGTCGAAACAGCGCATCCTGCTGATCGAGGACGATTTTGATGTGGCCGAGATGCTCATGCTGTATTTTCAGTCGCAAGGGTACGACATTTTTCACGCGGAGGATGGGAACATCGGAATCGAGAAGGCCCGCGCCGCCTTTCCGCACATTATCCTGCTGGATGTGATGCTGCCCTACATGGATGGGT
>CAZKIB010000178.1:4540-14295 GCA_964552425.1 uncultured Anaerolineaceae bacterium | reverse complement strand
CATTAAAAGCGGCCAGGACTTCCTGCTGCGCGCCATCGAGACGGCAGTCGACACACACACGCACCACATGTGGCCCCGGTGAGATGCCCGCAGGCAGGTCCACAGTCAGCGCGATGGCGCCGTTCTCATCAGTCAGCCCACTCAAAAGCACAGGCTCCTGATCCAGATTTACCGTGTAACGTTCATTGGGCGCAAAATTCTGACCGAATACAATCATCGTCCCGCTGACCGTATTGGGCGGGGCCGGGTTCACAGCCAGCGCAGGCGGTGGGACACGGGGCGTACTGGATGGTCGGGGGGTATTGGTCGGTACGGGTGAGATCGTCGGAGTCGGTGTACGTTCTGAAGCCAGAGTCACGGTCACGTCTGGCGCGACAGCGGTCAGCGTGGCGTCGACAATCGCCTCTACAACTTCGGCATCCCCCTGCCGTCCGCCGATGATTGACACCTGCGGGTCCGGCTGGATAACCAGCAACCGCGCCTGCGCCACGCCCCCACCGGGCACGATGAACACATCGTAAGCGCCACCCGGCAGCAGCGGCAGACGGTCAAGTGTGGCCTGTACCGCGCCTGTCGACGAAAGCACCACCTGCAAATCAAAAATGTTGGAGGCCCGTGAAGTATACAGGGAAGCCTCTCCAAAATTGATATTGCTGATCGTCTGCGACCAGTTCAAATCAGACTCTGATGGCTGCGGCACGCCAATCGGGTTATCGATCTCACGCGGATTGGTCGCTCGCATTTCCAGATCAAGGGTCTGGGTTGCGCCCGTCAGACCATGAATAAGCCGGATATTCGCCAGCGCCTGGGACGGAAGTGGTTCACGCGCGAAATCGATGGCCTGAATGGTAGTCGGGTTTTCGATTTCGCGGTTGATTTGTTCTTCGGGAAGGTCTGACAGAATCACAATGCTTTCAGCACGCGGGCTGACATCTTCCGATAAATCAAAGACACTCCTCAGAAGCCCTTCGCCGGCGGTATTCAAGACTTCCAAATTGCCCTGATTTCTGGAAACGGGCAAGGGAACCGTAATTTCACCTACTGGCAAATCCCTGACTAACTCCACACCCTGGAATCGAACGGTGAGAGGACCTGCATTGGGCGCTGCATTGACAAAGCGCACTGGCATATCCGTCAATGTCATCCGGGTTCCACCGCGAAACACGAGGATTTCGTTCGAAAAATTCCTCGAAGACGCATCCAGACCGGGAATCAAGACAAGCAGATGATTAACATTCGTGTCTAGTCTGAAGCCGCTTGTCGGCAAGACAATCTGATCTGGAAATGATGCATCCGAAAACTGAAGGTTCAAATTGCCTGCTGGTAAATCGAAAGGCCCAACAATCTCGCCCACTTCCTGATCGTAAACCAGCGTCAGATTTCGGATTGGGTCCAGAATATTGACCCGAATGAGGCTGGGATTTGCCTGGACTACTGTCAGGCGCGATTGACCGCTTTGTAAAGGGGAAATATCTTCAGAAACAATCAGGATCGAAGGTATTCCGGTCAGATTGACCAGAATCGCTGTGAGGGAACTGCCCTGGGGAACTTCGATCAACTGATCCACCAGCGGCGGGAGCTGTGTAGTGATTTCCTCGCCTGTGAGTCGACTGATGCTGCGATCGGCTGGCGGAATCAGGGTGAGTCGAATGGTTTCCGAACCGGCTACACCATAATAAGACGTGGCTTCGCCGGTTTCCAAACCAAGCGCTACCGGCAGTTGGTCAATCATCACATCGACAGGAACGGCCTCTTCGCCACGCCAGCCATGAATCACACGAATTTGCCCAACAGCGGTTTCGACTGATGGACCGGGGGTATTCGATGGATAGGCGGTCACAGTGGGAGTGTCAGTCGGCAGGGGTGTACTGGTCGGTGTAGGTGAAATAAAGGGTGTTTCGGTAGGTGGTAAAGGCGTCGGCGTTAGGGTGGATGTCGGCGTTGGAGTCAGGGTGATACCCGCAGCAGCCAACGCTCGTTCGGTAGAAGCCACATCTGATGAAGCAGTCCCGGTCAGGGCCGCCGCCACCGCTTCGCTCAGTTCGTTTTCCGGTACAACCGAAACGACGACCTCGATTGAGGGAACCGAGGTCGGCACCGATGGCAGACAGGCAGCTATTGTAAGAGATACCAGCAGGTAGAGCAGCGTTTGGACGTTTCTGTTCAAAGTTCAAATCCTACAATATCAGCCCTATAAAGACGAGATCGCCCGAAAATACCCCACGCTGTGCCAGGACGGGGTTATCGCGTTCGAGCAAGGCCAGTGAAACACCGTTGCGGTCAGCAATTGAACTCAGGGTATCACCGGGGAGCGCGCGATAGATTGAAATCGTGCGCAGGGGTTCCAGTTCTCGCAGGCCCAGCGGCATAATAATGGTTTCGCCGTTGCCTTGCACGATTTCTGGTCCAAACCCATTGACAATCTGTAATATTTCGAGCGTTGTACCGTAACTTTCTGCCAGTTGTTCCAGATTTTCATTCTGGCCGAGCGTAATCATGCGGTAGACGTTACCAGGCGCTTCAGCCGTGCGTGTAATATCGTAAAAGGCGTCTTGTATGGCCGTTGCCACTGCGGCGGTAAGCTGTACATGATAACGGTTCAGGTCTGTCTCGTAGGTACGCACCTGGATATAGTAGAATATAGAACCCGCAACCGCTGCGACGACGACAATGGTCAGCAGAATGCGCAGACGATACCAGAAGAGATACATGGATCCTCACTTCACGTGAATTGACTTTCCATTCTCGCTACAATTCCTGTGACTGTCAATTGCAGCCTGAATTCACAAGGTTATTGTAAGGTGATTTTTCAGGATTTTTTCGACATCATAACGTGTAGCCATCTTCCATCAGGAGGTTTATCGTGCTTCTGATCGCACGCGCACCCGTTCGCATCAGTTTCGGAGGCGGGGGAACTGATTTGCCCGCTTATTACACCCAGTTTGGCGGCGCAGTTCTCAACACGGCCATCAACCGTTATATATACGC
This sequence comes from uncultured Anaerolineaceae bacterium, assembly GCA_964552425.1. Lineage (GTDB taxonomy): Bacteria > Chloroflexota > Anaerolineae > Aggregatilineales > Phototrophicaceae. Next base: position 11,307 of record CAZKIB010000178.1, on the reverse strand, counting down.
TGTGATTTCTCAGGGCGCAACCGACGCACTGCAAATCATTTCGTCAGACTTTCGCGTTTTTTACCGTCACACAGGCACAGGTGAGATGATTCCTGACGGGGAGTTGGGGCTGGCAAAAGCGATACTCCGCGAATTTGGTCACTATGACGGCCTTGATCTGTTTCTGTCATCCCAGGTTCCACCGGGTACAGGGTTGGGGTCATCTGGTGCTGTGGCGGTGTGTATGGTGACAGCGCTGGCTGCCTGGCAGGGGCGGACCATGAGCAAGACCGACATTGCCGAGATGGCCTGTGATATTGGCATCAACAAACTGCACCTGCCCAGCGGCAAACAGGACGAGTACGGCTCGGCGATTGGCGGCCTGAACCAGATTGTGTTTAACCGGGATGAAACCCTGATTAACCCGATTGAGCTGCCGCCGGCGGTCATGGACACCTTGCAGCGCCGGGTGATGTTGTTTTTCACCGGCAAATCGCGCAACTCTGGTGACATCCTCAAGAAACAGTCCAACGCCAGCGAGGAAAAAGACCCGGCCACTCTGGAACGAATGCACCGCATCAAAGCGCTTGGCCTGGAAATGACCGACGCTTTGCGCCAGCATGATCTGGATGCGTTTGGAGAACTGCTGCACCAGTCGTGGCTGCAAAAACGCGGCGTGGTCAGCGACATCAGTAACGATCTGATTGACCGTGCCTATGCGGCTGCGCGGGACAAAGGCGCACTTGGTGGCAAGATCGCCGGGGCCGGCGGCGGCGGCTTTATGATGCTCTACTGCCATGAAGACAAACAGGCCGACGTGACAGAAACCTTGCAAGACCTCAATCTGAGCCGGATGGATTTCCATTTCGACTTTGAAGGGCCTCAAATTTTGCTGCATCAACACGGATAAATTCACACTTTTTTCGTGAAAACTATACAGAAATTGGCTTGTAAGGCCAATGTTTGGACTGCGCAAGGCTCCGAGTCTATCTTGAAGGAGCATTGAAGTGCAGTTTTTCATTTTCCAGTGGATTATCGGGAGTTGGACTCATTCATGGACATTCGGGAATACTTTGTCACTGTCCAGACTCTGTTGGATACGGTTCCTTTTGAAGCTGTTGAGCCTGTGGTGAATGCTCTGATGCGGGCCAATCTGGCTGGAAAAACCGTGTATATTTTCGGGAACGGTGGCAGCGCCGCCACCGCAACCCACTTCGGATGTGACCTTGCCAAACGCACCATCATCGAAGGTCAGCCCCGCTTCCGGGTCATTGCCCTGACTGATAACAATGCGCTGATGACTGCTTTGAGCAATGACATCAGCTATGACGAAGTTTTTGCCGAGCAGCTCCGTCCGCTGGTCCGTTCCGGTGATGTGGTCATCGGCATCAGCGGCAGCGGCAACAGCCGGAATGTCCTCAACGCCATTGCGGTTGCCAATGCGGCGGGCGCGACGACAGTGGGTTTCTGCGGCTTCGATGGAGGCAAACTGAAAACGATGGTGGACCTGCCGGTTCACATTGACCATAACGACATGGCGATGGTCGAAGATGTCCATCTCATGCTGGAACACGCCATCTGCGAAAAGCTGCGGGCACTTCAACTGGCCGCTGTTGAATCTGCCATTGTGGCCGAGTGAGGACAGGACAATGGCTGTGGCCGCAACCGGAGCGATCTTTCTGGACCGGGATGGTGTCATCAACGAAAACCGTGTTGACCATGTAAAGTGCTGGGAAGAGTTCGAGTGGCTGCCCGGTGTTTTGTCCAGCATTCGGCGTCTTACACAGAGCGGTTTGCCGATCTTTGTGGTCACCAATCAGGCCATTATCAATCGCGGTGTAGTCTCTGAAGCTGCCATACAGAATATTCACACTCGGATGACAGCCACGATAGAGCAGGCGGGCGGGCGGATTGACAAGGCGTATTACTGTCCGCATGACAATCATGAAGCCTGTGAATGTCGCAAGCCGAAACCGGGGATGCTGAAGCAGGCTGCACTGGAATTCGGCATTGATCTGACCCGCAGTTTTCTGGTGGGGGATGCCTGGACCGATATTGAGGCAGGTCTGGCGGTGGGGGCCAGCAGTATTCTGGTGATGACCGGGCGGGGGCGCAACCAGGGGAACTTTGCCAAACTGCTCACACAGTCGGCAGTCCGCATTGGGGCCGCCTGTGACCTGGACGATGCCACCACCATGATACTCAGCGCGCTGGACGGCGCACCCATGACCACCACGCCGCGCCTGCGCCGGGCCTTCCATATGGCCCTTTCGCCCAACGAACTGACCGTTTTATAACCATCCAGCCGCAAGGGTGCGACATGCTGCGCGAACTCCAATACTATCTGAAAAGCCAATCCACCAGTCTGCCTCGTTACATTCTTGAACAGACGGTGATGAGTCTGCTCGGCGGGCTGCCCAGTCTGGTCGGTGTGGGGCTGCGCGGCATCGCCTATAAAGCGCTCCTGAAGGCCGAGGGTCTGCCGATTATCGAACATAATGTGCGTCTGCTGTGTCCGGCGAATATTCGCCTAGGCAAGCAGGTTTATCTGGACAGTCAGGTCTATCTGCACGCACTGCCAGGGGGTATCGCCATCGGCGAAGGCACAAGCCTGATGCACGGCACGATTTTTCATGTCTTTAATTACCGCGATCTGCCGCAGGCCGGTATCTGGGTCGGCAAAAACTGCTTCTTCGGCGAGTATACCTGCATTCGCGGGCAGGGTGGCGTGCGTATCGGCGACGGTGTCTATACCGGCACACAGGTTCAGATCGCCGCTGTAAACCATGTCTACAGTGACCCGGACAAATTCATTAAGGATCAGGGCATCACCGCCGAAGGGATCACTATTGAAGATGATGTCTGGCTCGGCTCGAATGTCGTGGTGGTGGATGGTGTCACTATCGGCAAAGGCTGTGTGGTCGGCGCAGGCGCGGTTGTGACCAAGAACCTGCCGCCCTACAGTGTCGCGGTAGGCGTCCCTGCCAGGGCCGTGAAAGACCGCCGCAAAGCGGACACTGTTCGCCAGCAGGTTGCCGGGCAGGTGCATTACGGCGAACTGGAAAAAATTCGCTCCTGAACCGTATTTTTCATCTGTCATCACAGACTGCATCCCTGCGTTTCGCCTTACAGAATGAGTACCAGCAGAATAAAAAAGATTGATGTTAGCAAAATTCTGTTAGGCAGGGGTTTAGGACAGCGTTAGGCGCACGTGGCAATTTTAAGACAAGCAGAGACACAATTCATGAGGGTCGGAAGAAGATGAATAAATTATCGGTGGTTATCCCGGCTTACAACGAAGAATCAGGCGTGGCGGAAGTGATCGAGCGCGTGCTGAAGGTGGAGCCGGAATTGAAGAAGGTCGGGCTGGATGGCCTCGAACTCATTATCGTCGATGACTGCTCCAAAGACCGCACCGCCGAGATTGTCGCCGGCTATCATAACCAGGGTGTACGGCTGCTGCGTCACAAAGTCAACCGCAATTATGGTGGCGCGCTGAAAACCGGTTTCCGCCACGCCAAGGGCGATTATCTGGCGTTCATGGATGCCGACGGCACATACCCCCCGGAATATTACCCGCAGATGTTTATGGCGATGAAGGCCCACAATGCCGACATTGTGATCGGGTCGCGCATGGCCGGCATCGAGAGCAAGATGCCCCTGACTCGGCGGATTGGCAACACCATCTTCGCCTTCCTCATCAGTGCTATCGCCCACACACGCATCACCGACAGCGCCAGCGGCCAGCGCATTCTCAAACGCGAAGCCCTCGAAAAGCTGTACCCGCTGCCGGACGGTCTGAACTTCACCCCGGTGATGAGCACCCGCGCCCTGCACGAAGATGTCAAGATGATCGAAGTGCCTATCAAATACGAAGAACGCGATGGTGAAAGCAAGCTGAGTGTGGTCAAGGACGGCCTGCGCTTCCTGTTCAGCATTCTGGGCACAGCGGCGATCTATAACCCGGTGCGGCTGCTGGGGGCGCTCTCGCTGGTAGCGGTGGTGCTGGCCGCGCTGGCATTACTTCCCTGGGCGCTGGCGATTTCCAGCGGCATCGAAGACCGCAGCGCCTATGCTAACCTGCTGTTTGTGGCGATGACCCTTTCCATCGTTGCTGTCAATCTGTTCAGCATCGGAACTGTATTCAATTATATTGTGTCACTGTTCCACCGCCGTCCTATCCGACAGGGGTTGTTCGGACGGCCCATGTTCCGCCGTCCGCTGGAACACCGCTTCGGGACACTCGGTATTAGCCTGATTACGGTCGGTGTGGTGATGTTCCTGGCTGCGGCCACGTTTAACACCGGGACTGAACCGGCCTGGTTCCTGCTGGTTCCGAGTGCCATGTTTGTGATGACCGGTATCCAACTGCTGACAAGCTGGCTGCTGGTATACCTGCTGACGGAACTGAGCAAGCGTGAACTCAAGGCCGAAGCGGACCTGGGTTTCAGCGCGGATGCGGTTGAAGACGAAACGATTATCCTGCCTGTAGGCGATACGGCGCTGGTCTAGGCGCTATTGAAGAGGGGTTGTAAGGAATGGCAGACACGAGCAAATACACCAATCAGCAGTATGACACTGCGCGCCGGGCCGCCTATCGCCATACGGAGCCGTATGCCGGTGGTGAAATGACCGGGCGCAAGGACCTGGAAGCACAGCTTAAAGAGAACCTGGGCACGCGCCGTGTTCCCAAAGTCTCCAACGTGCGTTTCCCGGATGCCGACCCGATTGTGGGACGTTTCATTCAGGAAAACGAAAAACACAATGTCGACGTGGTGCTGGTGAACCCACCCGCGCCGGATGGCAAAAGCATCTGGATTCGCACGCAGCACCGGGTAGGCCGCCGCAGCCGCGAGAACATGATCTGGGGGCAGGTGGAACTGGCGCAGATGGCCGCCATTCTATACCCGGATTACAATGTGGCGATTATCGACGCGATTGCCGAGCGCATGACCTGGGAAGAATATGAAGCCAAACTCAACCAGTTGAAGCCGCGCTTCTATGTCACCCACGTGACGGCGCCGACCCTGACGAACGATATGTACGGCTGCTTCATTGCCAAGACTCTCGGCGCGACGACGATTACCTTCGGTACGCACGTCACGCCGCTGGCGATTGAAACGATGCGCCCGCATCCTGCGCTCGATTATATTCTGCGCGGCGAACCGGACCTGACCCTGCGCGAAGTGGTCGATACCATCACGGGCCGCGTGGAATTCAGCGCGGAAACCGAGCATCTGTATCGCAGCACGGACCCGGAATGGCAGCCCAAAGCCGCCGAAATTGACGCCAACACCGGCCAGTATGACATGACCCATGTGAAGGGGCTGGTGTGGCGCTGGAAAGGCGAGATTGTCCGCAACCCGGATCGCCCGTTCATCCCCAACCTGGATGACCTGCCGCTGCCCATGCACCACCTGCTGCCGCTGGATAAATACCGCACGCCGGTGCTGAAAGGCTCCTACCAGTTTATCGTCACCAGCCGGGGCTGCTCTGCGGGCTGCATTTACTGCATCAAACACGTGAGCTACCAGCACGCCCTGCGCCTGCGCAGCCCGGAAAACATCATGGCCGAGATCAGGATGCTGCATGAACTGGGCGTGCGCTACATCCACATGTATGCCGACCTGTTCACCATCAACCGCGATCAGGTCATGGGCATCTGCGACGAGATGATTAATTCCGGCCTGAACATGGGCTTTACCTGCAACAGCCGTGTCGATTATGTGGACGAGGAACTGCTGCAAAAAATGGCGCAGGCCGGCTGCGATACCATCTCCTGGGGTATCGAGAGCGCCAACGAGGAAATCCTCAAAAATGCGCGCAAGGGCACAACTGCCGAACGCGCGCGCCGCAGCCTGGGATATGCCAAAAAAGTCGGCATCCGCAACTTCGGTTACTTCATCGTTGGGCTGCCCGGTGAAACCCGCGAGAGCATTCAGGAAACGATTGACTTCAGCAAGGAACTCCCACTCGATCTGGCGATTTTTCACATCGCCGCACCGTACCCTGGCACACCGTTCTTCTTCCAGGTGATGGAAAACAACTGGTTCAAGCCGGGCACGAAGTGGGAGCAGGTCGACATGGATAAATCGACGGTGCTGCAATATGGCAACCTGAGCGCTGAGGACCTGCAAAAAGAAGCGCAGCGGGCTACCCGTGAATGGATGTTCCGCCCTGGCCCCATCATGACGTTTATGAAGTCCATGACCAACGTGGCTTCGATCCGTCAACTGGTCAACATTGGTTTCGAGCAGGCGCGCTGGGCCTTATTCCCCAACGCTGCCCACTAAAAACACGTTTCTTCTTCTCCCTCTCTGAAGCGAGCGCCGGCCAAACCGCCGGCGTTTGCTTTTAATAGGGTACAGTCACCACGAACGCAGGGCGCGCAGTTGGGCGACTTTCTTGGACTGATGGGCCTGCATCCGCCGCAGCACGCTGTCGAGAATGGTCATGGCTTCCAGAATGTACGGCCCCTTGTTGAGCATGACGCACTCGGCGCGTTCGGCCATCGCGGCGTCGGTCATCTCTGCGCGGGAAGGCCGCCCCTCCTTCGCCAGGGTTTCCAGCACCTGCGTCGCCCAGATCACCGGGACGTGGGCCGCCTCGCACACCCACAGAATTTCCTCCTGCATTTCGGCCATGCGCTCGAAGCCAATCTCCACCGCTAGGTCGCCGCGCGCGATCATCACGCCGAAGGGCTGCTGGCCGCTGGCCGTGACGATCAGTTCCGGCAGGTTCTGAATGGCTTTGGCCGTTTCAATTTTTGCCACCAGCGCCGGGATATG
>CAZKIB010000178.1:0-4528 GCA_964552425.1 uncultured Anaerolineaceae bacterium | reverse complement strand
AGCCTGGCGTTTGCTCATTTCCTGCTGGAGCAGGCGCACATCATCCGCCTTCTGCACAAATGAGTAATTCACGATGTCGGCATTTGGGACCACAAAATCCAGGTCTTGCAGGTCCTTGTCCGTCAGCGGCGAAAGATCGAGATGCGTGCCGGGGAAGTTGATGCCCTTGTCCGCCTTGATTTTGCTGCCCTTCTGGCTGGCGTGGGTGACTTCCAGCAGCAGGCCCTGCGGCAGATGTTCGCGGACGACAAAGCCGACCGGCGCACCCACCTTCACGACTTCCAGCGCTTCCGGCAGGGTACAGCGCACCTGCACCGGGTACTGGTCGGATTCAACCGGCGGCTCGGCAGTCAGCAGAATCCTATCGCCGCGTTTGACCCGGTATTTCTCCGGCTGCATCAGGTCTGCGGTGCGGCATTTGGGACCGCCCAGGTCCATAGCCACCTTGCAGGACAGGCCGGTTTTGGCTTCTGCCGCCCGGAGGTGGGCAATCATCCGGCCCCATTCTTCCGGGCCATCGTGAGCGCAGTTGATGCGGGCGACGTTCATACCATGTTCCAGCATACTGCGCACCAGTTTGGGGTCATTCGCTGCTTCGCCCGGCAGCGTTACCATCATACGCACGCGGCGGTGAGCTGGCGCGGGGCCGAACACGGTGACAGTTTCAGCCTCCAGCAGGCGCGCGCCCTGCGTGAAGGCGTCCATGCGTGGGTGCGGTGGATAAGCTTCGCTGTCGGCTTTACTCAGCATCGCCAGCGTGGCGATCACCGCGTCGAGGCTCTGTGTCACCTGCGCCTCGACACGCCCCAGCGAAGACAGCCCCCAGGGTCGCAGCGCAGCCTGTAACGGACGCAGATCACGCCGGCGCAGCGCCAGATAATAGGCCAGATTGCGCGCGCTGTGGCTGAAGGCCGCCCTGCGAATGTGCGGCTGCCAGCGGGCAAACAAGGCTTCCGCTTCGGACTCCACCTCTTCGCGCAGTTGCAACAGTTCGCCGAGCAGCACATCCGGTTGAATCAGAGTGGTCGTCAGGTCTCGTGTCGACATATTTTCAGGCTCATAAATCTCACAGGAAGGATGATCTGACTTTCAGTACAGTATATCCTGCGGCGTCCGCCAAGTGCCAAAGCACATGAAGCCAGCAGTCAATAGTCTGTGGTCTTTAGTCGAAGGACCTCGTTGTGCGGCTGAATTGGCCTCGCAGCATCCTTTGAGAACTAAAGACCTTCAACAGCTTGCTTAAGGCTGCCAGACAGGGTACATCGTTTGCAGGTAGGAGACCTGCTGCTCGACACCGGTTTCCACATCGACCACAAACAGACCGGGCTGGCTGCGGCGCGCATAGGCGATAGAGCGGCTGTCGGGCGACCACATCGGCCAGCGTTCGGCATAGGCATAAAACACATCCGATACCAGTTTGCGCGGCTCACCGTTACCCCACCTATCCAGCACGTAAATTGCGTCCAGATCATCGGTGGGGCGCTGGCCGACAAAAGCGATCCAGCGGCCATCCGGCGACCACTGGGGCATCCCCTGAAAGCGAAAACCGGGCATGAGCATGGACGGTTCGCAGTTCGCCAGCCCGATGCAGGCGACTTCCAGCAGAAAAATAAAATGGCCGTTTCCGCGCGGCAGACCCACAAAACCAATCTGCGTGCCATCAGGCGACCAGACGGCGTTGCGATCATTGCGCGGCCCCTGTGTCACCGTGCGCAGATTGCCGCCATCGGCGTCCATCACATACAGGTTGCGCCGCCCTGTCGCTGTGTATAGGATTTGCCGGCCGTCGGGCGAAAACGCCGGCAGGATGCCTTCGTCGGAGGTCATCTGCGTCAGGTTCGTGCCGTCCGGGTGGATGCTGTAGGTTTCGAAACGGCCATTGCGATTGCTGAAAAACAACAGGTGTGTGCCATCCGGCGACCAGGTGGGGTAGCGGTCTTCGGCAAACGAGCGCGTCAGATTGCTGGTTATGCCGGTGTTAAGATCATAAATGAAGATGTCGCTTGGCGCGCTGACTGTCGCATAGGCCAGCCGAGTGCCATCCGGCGACCATTCCATCGGCAGCGCGATTCGCCAGCTATAGCGTCCGATGGTATGGGCCACACGCAGGCGCACATCCAGCAGCATGATGGCCCATTCAGTGCGCGGGTCGGTGGGGGTCGAAAAGGCCAGTACCCCGGCATCTGGCAGGGCACGCCCCACTGCCGCCGCCAGCGGAGTCAGCCCGGCTAATAAGATGCCAGCGATCAACGCAGGAGCAGCCAATAAGGACGCGAAGCGAGTGTGCGCGAACATACTTCACTGATTTTCTCTCACACAGGGTGCGTTATGCAGGTGGGTGAGCGCTTTTTGCAGGGAACGATTGTACCGTTCACCTGTGCCATCCAGCTTTTCAAGAACCTGTGCGCGGGTCCTGCCGGAGTACTTTTTGCCCGTCTTGTTTTTGACGGCGCGTTCCAGCCGTTCGCTGGGTTTGCGTTCATTGGTTGAGGCGTTTCGCGGATTTTCGCTAAGCCAGCGGCACAATCCCTCGTCAGCCAGTAACCACGCTTCAATCTCATCACTGGCAACAATTAACACCACGTCCCGGGGATATTTCCTGCAAGTCGCCTTGATCTGATTGTGACTGCTTCGATTCGTTTCACTCATCTCGTCAGCGTCATTCAGCACGGCGATACAATCTCCGGTTTGCCGCTTGCGGAGGGCGGTCTGGATGAGTTGCTCAAGCTGCCGTGCGAGTCGTGAAACACCACCAGATGCCCCGGTTGGAATCAGCGGATGGACCTGCACCCTGATTTTGCGCGCTTTGAGCATGGCCCGGACTACCTCCGCGTCGGTTTGATCCTCCACGATCAGATGAATGCCACCGCTCACTCCGCCACTCCCCCAAAGGCGTTGGTCAGCCATACTTCGCCCAGACCATGTTCATTCAGCCAGATGTCTTTGATGTAATCCGGTACACGATTGACGACGGTGTAACCCTGTTCATCCCGCGATACGATACGCACTTCTTCCGGGTGGAAGTGGTTGAGCAGCGCCGGATTGTGGGTTGTGAGGATAAACTGGCGGGGTTCCTCACGATCCACATATTCCCGCAGCAGTTCGACAAAGTTACGCAGCAGGCCCGGATTCAGGGCCGTATCCGGCTCTTCGATGACCACCAGGCCGGGTTGTTTAACGAGACGCATATCGAGGGCGTAATAGGCCATCAGCATGGCGAATACACGCGCTGTGCCCGATGATACGGTTGGCGCTGCTCGGTTTGGGTGTGTCGTTTCGTGAACCAGCAGGCGCGCCTCATGTTCATCCCGTTCGGTCTGTATCTGGCTCACATGCTCCAGCAAATAGCGGGCATCGTGCTGAAGCTTGTTATACAGCTCAGGGTGGGTTTCACGCATGAAATCCAGCATAAAGACCAGATTGTCAGCGCAGCGGTCAATCACAACGGGATTATCCCGTTTGGAAGTTTCCCGACCCAGCGGGGGCATAAAATTTTCATCCAGCATCTGCCAGCGGGAGATTATGTTAGTTGTGAGTACTCCCAGTAACATCTGGGCCTGCTCATAGTCCCCCTCACCTACATAGGTTGGCTTCTTATTAAAGTCTTCAGTTGCGAATAATCCAGGCATTTCATGTGGGTCATCAAAGATTAATAAATCCTTTTTCCACAAAGTACGCCTGACTTTGAAAGTATAGGGTGTATTCGCGAATATCATCCGTGTACGCCAAGTCATTGAGCCATAACTAAGTGGTCGAGTAAATTCGGCAATATGACTGGTAAACTCAATTTCTACAGGCTCGTCCTCAGCAGCGCCAAAAGTTCGAATTTTTTCACCACCGCCGCGTTTGTAAACCGCCTGCAAAATATCCTCGCTCATCATATCGCGCAGAAAATACAGAGCGTCCAGAATATTGGTCTTGCCAGAGGAATTGGGACCGATCAACACGGTGATTGGGGTCAGGTCCTCAATTGTGACATCCCGCAGGCTGCGCCAGTTTTTGAACCGCAAATGAGTAAGCATGGGAATCCATCTCCACGACGAATTGTTTTTCATTGTACCCGGAATCAGATGATCTGAGGGAGTTTTCAGCGCACAAACGCCCGCACAGGCCCGACGACAGTGACATGCACGGGCTGGCCGGGGGACAGCACCTGCTCCGAATCCGCACGGGCGATCAGAGAAGTGCCATCGGCAAGGGACACACCGACACGCTGGTCATGGCCGTAAAACTCGCGCCAGAGGATACGCGCGCGGCCATCGGGTGCGGGGTTGAGCCGCAGCATCTCCGGGCGAATCAGCACCTCTACCGGGCCGTGCGCCGCGCCGGCGAGCGGCAGTTGGCCGAGCGCACAGTTTACCGAAGTGCCCGAAGCCTCACCAGGGAGGAAATTCGATTCGCCCACAAAAGCGGCAACAGCCTTGCTGACCGGCTGGCGATAAAGGCGCTGTGGTTCGGCGGCCTGGGCGACCTGACCCTCCAGCATGATTGCCACCTGATCGGCCAGACTGAGCGCTTCTTCCTGATC
>CAZKIB010000177.1:11020-14304 GCA_964552425.1 uncultured Anaerolineaceae bacterium | reverse complement strand
ATAATGTGGGATAGGAATCAGAAAGTGTTAATTAACGGGGGAGAAAATGATGTATGGCACCGTAGCACGCATGAAGGTTCGGCCTGGCGCAGAGGATGCGTTTCAACAGGTGGCGCGGGAGATTGGGGTTGGCCGAGCGCCAGGACAGGTCGCTGTGTTTGCTTACCAGATGGATCGTGACAGCCGGGAGTTTTTTCTGGCGGCCATTTTTGAAAGTAAAGAAGCTTATGCTGCCAACGCCAGCAGCCCGGAACAGCACGCACGGTTCATGAAGCTGATGCAGGTCCTCGAAGCAGAACCGGAATGGAACGACGGCGAAATTGTGTATTCAGCCATGTAAGGCGATTTCGAACCATTTTGATACCACAGGTCGCCGGGATGCAGTGCGCTGTGTCCTGTACGTAACACAGGATAGACACGGATGAACCGCAAACACGTCCCCGGCCCGAAAGGGCATCCTCTGTTTGGCAGCACGCTGGAGTTTGTCCCCAATCCGGCGGAGTATCTGCTGAAGCTGGCGCTGGAGTATGGCGACCTGGTGCGCTTTCGCCTGCTGGCGTTCGATTTCTACCTGGTTGTGAAGCCGGATTATGTGCAGGACGTGCTGGTGACACACAGTGACCAGTTCCACAAGTCACATCGGGATGTGGCGATTCTGAGCAAGTTTCTCGGCAAAGGCATTCTGGTCACGGATGGGGCCTATCATAAACGGCAGCGCAAACTGGTGCAGCCGGCCTTCCACACCACACGCATCCAGAAGTATGCGGATGTGATGGTCGATTATACGCAGCGGATGCTGGATGGCTGGTCGGATGGCAGCGTGCAGCCGGTGGATGTCGCCATGCGGGTGACGATGGAGATTGTCGCCAAGACGCTGTTCGACGCGGAACTCAGCGATCAGGCGGCAGTGATCGGCCAGGCTATTGAGACGTTGCAGCACATCGCCGGGCTGGATTTCCGCGTGCAGAACACCATTCCTGACTGGCTGCCGCTGGCCCGCAACCGCCGCCGGACCGAAGCTGGCGAAACCCTTAATCGGGTTATTCGCGAGATTATCCGCGAACGCCGCCAGGCCAATGAGGATCGCGGTGATCTGCTGTCGATGCTGCTGCTTTCCGAAGATGAAAGTGGTGCGCGCATGACCGATCAGGAAGCGCGTGATGAAGCCGTGACGCTGTTTGCTGCCGGTCACGAAACTACCTCGAACGCGCTGGCCTGGACCTGGTATCTGCTTTCACAGAACCCGGAGGCTGAAGCGCGTCTGCATGAGGAAGTGGATACGGTGCTGGCCGGGCGTAAGGCGACCCTGGCTGATCTGCCCAACCTGAAATACTGTGCCATGATAATCAAGGAATCCCTGCGCCTGTACCCGCCTGCCTGGGTGCTGAATGCCCGCGAAGCTGTCGAAGATGTCCACATTGACGGTTATGTGATTCCCAAAAAGAGTTTTGTGTTTGTTTCGCCCTATGCGGTGCAGCGCAGCCCACAGTATTTTCCTGATCCGCTCAAATTTGAGCCGGAACGCTTCAGCCCGGAAAACGAAAAGCTGATTTCCCGTTACACCTATTTCCCCTTTGGCGGTGGCCCGCGTGTGTGCATCGGCAACAGCTTTGCCATGATGGAAGCCCAGTTGATTCTGGCAACCGTCGCGCAGCGCTTCAGCCTGGCGCTGATGCCGGACCAGCGCGTGGAGATTGACCCGCTGATTACGATGGGGCCGAAATATGGGCTGCGGATGCGCGCCTGCAAGCGTCATGACCCCAGCGGGCAGCGCCGAACCCGGGTACTGCGGGCGATTGGCCCGAAAGCCAACGGAACTCGTACACTTATTGACAGCGTTTAGACAAATGGCTGGCGTGTTCTGCCGTACAATGAAGGTAGATGGAACACAACACCGTTGACCAACGTCCTCATCAGTGCGAGGACGTGGAAAGGAGGCAGCGATCATGCTGCTGGCAATGAATAACCCAGGAACGGTTGCCGATGTGACGGCGTACTGCCCGACCTGCCATCACCGGGCGCGCTTCAGCTTTGCCGGGGAACAGCGCTGGCCGCGCCGGGTGGCCGAGGCTGCCGGGCTGGATGCTGTGGTGCGGCTGTGGAACTGCGGGTGCTGCCATACCACTGTGAGCGAACGGGAACTCAAACAGTAGCGCTGCTGCTGTTCAATTCAGCGATCTCAGTCAATGCCCGACCTGCGGCGTGTGCTGTAAGTCGGGCATTGTGTTTTTCCCACAAGGGTCAGGCTGCTCCCGCCAGCAATCCCCGCAGACTTTGTACAGATTTGCCAGATGTGTATGGCCCGCATGTTCTGCTAGAATCAGGGTGACATATCTGGAGGGCACTATGCTGCGATGGTTCCTGTTGTATTTGTCATCGGCGGGCTGGGCGCGGAATTTGGCGACGCACTGGGGCGCTGCCCAGCGCGTGGCGCGGCGGTTTGTCGCCGGGGAGACGCTGGATGATGCGCTTCAGGTCACGCGGGACCTGAACAACAGGGGCCTGCTGGTGACGCTCAATTATCTGGGCGAAAGTGTGGCTCGCGCCGAGGATACCGAAGCGGTAGCGGCTGCCTACCAGACCCTGCTGGACTGCATTCACACGAATGCGCTACAGGCCAGCGTGTCGGTGAAGCCCACGCAGCTTGGGCTCGACATCCGCGAAGACCTGTGTCTGACCCATCTGCGCCGCATTCTGACGACTGCCAGAGAACACGACATCCCCATCACCATTGATATGGAGGGGAGCAGGCATACCGACGTGACTCTGCGGCTGTACCGCACGCTGCGCGATGAGTACGACTTTGACAACGCCGGCACGGTGATTCAGGCCTATCTGCGGCGCAGCGAAGACGATATGCGCCAGCTTGCCGCCGAAGGCTCGCATATCCGGCTGTGCAAGGGGGCGTACCTGGAACCGGCAGAAATTGCTTTTCCTGAAAAGGCAGACGTGGATGCCAGCTACGTGAATCTGGCGCGGCTCTACCTGACCGAGTCTGACCGGTCCTATCTGTGCCTGGCTACGCACGACGAAAACATGATCGCCGCGACTCAGGCGTTTATTCAGGAGTATGGCGTTCCGGCGGAGCGGTACGAATATCAGATGCTGCTGGGTGTGCGCAGTGACCGGCAGTCCGAACTGTCCGCTGCCGGTTATAAAATGCGCGTGTATGTGCCCTATGGCGAGGCGTGGTATCCGTATTTTATGCGCCGGCTGGCCGAGCGCCCGGCGAATCTGAAATTCTTCCTGCGGGCGTTGGCGGGTAGTTAGCGGGTGCGCACCCC
>CAZKIB010000177.1:0-10908 GCA_964552425.1 uncultured Anaerolineaceae bacterium | reverse complement strand
AGACTTGCGCGCCGCTTCGATGTCCACGCTCATTTTCATGTCGGTGATGATGTTGCCGGGATAGATGATATTGACGCGGATGCCGCGCGGCTGGAGGTGCTGTTCCAGCGTGAAACCGAGGCCGTTCGCGCCGCCCTTGCTGGAACCATAGGCCAGTGAGGAACTGCCGCCGAACACGCCCGCGCCGGATGCGACCACGACAAACACGCCGTTGCCGGCCGCTTCGAGCAGCGGGGTGGCATATTTGGCGCACAGAAACGGTCCAACAACATTGACATCCAGCACACGCTCGAACATTTCTACCGGGAATTCTTCTGGTGTCATCCAGGGGCCGAGCAGAATGCCCGCCGCGCAGACGACTTTGTTCAGCCTGCCATATTTCTCGCGGATGAAGTTAACGAGCGCTTCGACCTGTTCGGCGCTGCGCACATCGGTCTGCACGAAGTCCGCCTGACCGCCGCTGGCGCGGATGTCCGCTGCGGTCTGTTCGCCACCGTCCTTGTTAAAGTCCGCGATGACGACGATACCGCCGCGTTCAGCGCATAGTTTGGCGGTGGCCTGGCCGATGCCCTGCGCGCCACCGGTAATCAGAATGACGTTGCCTGTCAGATCAAGAGGGGTGGACATGCTGTAAGTATCCTTCTGGAAAAATGCAGAGATAAAATGTCTAACGTCCAATTACGGCATATTCAACCGCTAAGGGATTGCCAACTCGCTGCGAAGCGTCCAATATCTCAATGCCGACAATATTCCCCTCGCGGTCATAATCGAGAATCACGCCCGGTTTGTCTTCATCACTTTCTTCGATAGGATGGTCGCTAAATACAATGCGAAGTACATCCACTTCAGAGTCATAGGTCACTTTCATGACTTGCTCCAGTATTTTTCCACCTTACTCGTGCGATAAACTGTAACAACTATGGCAGGATCGTCGGGTTCCATTATCACCCGTACCAGATAGAGTTTACCGCTAAAATCAATTCGAGACTGGTAGACCTTACGTTTTTCACCGGATTCCAGAATTTGCTCAGGTGAGTTTAGCACCGTCTCCAGAATAGAACGCGGAATATTCCGACGTTCCATTTCTGCCTGAGCATGTTCAGTAATGCGGAAATTCATAGATTACGATCACTGCCGGATGGGGATATTGAGCGCGTTCAGTTTGCCGACGACAAAATCGCGCGCTTTCATCACATCGTTGTAGTCCCTGAGATGCTCGATCAGCGCGTAGCCATCGGGCAGCAGCGCCTCGAAACGCCGGAAGAGGGTATCCCAGTCGAGCAGGCCGGTTCCGGGCAGGGCTTCGCTGATATGCACGACCAGCGGCGCATCGACCACCACGTCCTTGAGGTGCGCGGTGAGGATGTACGGACCCAGTACGTCGAAGACATGGTTAATCATGGTGGTGGTATCGTAGGCCGTCCTGAAATCCGACACGAAATTGACCAGATCGGCGTTGACACGAATCCATTTCGAGCCGGTGCGTTCGATCAGGCGGCGGATGGTTTCGGCGTCGCGCAGGGTGGTGGTGACATGCACTTCCAGCGTAACCGGAACCTGATGCACCTCACAGACTTCGGCGATTTCGCTGAGGCTGCGCACGAGGCGATCTTCGGTGGCCGGGGCGTAGTTGAGCGGGTGCGGCCCCCACTGGCTGGTGGGGTGCAGGCTGGTAGGGCGAATCGACGCGGTGATCGCGCCAAGTTCCGCCGCCCGCTGGACGGTATTACGTCCGATGCGCACACCCTCGCGGCGCGCGTCTTCGTCGTCACAGATAATACAGGGATAGCTGCCCCAGAACTGGACGATCTCGATGTCATGATCGTCCAGTATGGCTTTGATGCGCAGGGCCTCGTCTAAATCCTGCTCCAGTGGGTCGCCATTGTAATGCAGGCCCAGGCCGGTAAAGCCCAGGTCCAGCACTTTATGCGCGACTTCTTCAGTGATATTGTTCCAGCCGCCGAACCATTCATCCACGCCGCCCAAACGCATACTGTTTTTTCCCTTCAGGACACGAAATTATAATTTATATTTCGTGCCTGATTATATCACCCGGCCACCTGAGTCCATAGACCCACATTGGCCTGTGGTATGAGTGTGACCGCATAGACGGTGTCGCCCGGCCCCTGAATGTAGGTGGTGTAGGAACGGCTGCCGGCCGGCTGGCGTGCAGAATCAAAGCCGGTTTCTTCAGAAAGCGCCCAACCGAGATTGCCCTCTGCGCCGCCCACTGCGACCCACACGCGGCCAAAACCGCGCACCGGCGTGTAACGATCTTCCGGCGCTTCATCCGGCGGGCTGGGTTCGCCTTCGACGAAGGCGTCTGGGAAGACCTGTACGCGATGGTCAGTATTGGTCAGCACCCAGATTTCGCGGGTATCCGAAAACCAGATCATGACGCCACCCTCAAAAGGCTGCCATGCGCCGAACACGGCCAGCGGCGGGTTATCCGGGCAGGCGGAAAAACCGGTGATGTCACCCAGCCAGCGCTGCGAACAGGTGACTTCGACGGTCAGGTCTTCGGTGAGAGTTTCGCCCGCGCCGCGCACTTCCAGCCGGAAGCGGTGCAGCCCGGCGTAGGGGAAGTTATTGAGGGTTACTTCGCCATTGAGGGGCACACGTTTCGCCAGCGAGGGGCGGCGGCATTCACTGTTGGGATCGCCAGGGCAGGCGTAAAAATAGGCTTCCGCGCCGGTGGCTTCCCACGCGAAGGTGATGGACGCTAGGTTCTGCACGGCCAGTTCGCTGGATTCAAAGCTAAAAATTTCCGGTTCGGCGTCGGGGTCTTCGATCTCCATGCTTTCCGCCGCTGAGCCGGGAATCCAGACTACCGCGCCCACAGGCAGGGCCGCCGGGTCATCCAGACAGTTGAGCGCGGCCAGTTGAGTCACGCTGATGTTGCGCACGCCGGTCAGCAGGTCAGCCAGCCGTTCGCCTTCGCGGATGATGTGCGGCACGAAGCCTTCCAGAGTCGGCGCGGTGCAGATGCTCAGGCGGGGGTCATCCGGGCCGGGCGTGGCTGTCACCGGAACCGGCGTGGTCTGCCCGACGACAGCCGGTGTGGCCTGCTGCGCGGCAGCCGGCAGGGCGGCGAACAGCAGTGTCAGCACAAGGAGGGTCAGTTTGAGTCGCATCGTTCTTCCTCGCTCATTTTCCGAATCGCCGGGGCACTATAGCACAGGATGGGGGATGCGAGAAGTTCAACGTGGCCGGGGTATGGGTGGGTCAGATGGCTTATTGGAATGGCAATTCTTAACGCCAAGGCGCAAAGACGCGAAGAAAAATACAAAGGATTATGCGGTTGCGCTGCGGATAAATTCCATCAGAGGGACTTCAGTAAGCCGTTGATGCAAATAATCTTCAATTTCATCGTGATCCATATCAACAAGGGCATGACGGTAGCCAAGAATATCGTAAAGTTTGCGCGCAATGCGCTGCGGCCAGTAGCCGGCGCTCATCTGAACAATCGTGCCGTCAATGTCGTTTGCCAAATCCTGAATCGCGCTTCTTTCACCTATACGATCCACAATAATAATCGTGCCCATGTAAAAATGTTTGCTGCCGATTTCAATTTCCCGACGGTAGCGGGAGACTTTATCCAGCGAAATTTCCGTATTGCCTCGTCCTATGAATCCAATATCAAAGCGGATACCCTGACCAGCTTTATAGAGCAAAGTGGCATCGCTTTCCCGTTCGCGCTCCCGTTGAGAAGCCAGCCAGAAGACTCGATCAAATCCATCTGCGCTGCGGGACGGGACATGCTTAAATCCTAGAATATGCAGCAAAGCACCCAGAACGAGTTTTTCAAAGAATTTGCCATAAAGCGACTTCTCGGAACCTCTGATAGTCAGGGTTTGCGATCCAGCAGCATTGAGCAGATACAATAAAAACAACCAGTCGATCTGAATCTGCTGACCAGAATCGAGAACCAGCGTGCCTTTCAGATCACCATAATTTGCCTTCACCTGCTCAACAACCTCCCGGCAAATTTCGATGTAGTTATCCCGGTATTCCGGTATCAGATTTCGATCATCCCGTAAAACGTTTTGAATACCTTTGCCGGTCAAACCCATTATCCATGAGGCAAGCCATTCTTCTGCCCTTGGCTTCGGTGTTGAAAGAATATCTGACCCCAAATAGGGCAGATGTTCAACAAACTGCTCTGATACTTTTGAGCCTTCCAGAAAAAGTTTAACGAGCGCGAGATTGATGGTTGCGATCCGTCTTCTGGTTAAACTCTCAGTTGAGCTGCGGATATTTCTGCCGGTCAGTACATCGAATACCACCTCACGAATCACCCCAATGCCGATTGACTCGATGAGGTGATTACCCGTCGCAGCCAGCAAATCCAGGTCGTCAGCAGAAAGCAAATCCGAAAGCTGCTGGATTGGATTGCGGTTTGCCGGATTATCCTGATCGGCCATGCTTATACCTCTAAAAGAGCGTGTCACTGACATCAATGGGTAAACAGTCAATGGTCAGCACATGACGAGCCTTTTTCCCAAGCCAGAGTTTCGCTTCCTGCCGAATAATATCGATATAATCTTTTTCTCTTTCGATCAGGACGAAGCGCCGGTCCAGTTTGCTGGCTGCTTTGCCTACAGTTCCTATGCCCGCAAAAGGATCAAGAACCACATCCTTCTTGAAGGAATAGTAGGCAATCACTTTCTCTGCCAGTTCGACAGGGAAAATTGCCGGGTGACGTTTGTCGTAGGAAGGGGATATGCGCCAGATGTTCGTTTTCTCATAATCGTCACCGATGTGTGACGACTCCACCAAATCCGGGTCAGGGTGTGCGCGGATATTCCAGTCAATGAGTTTGTCGGTCTTTTTGCGATACACTAGGATATATTCTGTTACCGGGACGGGTTTGTATTGAAGTGGATTTCGGTCCGCTGCAAAACGCCGCCCTCGACTGGTCGCCCAACCCGCTCCTTCTGGTTTTTCCCAGATGATGTCATCAATAAATTCATAATCTTCTTCGATGAACAGGCGGTGTACATCAAAGGGTACAGCAATCCGCTTTGAAGACTCAGTTCGATTGGTTCGCCTGATTAAGACTGGCGAAATGTTCATCACAAAAAAGCGGCCTTCGGCTAGAACCCGATAGGTTGCTCGAAGAATCCTGCGCAGTTTGAGCAGATATTCTTCATAGGTGATGTAGTCTGCATATTCGGGTTTGGCGTTGTAGTATGGCGGTGATGTGAAGACCAGATCAATACTCTCAGCAGGTAGAGTGGACAATATTTCCTCGCTATCGCCAAGCGCGATGGTGTTCCGCAAATTTGAAAGCTCATAGGCTGCCTTTGACGACATTTTTTTGCGTTTCTTGGCGTCATCCACGTTGACTTCACGCCCCAGTAATCTGGATTCCAGCGTGACTGAATCGGTTGATTTATCCACTAGAATGAGAGACGTGCGTGCATCAATTACGATTTCTCCCAACCGTTGATTGCTTGACTGGGCAGTCAGGGGAATACGCCACACATGATAACGATCATCAATTTCTGGCAGGCCAAACCCTACCGCATTTTCTAACTCAACCTGTTTTAGCCAGTTCAGTGCAATCTCCTTTGCGGATTGCACATTCAGCACTGTGTATCTTCGCTCTTCGGCAACCGTCTTTTTTCTTTCGACCATTCCATAGTTCCTCAATCACCTGCCTCTATTATCGCCTAACTGCTTTACTCCACCAGTCGGCCCCACTCCTCGATGACGGATTCGAGATCGGCTTCGGTGCGCGTGTAGGCGATGCCCAGGGCATGAACCTTGTCCGCGTTCCCGGCGGCGCTGGCGGATTCAAGATCGGCGGTGAGCCGGGCCATCTGTGTTTCCAGTTCGTGAATGCGCGACTCCAGCGCCTGCACGCGCCGGTCCAGTTCGTGTGGGTTCAGGCCGTGCTTTTTCTGGCTGGTTTTGGGCTGCTCTTTGGCGCGCCCGTTGGGGACTGCTGCTTTGGAGGTCGTTTCAACTTCACCCTGCTGCGTGCCGACGAACTCCGCATACGTGCCCTCAAACACCTCCAGCCGGCCGGGGGAGGCCGCCCAGATTTGGGTCGCCAGCGCGTCGATCAGGTAGCGGTCATGGCTGACCAGCAGGATCGTCCCCGGAAAGTCGTCCAACACCGCCTGCAAGACCTCCTGGCTGTCGATGTCGAGGTGGTTGGTCGGCTCATCCAGCAGCAGGAAATTCGCGCCGGAAAGCGCCAGCTTCGCCAGCGCCACGCGCCCGCGCTCCCCGCCGGAAAGGGTGCTGATGGGCCGGAACACGTCATCACCGCTGAACAGATACGCCCCCAGGAAGTTGCGCGCCTCACTGACCGGCATGTGTTTGGTGGCAATGATCTCGTCAAGGATGCTGTTGTTATCATGCAGGCGTTCGTGGGCCTGCGCGAAGTAGCCAATATCCACCGACGCGCCGATGCGTACCGTGCCCCGCAGCGGTTCCAACTGGCCGACGACGGTCTTCAGGAAGGTGCTTTTGCCCACACCGTTGGGGCCGATCAGCGCCGCCACCTGCCCGCGATAGAGCGTGATGTCCGGCACGTCGAACAGCGGGGTGGGGTCATCGGCGTAGCCGACGGCGAGATTACGGGTCATCAGCACCTGGTCGCCGCTGCGCATGATGCGCCCGATATTCAGGTGCATACTGCGCTTTTTGTGGCGCGGGCGATCAATCAGCTTGCCGCGTTTGCGCATGGTTTCCAGCCGCTTCAGCTTGCCTTTAGCCTGCGAGGTCATGCGGCTGCCCATGTGTTTGCGGATGTAGGCTTCCTCTTTTTCGATGTATTCGCGCTGTGCCTCATACTCTTTCCACAGGCGTTCGCGGCGTTCTTCCCGCTGGCGGACATAATGGCTGTAATTGCCGCGATACGTCTCGATTGTGCCGTAGTCCAGTTCCCAGACGTTCTGAGCGTAGTTGTCCATAAAGTAGCGGTCATGGCTGACGGCCAGCACCGCGCCGGAGAACGACTTCAGATAATTTTCCAGCCACTCCACCGCCTGAATATCGAGATGGTTGGTCGGCTCGTCCATCACCAGCAGGTCGGGTTCTTCCAGCAGCAGCCGGGCCAGCAGCGCGCGCGTTTTCTGCCCGCCGGATAACATCGCCAGCGAACGGTCAAAGTCTTCAATCGGGTCGAAGCCCAGGCCTTGCAGCACGGATTTGATGCGCAGGTCATAGGTGTAGCCGCCGGCCATTTCAAAGCGTTCCTGCAAAGGGCCATACTTTGCCAGTGCCGCGTCGTGCTGGTCCGGGTCGGCCATGGCATGTTCCAGTTCGTTCAACTGAACTTCCATGCGGCGCAGGTCGGCAAAGGCGCTGAGGGCCTCTTCGTACAGGCTGTGCGTGCCGGCCAGTTCCGGGCGCTGTGGCAGAAAGCCGACGCGCGTGTTGCGCGCAATCGAGACACTACCTTCAGTGGGTGTGTCCAGCCCGACGATGATATTGAGCAGGGTGGTTTTGCCCGCGCCGTTGGGGCCGACCAGCGCGACCCGCGCGCCGTGTGGAACCTCGATATTGATACTGTCAAAAATATCATCTGCGCCGAACGATTTGGCAAGGTTGGTGGTGGTCAGAAGGGACATGGCGAATTCTCAGGACTTATGCAGCCGGACAGCGTGAACCGCGTTTCCGCAATTATACTTGATCGGTTCAGAATGGGTCATAACGAACCCGGATAAAGCCATTATAACATGTGGAACGCGGGTTGAGAGCCGTTATTTTGCCAGCCGCTGCGCGATTATTTGGCGAGCCTGAGCCACATTGTCGGCCAGCATCACCTGGTCGCGCAGGCTGGGGTTGAGCAGGCGAAAGGTCTGT
Source organism: uncultured Anaerolineaceae bacterium (assembly GCA_964552425.1). Taxonomy (GTDB): domain Bacteria; phylum Chloroflexota; class Anaerolineae; order Aggregatilineales; family Phototrophicaceae. Next base: position 3,087 of record CAZKIB010000177.1, on the reverse strand, counting down.
GCCAGTGAACGCAGGTAGCCGCTGCCGCCCGTAATGACAATAAAATCATTCGGGTAGACCATTTCCATGGCCGTGCGGGCATGGGGCAGCAGCCCCATCGGAACCGGGCCGCTGTGAGTAAAATTCAGGATGGCAGCGACCACCGGGAGGTCAAGCACCTCGCGGCGCAGCTCCAGGGTCCGGTCTGCGGCCTGATACCAGTCATCCCATGTCCAGCGGCCCCGAAAATCCCAGCGGATGGCGGTTTTTTCCGGGTTATCAAACTGGACCTGAATACCGTTAGACATTACCAGGTATATTCCCCAAAATAGAACGTCTTTATGTCCCGCAGTTTCGAGGCGCGTTCGGACAAAAACATCATCATCGGGAAATCAGTCGGCTCCGGGTTTTTAGGGTCGCCACAGGTCACGATGATAGAGTCTGAATGCTGCCAGCCGCTTTGATTATAGAACGCTTCCAGGCTGGGACTTGTCCACAGCAAAGCGATGTCGGCATCTGTCTGCTGCCTGATGTAGTCGGTTGACGCCCGCACCACCTGATTTCCATAACCCTTTTTGCGAAAGGCCGGGTAGGTCATCACACTGCTCAGACCATAGGTTTTGTAGGCTTGTCCGGCGATTTCCAGCATGATCCAGACCGCCGCCGCTGAACTCATCAACGCGTGCTGCTCGGCCACAATGAAGTAGGTCGGATGCCAGAACGGAGGATGCAGTGTTTCGTTGACATTGTGGACAAAGGCATCATACCAGTGAATACGAACAAAATCGCGTATCTGCCACTCATAGTGTTCAGGAAGGGTTTCACCACTAAACTGGAGTAATTCGGGCATGACCGTTTATCCTTTTTGTGTCAGGGCAGCCATGTTTCGGTGAACTGAACGCTGTCCACGAAGTCGCCATTGACGGCCACTTCCCAGTGAAAATGTGGCCCGCTGCTGCGCCCGGTGTCGCCAGTCACGCCGATAATCTGCCCCTTGACGATGCTCTGGCCGCGTGTGACATGAATCTGTGACAGATGATTATAGGTCGTAAAGATGCCATAGCCATGATTGACCACGACGATATTGCCGCGAATATCCAGCCGTCCGGCAAAGGCGACTACCCCTGTCGCCGAGGCCATGACCGGCACGCCCAGTGTGGTGCGAATATCCCAACCGGTGTGGCGTGTTTGCAGGATACCGTTGAAGTTGCGGAACGCGCCAAAGGGTGAAGTCAACTGGGAGTTGAGAATGGGCATCTGAAAACCCTGTTCATCCCACAGGTGTTCCGCCGTGTAATTGCTGAAGATGCTTTCGAGCCGCGCCAGTTCGTTGCGTTCGATTTCAGCGTCCACCAGATAAGCGCGGTCCGGGGCCATCGTGATTTCCTGACGGATGAACGCCCCGGTAATGATGTCCACCGGGATGACGATGTTCACCCGGCGGTTATCCTCGTACCATGTGAAAATGGTCAGGTCATAGGTGCGCGGGTTTTGTTCCATCCCCACCGACAACAGGCCATAAAACCCGTCGCCATCCATTGGGAAAAAGTCGATCAGATCATCGAAAAGGCGCGCCCGCGCCCCGGTGATGCCCTCGCCATGTACATGGACCAGCCCGACCTGCCCCTGTGCGATGGTGGTGAAAAACAGTTCAACCGTCGTGCCATCCTGTTCGATGACGCTGGTCGGAAAGGGTTTGGGCAGCGGCGTGGGCGTGATGATGGGGGCCTGGGTCGCATCGGCAGGCAGTGGGGTTTCATCAATCCCCTGCCCGATGACCCACGACCACGATGTAAGCAGACCGAGGAGACAGATAAACCCGGCGAATCCTGCGCGCTTCAATGCTCTATCCTGATAACTGGCGGACACACGAGGGTATAGGGTACAGGCTGATGGCTGGCCCTGCAAGTTCGAGTCGGCTAACCGCCCGAAAAACTTTCGCTGACATGGAAGTCAACCAGATCAAGAATCGCCTGCAATTCGACATCGGCAGAGTCCATTGCCTCAATCGGTTCGGCATAGGCAAAGAAGACAAAATTCAGCCCTTCTTCCTGGATGCCAACAAACCAGCCACGCGTATCTGGCGAATTGGGGCAGTCCACAATGGCGAACTGGGTTCCACTGCCGGTGCGCCCGCCGACGGTATAGCTGCGCTGCAAGTCTGTGCCGGCGTTGCAGCCCTGGTCGACCAGCGCGGTGCGGAACAGGCGCAACCCGTCCGACCACAGATCAGGCGCGGGGGTGGGTGTGCCGGGCAGGTTGAATGGGCTGCCGACAATAAAATTCGGGAAGCCCCAGATCACCACAATTGTGCCTGTTCCGCCGGTGACTGGCCCCTGATAAATCGTCACCTGCACAGGGCGCAGTTCGCCATCCACATCCGGGATCGCCAGGATGTTATAACCGTGCTGCCAGTCGTCCGGCAGGGTGATGTCAAACGGCGGCGCTTCTCCGTCAGCGGTCAGCGGCACATAAGTCACCGGCAGCGTGGCCTCTTCGGTGATTTCTGGCGTGGGGGTTTCAGTGACGGCGGGTGTTTCCGTCACTAGCGGCGTGGGCGTTGAGGATGGAACGGGTGTGGGCGTGACGGTGGGTGGTGGAGCCGACAGCGCGCCGCAGGCTGTGAGTACCAGGGTGAGCAGCGTGAAGGTGGCAATGTGTATGCTCACCTGATGAAAGAAGGGCACACCGCGATGTGCCCCTGCAAAATCAAGATTTTTATCGGAAATCTGGTGTTTGAACACAGATACTTTCCCTGGACGCTGTGATGAGCTTCCGCTTGTGCCGCTGATTGAAATCGACGGCAAGGTCAAACAAGTCCCGCTGGGACTGAGGCAGCCGAGTCTGAATCCTGGAAGGATTTGACGTGCTTTGCCGGATACTTATGCTCTTTAACAAAATAATTCGGTAACGAACTTGTCCGCCACACCTCACCCCCAGGCCCCCTCAGCCATTGCGATGGAGAGGGGGAGTCGAACGTAGTGAGACGGGGGTGAGGTCAGCACAGCCATTACCGGATTAATTAATTGAGCTGCATCAGAGTCCGGCAAAAAAGTTCATAACAGCCTCTAGCGCGGCATGATGCACAGGGTCAGCCGGCCAGGGGTC
>CAZKIB010000176.1:13798-14379 GCA_964552425.1 uncultured Anaerolineaceae bacterium | reverse complement strand
CGTTGGATACGGTACGCGAGTACGGTCACTATCCCATCATCCCGGCGTTAATTCGATGAGTCTTCCAGCCAGGCCAGGTTAAAGCGCGCCAGAGTCAGGTAATCGTCGCTGTCGGTTCCGTCGGGTTTGCCGCACTCATACAGGCACAGAATCGTCCCATCCGGGCAGACTGCCAGCGCGCTGTAACCCGAAAAACCCGGCTCGATCACCTTTGAAACCGGCCAGGTCCGGCACTCGTCGTAGCTCACCTTAATGGTCACGTTGCGCCGGGCCAGAAACAGCTCGCTGCCTTTGGCGTCCTTGCCAGCGTCGTTATCCGGGTTACAGAACAGGATTCGGCTCGGCTCCCAACTGTAGCGCAGCAGGCTGGCCTCGCAGGTCGGTTCGCGCAGCGCCGGGTCCAACTGCGGGATCGACCACCCGCTGATACCGTCCGCGCTGATGGAATAAACGCGCCGCCGCACCCCCGCCCGGTTGCGGATGTTCAGCAGCACCGAGCCGTCGGCCAGTTCCACCGCGACGGTTTCGCTGTTGTTGGGCACAATATCCGGCACGATCTCGCCGCGCTGCCACGTCTGCCC
>CAZKIB010000176.1:11157-13788 GCA_964552425.1 uncultured Anaerolineaceae bacterium | reverse complement strand
ATCGTCGCTGTAAATCGTGGCGCAGCGGTTCGGCACATGCGCATGGGTCTTCGACAGCGACATCCACACCGGGATCAGCAGGCGTCCGCCGCGCAGTTGGATACCCATCGGCAGGCCAATCGCCAGCACGCCCCAGTCATATTCAGGCCGGAACTGCTCAAACGTCGCCGTAATTTCCACCGGCTCTGTGAATGTCGCGCCATCATCCACCGTTTTCATGTAAAAGGCGCGGGCATAGCCATAGCAGAACAGCACATGCACCTCGCCGGTCACGGTGTCCACAATCGTGTTGAAATTATGCACCGGCCCCGGCCCGTAAACGCTGTGATCGACCACCCGGCGCGGTTCATCCCAGGTCACGCCGCTGTCGAAGCTGCGCCGCATCACGATGTCGATGTCGTCCCAGTCACCACCGCGACCAAAACGCGCTTCCGTCCATGCCAGCGCCACCCCGCCCGGCGTCATGCACAGGCCCGGAATGCGGTACATGGTGTAATCGCCCACACCGCGCTCAAACAGGTGGGCCGTTTCAAACAATGGTTCGGTCATGAGCTGTCCTTTGCAGATAATGCGCGAAAACGTCGCCGGGTGTTGTACAATACGTTCAACAGATTGCAGGACCCCATCGCATGGCTGTTCGCTCGGTCAAAAACCAGTACCTCGGCATCAACGCTCACCTGCACAGCCGCTGGCAGGCGCAGGGCGGTTGGCCGGAGTTTCATTCCGGTTATGTCTGGAATTTGTTTAACGCACTCAAGCTGCTCCTTCTGCCAATAGGGTATACCGCAGCGGTTGAATCATCCCTGCAAATTCGTCGGCTTGATCTGCCTGGCACGGTTGATCGCCCCCAATCAGATGTCACCATTTATGACCCTGATCCGATACGTCCCTTCTACAGACGTTCGGAAGCTTTTTCGAGTGCGGCAGACGAAATGGTCATGCCGATTACGGATGCCTTGCTTGAGCCGCCCATATCCGAGAAAACCTACAACGCCATCAAAATCTACGAGGTGCGCGCCGAAGCCGGCGACCCGGTGGTGTGGATCGAACTGCTGTCACCCTCCAACAAACCCGGCGGCAGTGATGCGGCGGAGTACCTGCGCAAGCGCGACAAACTGGTCGAAAGCGGCATCGCCCTTGTCGAGATCGACTACCTGCATGAATCGCCGCCCACTGTGCGCAGCCTGCCCGTGTACCGCCCTGACCAGAACACACCCCATGCGCGCCCCTACCACATCCTGATATTTGACCCGCGCCCCAACCTGAATGAAGGCATCCTGCGGATTGCCGGGTTTGATGTCGATGCGCCCATTCCCACTCTGACCATTCCGCTGAATGACGACGACCTCCTGACCTTTGACTTTGGCCCACCCTATCACAGGACACTGGCCGAGGCGCTCTACGGCCTTGAGGTGGTGGATTACGGGCAGCTTCCGGTTCACTTTGAACGCTACCACGCCCGCGACCAGGCCCGCATCGCCAACCGCATTCTGGCCGTCCTGCGAGCTTCACAGGCCGGAACCGACCTCGAAACCGGACCGTTCCCTGCGCCCTCCCTGCCGCTGGAAGACGCCCTCAAAGCCATCGACTCTGAAGCTGCAAGCCGATGACTGAGGACTACAGACTATTGACTAGCGGCTAAAACCGCGTCGTCTGCTTCGGCCCGACATCCACCGCGAAAGCCAGCGCGTCAAAGCTCTGCTGCATCAGCCGCAGTTTGACCGCCAGGTGCGCCGGGTTGTCCCACAGGTTGTCGAACTCGCCGGGGTCGGCTTCCAGATCAAACAACTCGCCCATGCCATGCCCGTGATACACCACCAGCTTGCAGCGCCGGTCCCGCAGCATAGTGGCATAGGAGCCTTCAAAATGCGGCTGCGCGGCAGGGCTGAGCGTGTGATAATACTCGCAGCGGACAAAATCGCGGTGGCTATCCGTCTGGCCGTAAATGACCGGCAGCAGCGAACGCCCCTGCATCCGCTCCGGCGCATCCACGCCCACCAGCGCCAGCAGGGTAGGGGCTACATCGGTCAGCTCCACCAGTGCGTCGCTCACTGCGCCCTGCGGAAAATGCCCCGGCCACGAAAAAATCAGCGGCACGCGCACCAGCCCCTCGTAAAAACGGCAGCCCTTCGCCACCAGCCCATGATCGCCCAGCGTCTCGCCATGATCGCTCATAAAGATGATGAGCGTGTTGTCGCGCTGGCCGCTGCGTTCCAGCGCATCCAGCAAGCGGCCCACGTTATCATCAATCAGTTCGATCATGGCGTAGTACGCCGCCTTGATGCGTCTGGCATCGAAATCCTCCGGGCGGCGTGGTTGAGTCTGGAAGTCGATCCCGGCCAGTTTGGCCTGCGCCTCCAGGTCACTCTCGCGGAACAGCGGCTCCGGCATGGCGTCGATAGCGTAGCGATCCAGGTAGGGCTGCGGCGGGTCAAAGGGCGGGTGCGGGTCGAACACGTTCACGCTCATCAGCCAGGGACTGGCATGATCCGCCGTGATAAACTCAAGCGCCCGGTCCGTACACCAGGTCGTCTGGTGCAGTTCCGGCGGGATTTTTTCCGGCTCCTTAAGCATCTCGCCCAGGTTGTGGCCCATCTCGCGCAGCCAGTCAGCATAGGCATGTTCGCCCGG
>CAZKIB010000176.1:8222-11127 GCA_964552425.1 uncultured Anaerolineaceae bacterium | reverse complement strand
AACACGCGGTAGCCATCGTCCTGCGGGCGCGGCTCCACCCGGCCCTGTGCCCCGGCCAGATGCAGCTTGCCGGCCAGCCCACAGGTATAGCCGGCGTCCGCCATCAGCTTCGTCACCAGCGGCGCGGCTTCAGCCCAGCGATCATTGCCGTTCATGCAGCCGTGTACGCTGCTGGGGTACATCCCCGTCAGAAAGCTGGCCCGGCTCGGCGTGCAGATGGGACTCTGGCAGAAGGCGTGCGTAAAGGCCACCCCCTCCGCCGCCAGCCGGTCAATGTTCGGCGTGTGGATGTGCGGGTTGTTCAGCGCGTGAATCGTGTCCCAGCGCTGCTGGTCGGTGCAGATCCATAAGATATTCGGCGGCATTTGCTGTCACCTCCGGTGATAGTAATCTGTGTTCTGTCGCGGCGCGGTCCCACCTGGGGTTCAAAACCCCGGCCTGTCAAAAACATCCTGATTTTGACCAGGCTGGACCCCGCCAGATGCAGGCAGAGAACCGGAAACACGCTGCTTTTTAGCCCCTTTCCCTTGAATTCAGGGGTGAGGGGGTCAGCGAACAGGCTAAAATGCTATCCTGCTATAGACCTCCAGATAATGTTTTGTAGGGGCAATTCGCGAATCGCCCCTACGCGAGTTCCGAAACGTTTTCTGAACATCTATAACTTGCTACTTCAAATCTTCTAACTCGATAACCACGCCCACCAGATGCGCGCTGTCCGGCGCGTCGCCGCAGTTGGTATAATCCACAAATAGAATCGAGCCATCCTCGCGCTGAATCCACGACGAATAGCCATGATCGGGCCAGGGCTGCTGGCCGGGGTGATTCGGGTGAATCTGGATCAGGCGATCCCGCTGGTACTGGTCGGGCCATTCACCGGACGCCGCCGACCACGACCAGGCATGATCGGCCAGGGTGCGGTTGTGGATTTCATAACGCACGCTGCGCCAGTAGCTCCGCCCGCTGTCCCCAAGCTGGCCGAACTGGGTGCGTTTCTGCGGGTTCCCGCCGTGAAAATCGATCACCCCGCCGACCACATCGCGGAAGATGCGCTTGTGAATCAGCGTCTCGCCATCCACCTTGACTTGCAGCCAGCCGCGCTTGTGATGCAGCGTGACGGTGTGATAATCGGTCAGGTCCACCGCCGCGAAGCTCTTGTTGCGCCCGCGCGCCAGATAAAGGCCATGCGGCGCGATTTCCAGCACCTCGCCAATCGCCGATAATGACAGGAACGCTACCGGGGCTTCCGGGCGGGACGCCTCCACGCGCACCTCCGCCTCGAACAGCATCTCACTGAGCGGGTTTTCCGCTGGCAGCATGGTGTAGCGGGCTTCGTGTTCCAGCGCGTTGTGGATCACCAGCGCGTCAGGCGTCAGTTCCGCCTTGAATTCGCGGCGCGGCCCGCCGATAACATGCGTCCCCGCCTCAGCTTCCAGATCACCCACCCAGCCGTAGCAGCCCAGCCCGCCGTTGACATGCCGCCCGGTCACAAACACGCGCCCATCGGCAAGCTGCTGCGCGTAGGGCCGGTGGAAGGCAAACGGGCACATCTGTGGATCGCTCCAGGTATGGCCGTTATCGTCCGAAAACACCACGAACGATGGGTTGCCGCCGGAATGATTCTCACGGATGACACACGCCAGCCGTTTGCCGCCGTGCAGTGTCAGCACCATACCTTCGCAGTAGCGATAGTAGCCATCATACGCCTGCGTGGAGCGCTCATGCCATGTTTTGCCGCCATCTTCAGAGACGTACAGCACGTTGGCATATTCCTGATCCTCGCCGCGTTCGAGATGCGTCGCGCAGCCCAGCGAGCCATCCGGCAGTTCGATGACACGATCCGGCTCGAAACCGAGGATGCCGTTTTCAGTCTGTTTCGTCCAGGTCCCGCCGTTGTCATCGCTCCAGTACAGCCAGTTCCCCGGCGGCTGATCCTCGTGGAAGTGCGTGTCGTCGTTGTGGTCGATAATCACCACCAGACGCCCATCGCTCAGGCGGCTCAGGCGCGGCGTCACCAGGCGTTCTTCGCCTTTGGTCAGGTCGGCCCGGTCAATCTCGCGGTATTTGAACCACGTCCTGCCGCCATCATCACTCGCCAGCAGCGTCAGCACCTGATTTTTCAGCGACCAGTGCGCGTCGGTATCGCTGTAGATCAGCAGGTAGCGTCCGCTCGGCAGCCGCACGATTTCAGGATTCTTGGTAAAGCGCCCCGGACTGCGCCAGGCTTCATAGACCTTGTGGGCAACGGAACGGGTATGCACGTGCATGAAGGTATCCTTTCAAAAGATCGAAAATAGCTCTTAGCCGTTAGCTTTTAGCGAAAATCCTAGCCACCGGACATCAGACAAATGTTTTGTCGTCCTGGCTCAAACCTCACCCCTGTATCCCCTCTCCATCGCATGGAGAGGGGACTTTCCAGAACCACGTTGAGCGGTTTTCTCCCCCTCTCTATCACTATGGAGAGGAGGCCGGGGGGTGAGGTTGGCTGGCTAATCCCCCACCGCGCCGACCAGCGCCTGAATGGCCGCCCGGCTCTCGGCGGATAAACGCGCCGGGTGTCCACAGGTCGCCCCGCTGCCAAAACCGAGCAGGGAAGCGGCATACTTCAGGCACACCAGCCAGTAATCATAGGTGTGCAGCGTCCACAGCCGGTCCACCTGAGCCTGAACCGCTTCCGCCGCCGCGACATCCCCGGCCCGGACCGCGTGGTAAATCTGCACGAACCACTGCGGCGCGAGATTGCCCATGCCCGGAACCAGCCCATCGGCCCCGGCCAGCAGCGACTGGATCGCCAGCTTTTCGGCCCCCTGAAACACCCGGAAACCCGGCTTCAGCGCCCGCAGTTCCAGCAGCGCCTTAAAATCGTCCAGATTCCCGGCGCCGTCCTTGATGCCGCTGCTGGTGTCCC
>CAZKIB010000176.1:5760-8212 GCA_964552425.1 uncultured Anaerolineaceae bacterium | reverse complement strand
GCCTCGCGCACCGTCTCCACCGCCACCGGGTTATGCGTCGTCGGCGGGATGTTATACAGCACCACCGGCAGCCGCGATGCCGCCGCCACACGCTCGAAGTGCTGAAGCTGCGCCGCCGCGTCCGCTCCAAAATAATAGGGCGAGGCAATCACCACCGCGTCCGCCCCCAGGTCCTCGATCACCGGCAGCAGTTCCAGCGTGCGCCCGGTACTTGGTTCCAGAGCGCCCACCAGCACCGGCGCCCGACCCGCCGCCGCCTGCACCGTGCGCGCGATCAGCGTCTGCCGCTGGGCTGCATCCAGCCAGGGGCCTTCACCGCTGCTGCCCATCACAAACACCCCGCCGCAGCCGTTTTCCAGCATATGGTCGACCAGCCGGTCCACCCCGGCTTCATCCACCGCGCCATCAGCGGTCAGCGGCGCGATCATGGGCGGAATCACACCCTTCAAATCCAGCGAATGGGTCATCTGTGTCTGCCTACCTCTGATTTCCTGTAGCCGTCAGTCATTAGCGGATCGCGGATAGCGCCTGGCTTATAGCCCTGAGCGCCGAATCCGGTACGTTACGATAGGGACAGTTCGTGAGCTGCCCTGTAATCAGCCAATCTTCGTAAGATCATCATAATTTCTAATGGAGAAACCAAATTAGGTTGGTCAGATAGACAAGGCGGCTTTAGCCCCTTGTGCAACGGGCTGAAGCCCGCTGTCAACTTTATCGTTCGCAGTCTAACTGGTTTCTCCATAAGCACTAAGCACCAGGCACTAAGCACGCTTCCTCACCCCTTCACCCCGCCGATCATGATGCCCTTGACGAAATAGCGCTGGATGAACGGGTACACGAACAGCACCGGAACTGTGCTGACGATAATCAGCGCCGAACGCAGCGACGCCGGCGGGGGTGGATTCTCCGTAAACGACAGTTCTTCCAGCCCCTGCATGGTGGTCGATTGCAGCAGACCGCGCAGGATAATTTGCAGCGGCTGTTTGTCGCTCTGGTCAATATAAATGGCCGCGTCGAACCACGCATTCCAGTGGCCCACCGCGTAAAACAGGCCAATCGTGGCGATCACCGGCAGCGACAGCGGCAGAATGATCCGCAGCAGAATCGTCGAAGGCGACGCCCCATCCACAATCGCGGCTTCTGTCAGTTCGTCCGGGATACTCATAAAGAAGTTGCGCATAATAAGCATGTTCCAGGCGTTAATCAGACCCGGAATAATCATCGCCCATAGTGTGTTGCGCAGACCCAGCGCGTCCACCAGCAGAAAACGCGGGATCAGCCCGCCGTTGAACACCATCGTCACAAACACAAAAATCGTCAGCGGAATGCGTCCCGGCAGGCTTTTCTGCGCCAGCACATAGGCCAGCGTCACCGTGAACACCAGGTTCAGAAAAGTGCCCACCACCACCCGGAACAGCGTCACCCCGTAAGCATTCAGAATCACCGGGCTGCGGCCAAAAAGGATCTGGTATGCCCCCAGGCTGATGCCTTCGGGGAACAGCACATAGCCGCCGCGCCGCGCGAATTCCGCCTCGCTGATAAACGAGGTCGACAGCACAATAATGAACGGGATCAGAAACGCCAGCGTCAGCAAAATCAGGATGACGTAAATCACCCCATGCGCGATTTGTTCGTTGCGCGAAAGACGGTACATATCTAAACGTGCCTTTCTACCAGATACCCGGCTGGCCCAGACGCCGGGCAATCTGGTTCGTGCCCAGGATCAGCACCAGCGACAGCACCGCGCGGAACAGACCCACCGCCGACGCGAACGAATACTTCAGGCCGAGCAGCCCTTCGCGGTAGACATACGTGTCAATGATGTCCGACACGCTGTACACCGCCGGCGAATACAGCAGCAGAATCTGCTCGAACCCGGCGTCCAGCAGGTGGCCGATCTCGAAAATAAACAGAATGACAATCACAAAGCTGATGCCGGGGATCGTGATGTGCCGCGCCTGCTGAAATCGGTTCGCTCCGTCAATGGCCGCCGCTTCGTACAGCGCCGAATCAATGCCCGACATCGCCGCCAGATAAATGATGCTGCTCCAGCCAATCGTTTTCCAGACGTGCGAAATCACCAGCACCCACACGAAATACTGCGGGTTGGTCAGGAAATTCCACTGCTGCCCGGTGAGGTCATTCAGAAACTCGGTAATCAGCCCGCCGCTCGTCCCGATCAGCGCCGCGATCAGACCCGTTACCACCACCCACGAAATAAAATGGGGCAGGTAGGAAATCGTCTGCACAAGGCGTTTGAAACGGGTGCGCATCACCTCGTTGAGCAGCAGCGCGAAGATGATGGGCGCGGGGAAGCCAAACAGAATTTTCAGCCCGCTGATGACCAGCGTGTTTTCCATCACATCCTGAAAGAAGAAGGAGTTCAGGAAGCGGTCAAAATGCTTCAGGCCCACCCAGGGCGCGTCGATGATGCCCTGCACCCCGCCGAACG
>CAZKIB010000176.1:0-5700 GCA_964552425.1 uncultured Anaerolineaceae bacterium | reverse complement strand
GAATGCCCGGCAGCGCCAGCATGTAATAAAACCGGTAGCGCCAGAACTGCCGCCCCATCCGCCGCAGCCGCCCCTCCTGCGGGGCCACCAGCGGAATGGCCTTCACCTGTTGTTGTGCCATCAACACCTGCCTTCTTCTAAAGCGTTCAGCCGTTAGCTTTTAGCTTGAAGCCGATCCAGCCTAAACATTGAATTCGCTGGTGGGGACACGGCGCGCCGTGCCACTACAGAATCACACCCTGTGACCCTCCCGAATCCCTCCCCGTCAACGGGGCGAGACTGTGGCTCCCTTCCCTCGCTGCGGGGGCCGGGGATGGGGGTCAAACAAGTTCGCGATGGCGTTGGTGAACTCATCTGTACGCAAACCCACTGCTTCACTGGACCCCCTCCGTCTGCCTGCGGCATAAAAGCCCGTTCAGTTCGATAAATCACGCGCCGCTGCTTACCTCTGGCTTCGCCGCCTGCCAGCCCGCGTGCAGAATGGCATGATGCGCCGCCGCCACATCTGCGTAATCGGCCTGTTCCGCGACGTTGCGCACCTCCGCCGTGTCCCGCGTGTGATCGTACAGTTCACGCGCCAGAGTCGCCCGCGTCGTAAAATCCAGCCATTCCGTGTAGCGGTAATCCGCCGTGCGGATGGTATAACCCATCACCTCTGGCTGGCCCTTGTACGTCCAGGGTCGCGGGAACTGGCTGAAAGCGGCTTTTTTCCAGGGCCGCGCCGGGTCATCCAGCAGCGGCAGCAGGCTGAGTCCCTCACAGCGCTCCGGCACAGGCAAACCACAGGCCGCCGCCAGCGTCGGGTAAATATCCACAAACTCCACCAGCGCCCGCGTGCGTTCCCCAACATGCGCCTGCCCCGGAACCGACAGAATCAGCGGCGCGCGCGTGTCCAGTTCATAATTGGTCGTTTTGCACCACAGCGCCTTTTCGCCCAGGTGATAGCCATGATCGCCCCACAGCACGATCACGGTCCTGTCCGTCAGGTTGTGGGCGTCCAGCGCATCCAGCAGTCTGCCGACCTGCGCATCCATGTAGCTTACGCAGGCATAATACGCATGGCGCAGCTTGCGCACCAGCTCGTCCGGCAGCGGCCCCTCTTTGGGAATGTCGTTATAACCGCGCACCTCATTGGAATTGTGCCAGGCGTAATCCGGGATGCCGCCCGGCTTTGTCGGATGCTCCGGGGAGGTAATCGCCTCCGGGTCGTACAAATCCCAGTATTTTTTAGGCGCGCTGAAGGGCAGGTGCGGCCTGCGAAAGCCCACTGCCAGGAAGAACGGCTGATCCTTCAGTTCCGCCATGATCTCAATCGCCGCGTCCGCGACCCTGCCATCGCCATAAGCGCTGTCTGGCACATCAGCACATTCCGTCGCCGCCAGCTTCGGGCCGGGCCAGTCCAGCGCCGGCGGGTTGTGATTTTCCGGCAGCACATACGACTCGTCGCGCCGCATGGTCACGTTATACAGCGCCGGGGCCGACCACGAGGGCGGGTCTTCCATGTCCGGCGACCCGTGATAAATCTTGCCCACACAGCGCGCCGCATAACCGTGCTGCATAAAGTGCTGCGGCAGCGTCACCACGTCTGGCTGCGCGTCCCGAAAATGCGTGCCGGTGCTGAACTGGGGCAGGGCGGCCCGTTCAGGCGGGAGTTCCTGCCGGAAGTGGGACTTCAAATCCCACACGCGAATGGTGTCAGGCCGCAGCCCGGTCATCAGCGAAGCGCGCGACGGGTTGCACACCGCCTGCTGGCAGTAGGCGCGCTCAAACACCATGCCCCGCGCCGCCAGCCGCTCCATATTCGGTGTGATGGCGTTCGGGTCGTCATAACAGCTCAGGGCCGTCCGCAGATCATCCACAGCGATAAACAACACATTCAACTTAGACATCATCGTCGTAGGGGCGGCTCACGAACCGCCCCCATCAAGCTATCCTTCTTTACATCCCGGTAATTTCGTTGTACTGCGTCGTCAGGGCATTGATCCAGTCTTCCATGCCCGCCCGGTTCAGGTCTTCCAGGAACGCATCAAACTGATCCAGCGGCCGTGAACCGGTGATAAACAGCACGATCTGTTCATCGATCAGGCGGTTGATGTCGCCCAGACCGGGCGCTTCTTCCGCGATGCGGCTGTCGTCATAGGGAACCGTCGCGTCAAAGGGCATCTTCGCGTCAGACAGATCACGAAGCTGCGTCGCCAGATACTCCACATGCCAGGCGCGGGCCGGGTCCAGCACGCTGTAGCGCACTTCGATGATCGGGTTGGGCAGCGTGAACTCACTGACGTAGCCGCTTTCAGGATCACGATCCACGACTTTGGCGGCTTCGTCTTCCCACCACCAGTGCTTGTCCTTGATGCCGTAGCGCGCCGTGATGTCATTTTCCACGTCGGCATACAGCCAGTTGATGAACTGCACGACGGCGGCGGGGTTCTGCGATTTTTTCGTCACTACGTAACCCGAAGTCGTCTGCTGGTTGACCGTCGCCATGTAGCCCATCGGCCCGGTAATGCTGGTGCGCACGTACTCAATGCCGGGGCAGCCTTCTTCGATCTGCGGCACAATCAGCGTAATGCGCGAGTACCAGCCCATCCACGCGCCGATATTGCAGGTGCGGAACAGTTCCGGTTCTTCAAAACCGGTGAACGTATCAGCGAAGAACCAGCCGTTGCTCCACCATTCATTCATCTTCGTCAGCCAGTCCTCGACACCCGGCTGCAAAATCCAGGGTTTCATGCGCCCGTCTTCGTCAATCCAGTTCGAGCGGCCAAACTCTGTCCAGCCCCCCAGCGAGGACTGCACATAATCCGCCGGCCGCGTGGCGATGAACGATTCTGGTTTGGCTTCCTTAAAGGCCGCGATCACCGCCTCAAATTCCTCGACAGTGGTGGGCACTTCCAGGCCGAGTTCATTCAGCCAGTCCGCCCGCACCCACATGATATACGGGCTGGTCGGCGTATTGCGCGGGATACACATGATGTTGCCTTCGGTATCCGTGCATTTGCCCCACTGTTCCGCCGGGATCACTTCGCGCAGATTATCGCCGTACTGCTCCAGCAGATCGTTGATCGGGATAATCGCGTCCTTGTAATCCGTCCAGCGCGGGGCCTGGAACAGATCAAGCGGGTCGCTGGAACCCAGCAGCAGATTCAGCTTTTCCAGCGTGGCCGATCCACCGGGCGGCACAATCACCACCGGGCGCACGCCGATGGCATCCACAATATACTGGGTCACTTCTTCCAGAATTTCGGGGTTGCTGCCGCCGCTGTCAAATTGCAGCGTGCCGGAATTGTTGTAAATCGTAATCACCGGCACATCATCCTGCGCCAGCGCCGGCACAAACGCCAGGGCCAGCAGCATGACCACCATCACAAAACGTACTTTCACCATCCTGAAACCTCCAAAACAATGAACCGTAATCATCAACACAGGCCGGGGTTCATCCCCATCCCTGTGGCATTCCTAAATCCCAAACCTCACTCCCCGCGCCATGTATGGGCCGGGGGTGAGGTGTACACTCTAAAAATCCGCCTCGCTAAACCAGTACCCGCGAATCTGCGCCATCGGGGCATCATCCACGATGTAATTCACGCAGAAAATCCGGCCATCATGCAGCGTCACCCAGCCGGTATAGCCGCTGTCGGAACGCGGGCTGCGGTCATGGTCAATCGGCAGGATAATGCCGCCCTGTTCCTTGAGTTCGCGGGCCTTCGCGCTCTCCACCGTTTCCAGATAGGCGAACGTGTTGCGCGCCCAGTAGGACACCTCTTTGCCGCGCCAGTTGGCCGGCTCATTAATCAGCCGCGACCCGACACTGCCACCCTGCCGGTAGCGGTACGTCACCAGCACCTTGCCGCTCGGCAAAAGTCCCGAAACCGGGCGGTGACAGCCTTCCATCGGGGTAGGGTAAACCCCCTCCCAGGTGCGGCCCTCATCTCTGGAAAACGATTTGAACCCCGGCAGCCCCAGGCCGGAAGTCTCCCGCAGGTAACACACCAGTTCGCCATCCGGCAGCAGCAGCACACTGCCTTCACACAGGTTGTAACGCTCGTCATGCCCGACGATGAACGGCCCTTCCCACGTCTGGCCGCCATCTTCGGAACGGTGCGCGATCTCTGTCGAATGCCCGTGCCGCTCATACTGGCCGTTTTTCATGCGCACATGCCCCGGAAGGCAGTTCCAGCAGCTTGTCGGGCACGATGCCAAACACCGGCGATTCAACGGGTTCGGACCAGCTTGCGCCTTCGTCACTGCTGAACCAGAACACAATTTTAGAATTCGTCAGGTCAGTGGCTTCATTCGGCGGAACCGGCATCACATCGCACAGCGCCACCAGCCGCCCATCGCTCAACCGCCGGATGCGCGGGCAGTTCCACTTCAGCACCACGCCTTCTTCGTTGGGGAAGGATTCGACCAGCACCTGCCGGTCACTCCACGTATGTCCACCGTCCACGCTGGAGCGCGTCACCAGCCGCGACCAGTGCTGCACCGAATGGCCGTCGCTCTCCCGGTAAATGCAGATCAGCTTGCCGTTCGGCAGAATGGTCACGTCCGGCACAAATTCATAAATCAGGTCGTTGCGCGAAACCGTTACTTTTTCAATCGGCATTTCACAAACATCTCTTTCGGTAAAAATGAGTGTTAAGTGTTAAGTTCTTAGTGCTTGGTTCGTAGTGCAGAGTGCTTGTCAGATCACCTTTCCATGCGAACAACCAATGTTTGGAACTGACTTGCTTCGTAGCACGCTGCTCGACTCCCCTCGCCATAGCGAAGCGGAATGGAGAGGGGTTGGGGGTGAGGTATCGTCACCAGCGCAGCTTCCATCAAACAGACCCTGTTCTCTACCAGGCACTGCCCTAAATATTCACCTGCTGCTGCTCAACCTGCGGAGCCGCGTCCAGCGCCGCCCGAATCTGGTTAAAGTCGTTCGTCAACTGCTTGAGAAAACTGACCACATCCGAACTGTGCATAATCAGGTTGGCCCCCGCCTGTGACCAGCCAATCTCCTGCTGGAGCGAATCAATATGAATGCCCGCGCCTTTGCCATGCGCCCGCGCCGTCTGGATAATCTGGCGCACCGCCGCGTCAAAGTCCGGGTGATCGTACTGTTCCGGGATGCCCATGCTGCATGACAGGTCATGCGGGCCGATCAGGATCGAATCGACAAATGGCACGCTCAGAATATCGTCCAGTGCCTGCATGGCCGGCACACTCTCGATATTCAGAATCAGCGCCCGCCGGCTGCCGCGTTCGCCCAGATAATCGGCCAGTTCCGGCTCTGGCGTAAGGTCGCCATCCAGAATACCGCGCAGCTTCTGGCCCTTCAGCGGCCCCCACTTGACCGACCCCGCCAGCGCCACCGCCTGATCCGCGCTTTCGACATACGGCACGATGATCCCCGCCGCGCCGCCATCCAGCATCATCTGCGCGATGTACGGGTCCGGGGCAGGGATGCGCACCACCGGGGCCACCTCCAGCGCGTTATACGTCTGGCACATCCAGGCGACGGTGCTGCGATCCAGCGGGATATGTTCGGTGTCGATAAACACCAGGTCGAGGCCGAGTTGTTTCACACGGGCCGGCCAGAAAGGCGAGGGCGACAGAATCATCGTCCCGTACACCCGCTGCCCGGAACGCAGTGCCGCGATAAGCTGCTGACCGTTCATAAATGTCTTCGTACTCCAACAAGTTGTAAAGTCATAA
>CAZKIB010000175.1:0-14491 GCA_964552425.1 uncultured Anaerolineaceae bacterium | reverse complement strand
GCGCGTGCCATCTGACCCAAACCATGCCGATTTAGTCACTGACCAGTCTAGCAGGTGCGGCAGCCTTCAAAGTCCGTTGGACTTCGCTTCACCCGTTTTTGTCTGGCTTGTGCCGTTGCACTCAACAAAAACGGGTAGCGCCTTGCAGGTGAAGGCTGCCTGTCTGCACCTGCTGTGCTTTGGTCAGAAATCGGCACAGGGTCGATGGACAACAAAGCGCACAGCGCGAAGGAGTGAACATCATGGGTACGAGCATCAACATTCAGGTGACAGGTTTCGTCGGCAGCGATCCACAGGTGAAGACCGTCGGTGAACAGCAGGTTGCCAGCTTCAGTGTGGCAGTCAATCGCAAGAACGGCGGCGGCAAGAAACAGACCTTGTGGCTGCGTGTGAACTGCTGGAATAAACTCGCCGATGTCGCAGCGCAGTACGTCAAGAAAGGCTCGCTCGTTCAGGTGACGACAGAATGGCTGCGTCCGAGCGCGTGGGTTGACCAGAGCGGCGCACCGCAGGCAAGTCTGGATTTGGACGCAAACCGATTGGTGCTGCTGGATCGGCTGGATAGCGACGACCCGGAGAACGGGGAAGACATTCCGTTCTAGGTGCGATCTGGCGTAGGACAAGACAGAGGCGGTGCGAAAGTGCCGCTTCTGCTATTTTCTGTCCGCCTTGCTTCGCGGTTTCAGCTGTACGTATGGCAATTCTTGTTTGTTTTAGGGTAAATATGCCGCAAGTAAAATCCTGTCTAGAGTTCAGAAGATAGGCTTTTCCTACTACTTATGTCGCCCATGTTGTGCGTATGTTTACGTATTGCTGGCGCTGCCTCGCAGCAGCGCCGTCGTCCTGCGGACGACTCGATCCCCTCAGCCGCAAAACATGTGTAGGACACATGCTCGCGCTACAGCCGGAGTATTCCGATCTCGGAGACATCGGCGCGGCTGAGGGGAGAGCGAGCTAAAACGCTCGCTCCTCATGCGCCGGAGAGCTTGATGTGCTGCGCTCACGCGCAGCACCGCTGAACAACCCTACAGATGTCGTCCAGCGTGTCGGCATGGTTGACCATGCCGACCGGACACACTTCGTGCGTCCGAGCAGGGCTGCCTAACCCTGCAATAGCAAACTACCGAAAATGCATCGTTCTCAAGCTGCCCGCACGTCTAACTTATAGTAATATTAAATAACGGTTAACATCACGGTACAAGTCGCACGTCAGCTAAAATATATTGATGAAACTCTATGGCTCAACTCGGACAGTTACTGCGCAGTATTCAGGTATACGGTATTGTCCCACAACAAAAGGTCACACTGATTGATGTAGAGTGGAGTGGCTCGAATGCTGTTACACTTGTCTACCGCCTCAGTGATGGTAAGTTCGGTGACACGCTGCTCTATCGGGAAAACGAAGCAGACTTAGAAATTGTCCAAGGAGGATCACTATATTTATCTCGTCACCCGCTGGTTCATTCTCGAACATAACCTGGCTATCCAGGCATCTCTTACCATCCAACCACTACCCTTTGGGGAAACGCCCGCCTCGGTCAATTTGCAAAGTGAAACGCTCAAACAATCGACTCGAGAGGATTTGGAGGCTCAACCTTTTTCAGAACTTAGGCCATTTCAGATTGCCTTACTCGAACTGAGCGCGGAGTGATTTTCATCAGGCTCATCATCAGCCGGGGTTGGATGACTCTCCCCGGCTGCGGCAGCAGCGGACAGTCTTGATTGCACTGCCCATGTGGATCGAAACAGGACGGTCAGGCTTCAATGATTCGGCGTGCCATCTTCATTCACAAAACCTACGGTCAGCAGCAGGTTGGCAAAATGACTGGTTTCACCAGTGGCGACTACCAGCGTGGTACCAGGCTCTTTGGCCTTTGCATAAAAGTCAAAACGGTTGATGCGTTCCATCGGGATGGCAGCTGGCAGTATCTCGCGGTATTTCATGGTGATGCTCGGGGTCTGCCCATCGTCGGCCATGACAGCGAGTGCGGTCTCCACCGGGATGACTTGCAGGATGCCTTTCAATACATCCTCCATGCCGATCAGACCGGGCGAAAAATTGAGGAAAATCCGCGTTGCGGATTGCGGCGCAAAAGCATCAAAAGCATAGTTAGAATCCGCCAGCAGGATACGGCTGCCGTGTCCGGCCTGTGCCAGAGAATGCAAAAGGGGCGGATGAGTTATCGCGTATTTGAGCATGCAGAAGACTCCGATTTCACATGTGTAGAGGCGATGTTTTCAGGTGTTTTCCATGTCTTCGCGCCAGAATACAATTAACGCAGAAATAAGCTTTTCGATACAATTCTGGCCTGAGGCGAACTGTATGCGACCGCGCCAGACGATTCTGCGCTTCGTCTAGTGATTGTATTGACAAATCACCTTTCCAATAATACCATTCAATTAACCGGTTACGCAACTGGTTACGAGGACTAAATCGCTCAAATTAGGCTTTTTGAGTTTTGAAAAAGGCCACGAGCTTATTTGGAGAAATTTATGGAAATGCCCTCGCCTGCCCCAGATACCGTTCAGGAACGCCCTTTGCTGGAAGTCAGCAATTTGAGGACTTACTTTCAAGTCAACGAGGGTGTCCTCAAAGCTGTGGACGGTGTCAGCTTCTCAATCAAGAAACAAGAAACTCTCGGCCTGATCGGCGAAAGTGGCTGCGGGAAAAGCGTGACAGCGCAATCCATCATGCAAATTGTACCGCCACCGGGGCGGATCGAATCGGGCAAGATTTTGTTGCGTCATGATAATCTTGATGAAGGTCTTGATCTTGCCAGTCTGCCTCCATCCGGACGCGAAATTCGCCACATACGCGGCAAGGAAATCTCGATGATCTTCCAGGAACCGATGACCAGTCTGTCGCCGGTGCATTCTGTGGGCGATCAAATCCGCGAGGCGATCTATCTCCACCGGACGAACAATCGCAAGCAGGCGGAGGAGATCGCGCTGGATATGCTCAATCGCGTGGGCATCTCCAACCCCAGGCAGCGCATCAATGAGTATCCGCACCAGTTATCCGGCGGCATGCGCCAGCGCGTGATGATCGCCATGGCGCTCTCCTGTCAGCCGAAGCTGCTCATCGCGGACGAACCCACCACCGCCCTGGACGTTACGGTACAATCGCAGATCCTGGACCTGATCATAGAATTGCAGGCTCAGTTTCAGATGGCGGTGCTTTTTATCACCCATGATCTGGGCGTTATTGCCGAGATTTCGGATCAGGTTGCGGTCATGTATCTCGGCAAGATCGTTGAGTATGGATCTGTACGGGACATTTTCTATCGTCCGCTCCATCCCTATACGATACGCTTGCTCAAATCGAGACCGAAGATGGGCAGCCGCGTGATGACTCGACTGGAATCGATCAAGGGCAATGTGCCCATTCCGCTTGACCCGCCCCGGCAGTGCGGCTTTTACCGGCGGTGTGATGAGGCTATTGAGGGCCGCTGTAATGCATCGATCCCTGCCCTGGTCGAGGTTCAGGAGAATCACTGGGTGCGCTGCTATTTGCACGATGAGACCGAGGAGCCAGTTAATGAGTGAAATGCCGCCGCTTGTGCGGGTTCGACACCTGAAGAAGTACTTTCCTATCACACAAGGATTGTTTCGAAGCGTCTCCGGCTATGTGCGCGCAGTCGACAATGTGAGTTTTGTGATTCACGAAGGGGAAACCTTGAGCCTGGTCGGCGAATCCGGCAGTGGTAAGACGACGGTTGGGCGCTGCCTGCTGCGTGCCATCGAACCGACATCGGGCGAGATCTATTTTCGCCACGAAGGTCAAGAGTTTGATTGGATGCGGCTGGATGGCAAGACACTCCGCAGCTTCCGTCGCCATGCCCAGATGATTTTTCAGGATCCCTATTCGTCGCTGGACCCGCGCATGACGATTTTCGACATCATCAGCGAGCCGATTAAGGCCAGCCGGATGGCCTCCGGACACAGCCTGGAAGAGCGTGTCAAGTACCTGATGGATGTCGTCGGCCTGGAAGTGCGTTACCTACGCCGTTATCCGCATGCTTTTTCCGGTGGCCAACGCCAGCGTATCGGGATCGCACGCGCGCTGGCCACAAATCCCCGCTTAATCGTGGCGGACGAGCCTGTGTCTGCTCTGGATGTATCGATTCAGGCGCAGATTCTCAATCTGCTCCAGGACTTGCAGGAGGAATTCAGCCTGACCTATCTGTTTATCGCGCATGATCTGAGCGTCGTCGAACACATCTCAGATCGCGTCGCGGTCATGTATGTCGGACAATTGGTTGAACTTGCCGAGACGGACGCCCTCTTCAGTACGCCCAAGCATCCGTATACCGAAGCGCTGCTTTCGGCTGTACCCAAGTCTGAACCGGACGAGCAGCGCGAGCGTATCGTCCTCTCAGGCGAGATCGCCAACCCGGCCAATCCGCCTTCTGGCTGTTATTTCCACCCGCGCTGCCGGTACATCTGCCGAACGGATAAACCAGCCTGGGAAGAAGTCGCGCCAGGACACTTTTCGGCCTGCCATTTCGCCAGAGAGCTAACGCTGCGCGGCGTCGACCAGACCGGTGGGGTGCCAGACTAATGTACATCGGCTTTGTTGTCGTCGTGATTCTGTTCTTTAGCATTTTCCTGTACATACTGCGCGCGTATACAAACCGAATTGCCGGAGGGGCGCTGACCGACAAGTTTAAGGCGGCGGAAGCCATCGCTAACGGCGCGATCCCCGAACAATGGATCAGGCAGATTGACCGGCAGACAGTGCGCAACGGTATCTGCCAGACGACGACCGATTCGTCGACAAGCAAAGGGTTGCTCATCCAGAAACTGGACGAACTCCACAAGTATTTTGAAGTCAGCCCCTTTGTCGAGAACCCCGAGACGCGCAAAATCCTGCTGGATGCCTTCAGTCAGGCTCGCAGCCAATGGCTGGACAGCAGTTGGGACGACCTCGTAATGGACAAAAAGCCCGCGAGTACACATGATTAAGACAGAGGACGATTGACCCTACTGTTTGTAGGGGTCTGCCGCATCCCGCAAACCATCGCCCAGAAAGTTGAAGGCCAGAACAGTGATGATCACGAAGAAGGCCGGGATGATCATCCAGGGATAGATCACAATACTGCGGATATTCTGCGCCTTTTCCAGCAGCACGCCCCAACTGACAGCCGGTGACCGCAGCCCCAAGCCCAGGAAACTCAGGCTCGTTTCAGCCAGAATGACGCCCGGCACGGCCAGCGTGAGATGCACAATCAGGTAGCTGATGAAATTAGGCAGCAGGTGAATGCGGATGATCGAAAACTCGTCTATACCTGCGATCTTGGCCGCCATAACATAGTCAAGCTCGCGCAGCTCCAGCAGTTTGCCACGCACAACACGCGCCAGACCACCCCAGCCGACCAGTGACAGAATGACGACAATACCAAAGTAGATCTGAACCACTGACCAGTTACGCGGCAGTACTGCGGTCAGGGCGATCCACAAGGGAATCGTTGGCACGGAAATGAGAAACTCGATGACACGCTGGATGATCGTGTCGATCATGCCGCCGAAATAGCCCGAAATACCGCCCAGCGAAACACCAATGAGGAAGGACAGCGCGACCCCTACCAGACCAATCGACAGTGAAATCTGCGCGCCATACAGGACCAGAGAAAAAAGATCTCGCCCGATGCTGTCCGCCCCAAATAGGAAAATGGCCCCTGGTTCATCCACTCCAAATAAATGAATATCCGACTGAATGATCCCCAGCAGGGTGTATGAATCCCCCCGGACGAAGAAATGCAGCGGATAGCGCTGGCTCGTGTCTTCTTCGAAGATCAGTTGCAGCGTGTCCATATCCCGCACGCTCTTGACCCCATAGACAAAGGGGGCCTGGAAGACACCTTCATGGACGAAGTGAACGCGCGTCGGCGGACGATACACTGCGTTGTCGAACCGGTGTTCGGTGTCATAGGGCGACAGTGGGCCTGCAAAGATCGCCGCCAGATAGAGTAAGGCAAGAACAATCCCGCCGACCATCGCCAGCCGATGACGGCGAAACTTCTGCCACATTAATTCCCATTGAGATGCCAGATAATAGCGTTCTTCGGCATTTAGTTCAGTTTGCTTATTTTCCGCTTCGCCAAACACAGACGGCGCTCCCAGAGCTAATTCACCCGAATACGCGGGTCCAGGACAAACAGCAGAATGTCGGAGATAAAGGTCCCGATGACTGTGAGTGTAGTCAAAAACAGTAACAGGCTGGAGGCCAGAAACATATCTTCGTTGATGATTGCGCTGAATAACATCGGTCCGGTGGTCGGCAGGCCCAACACCAGATCCGTGATTACCGAACCGGAGACGATGGCAGGGAGTTCCCAGCCGATAGTGCTGGCAATCGGATTAAGCGCGACGCGAACGGGGTATTTGAAGAGGAGCTTAACCTCGCCAACCCCTTTGGCCCGCGCGGTGACGACATACTGTTTGCCCAATTCGTCCAGCAAGGTCGCCCGCATGACGCGAATAAGCCCTGCCGTACTGGCTGTCCCGACAACGATGACCGGCAGTGGCAAATGCTTAAGCAAGTCAATTACCTTGTCGACACTCCAGGCCGCCCGCATATATTCCGGCGAAAATAAGCCACCAACACTCAGGCCCATATTGAAGAAGGCAAACATAAGCACCAGAGCCAGCAGGAAGCTGGGCACTGACAGGCCAAAGAAGCCGACAAACATGAAAATATAGTCGCCGACAGAGTATTGATGGGTGGCTGAATAGATCCCCACCGGGATAGAAACCAGGTAGACGAAAAGCAAAGTGGCGATAGAAATGGTCGCAGTCAGACCGAGACGCTCGCCGATGACCCAGGCAACCGGCTGCTGCATATTAAAAGACCAGCCGAAATTGCCCTGCAACACATTTTTGAACCAGGTGAAATATTGAATGTAAATTGGCTGATCAAGACCAAATTGCGCGCGGAGGTTATTCAGTTGAGCTTCGTCAATCGTTCGACCACTCGTGGCATATTGTCTTGCGAGACTGTTTACGAAGTCGCCTGCGGGCAGTTGAATAATGACAAATGAGGCAATACTGCTGATCCAGATCAAAAGCAGCATATAGACAAAACGACGCGCTACGTAACCGAACATAAGGTGCTGGCCTTTAGATAAATATCCGGCTCTGCCAGGACGACAGAACCGGATACATTTCGCTTAACTGCTATTCGTCGATAAACGCCGTCTCTGGCAGGTAAGGACCGAACATACTTCCAGCGAGGAAGCCACCATCACCCGGCATATTCAGGACACGATTGTTCACCACGACGACGCGCGGCGGCGCACTGACCGTACCAAAGAAGTACAAATTCTCAACATTCATCTTGATGATCTGGTTGATCAACTGCGTATATTCTTCAGTGCCGATCGGTGTATCGAGCCACTCCTGGACCAACGCATACAGTTCTTTAATATGATCCGGCGGTTCCTCGCCCTGCGCGCCATCCGTATCCAGCCATAAACGCCAGGGATACGAGGACATGGCGCAACAATCAACGCCCATCCAGTGCCAGGGGGGCATCAGCCGGATCGGGTAAGCTCGGCGGGCAAGACTTTCGGCACCACCATCGCTGTTCCAGATACCAACATCCTGGTCACTATTCACATAGCGCGGGAAAAGGACGTCGTCGGTAGTAAACTTCGGATCCAGCCGCACACCGATTTCGGCCCAATCGCCCACCACCAAATTCAGCAGGTCCTCAGTATAACCCAGATACTCGGTGGACCACTCACCCAGGATTGAGAGCACCTCGCCATCCGGGCGCAGGCGCCACTCCTGATTGGCATCCCACTCCAGTCCCATTTCGTCCAACAGTGCATTGGCGCGATCCAGGTCATGCTCCGCGAAATAGGTTCCCATCCAGTCTTCATAACCGGTCCAGGCAGGCGATACTGGCGCGGTATACGGCTGCGTTAGACCAAGGAAGATGGTTTCATTGATGTCTTCGCGATCTATTGCCAGGGAAAGCGCCTGACGGAATCTCAGGTCGTTGAAGATTTCGCGCAGAATAGGGTCCTTGTGCGTATAGTTCAGCGCAAATCCGAGAGCCGTCGAAGTCGCCGCGTCATCAAAGAGATAGACATGGTAATTGCCGCTTTCCTCATTTTGCCGAAGGACCGGGTAATCCCCAATGCTCAGGCCCATGATCTCGAAGTCCACTTCGCCGGACATCAAGCGAACTGGGGCAATGGATGTCGCGGTTTGGATGTCGAAGATCAGGGTCAGCACGCTGTCGATGTAGGGCAGCTGGTTCCCTTCGGTATCAACGCGCCAGTAGTAGGGGTTCCGTGTCCACACGACAGAGCCAGGATCGATGCTGGTGATGACCCAGGGGTTTAGCTGCGGCCTGGCCAGATCGTAGGTGTAACTCCCACCTTCCGAATGGTACTGCACCGCCTGCTGCCAGGTCTCGAAGCCTTCTTCAGCGACAAGGGCTTCGGCGTTCTCATCAAACTCCGGCATATACTGCTTCAGAAACTTCGAAGGTTGATACGGCGTCGCCTGCGAAAATGCTTCAACAGCCCGGAAGAAAGGTTCGGCAAAGGTTAACTGGACGGTGTAGTCGTCCACTTTGGTCAGTCCCATCAGCTCACCACCAGGCATGTAGATGCGCGAAATGCCGATCGTCAGCTCAGGGTCTTGCAGAATGCTTTCGTACCAGAACACCCAGTCATCGGCAGTAAAGTCATCCCCATTGGACCATTTCATACCTTCCCGCAGATACACGGTAAAGGTCATACCGTCGTCGGATAGGTCCCAACCCTTGGCGATATTTGGAAAGTAGTTCTGCCCGGAAATGTCCGTAACGAACAGGCCCTGCTGCATGTCTTCCATGAGCTGCGAGAACCAGCCGCCTCCTTCGTCCCAACCGCTGAGAGTCAGTTCGCCGCCGAAATTACCGATAAACTCGCTTGGACGCACGACGGCTGCTTCACTGGGCAGGCGTTCTTCCAGGGGCGGGAGCTCGCCAGAATCGACCATTGCGCTCAGCATGGGCGATTCGCTGAAGCTTGAAATTGTATTGCCGGTTGCGGCTTCATAGTCATCAACGGTGGCAAAGAGATTGTCTACAAAAGGCTCCCCCTCGACCGCTTCCTGCATCAGGGCAATCGGTGCAAGACTGCCCAACGCGATTAAAATCAAGATCATAAGAATCAATTTCTTAGGCATTTCACTGTCCCTCCTTGAATAACGTCGGGCACCCGGCCCGCTATTATTTCTGGCTGACTTTCTGACACTTGCTGTGCTGCTCGAGATCAAAACGCGCCACAGCCCCTTACGGGGACTTGCTGATCGCACCCTCACATCATTTATTCCGTCCCCCCCAAACATCCCTCCTTCCTGCCACAGTACTATGTTTCACAATTCAAGATCGAGCGTGTGTACAAATGCTCGTTTCATTCCAGGTACGACGGGTTACTCCCTCACGCCAGCCACTTCGCCGGGAATTCTGGCAGCAATCCGGCACTGCTTATGTCAAAATTCTCAAAGCCCAGTTTCAAGGCGGGCGACTCCGGACGCACGCGATAATCGCCATTGGCCGCGTCGACAAATATGGGATCGGCAAAGAGGGAATGCGTGTCGTAGCCCAAAGCCTGCCACTCGGTCAGAGAATATTTCGTGCCCTCGTTGAGCGAATATCGCCAGTCAGGGCCATGCCCGCGTTCCTTTACCCGGGCGACGAACTGGCCCAGATCACTGTAAAACAGGTTATAATCGAGTTCTTCCAGCCAGGGGCCGCGTGCCGGGGGCGCGATCAGGGTGTAGACCTCGCCGTAAGAAGCGCCCATTTCGAAATTCAGATCATGCTCCGGCGACAAATTGGCAATACTCATGACCGTGATGTTGCGAAAATAGCGATCATGATTGTCTTCATTGCCCACGTGGAAGCAGGGTGAATTCGCGCCGTTGATCCAGACGTTGTTGTAAATCGTCCGGTACGCGCCTTCCCGAAGCTTCATGCTTACGCCCACGCAGAGATTGTTGTAAATCTCGTAATTGGACGCCCCATCATCCAGGTCGAGCCCCCAGCCGGAGCTTTCTTTGAAAAAGTTATAACGCAGAACCACCGGTTCCATGGCATCAATCAGCACATGCCCGGCAAAGTGGCTGCGTTCTGCGGTGTATTCCGTATGAGATTGCACCAGACACCAGTATTTGTCACGGCCCCAGGCGTTGAAAGGCCCATGATCACCGGTCTGCTGGCAGGTATCGTAAATATAGTTGTATTCGATGAGATGTCCGCCCCAGGTCCCGTCCCCAATACAAATGCCTGCGCGGGGCATCTTGTAGATTTCGTTGTGCGCCGCCCGAATTCGCTTCGCGCGGGAGATATAGACACCGGCGATCTGCTTGCCGAAGACGCCACAATCGTGGATGAGATTATTGACAGCTTCGCACTCGTAGGGGAAGTTGCGCTGTGTGCCCACTGTGGTTTCCAGAGAGCCCACAAAACAGATGGCGCTGTCCCCGGTCTCGGTGAACTTGCATCCGGAAACGACATTGCCGCGGTTGTAATTGTTCATGAAGACGGCATTGCCGCCGACGGCATCGAAAAAACAGTCTTCGATCCGGCAGTCGCGCGCGCCCTGCATAAAGATCGCGCCGCCGCGATGGATCGACCAATCACTCAGCGACGGGATGGCATACTCTTCCATGTAGGTGGCGACCGTCTGGGTGAACTGAAGTCCGCGCAAGGTAATGTGCCGCACTGGATCCGTCTGATCTCCGACAAAGCGTACCAGCTGCTGCAGCACCGGCGCTTCAATTGTGGCTGATGCCAGATCGAGATCCGCCGGGGGGATGAAGTACAAGATGCCCGCGTCACGATCCAGGTACCATTCGCCCGGCGCATCCAATTCTTCAAAAACATTTTCGATGTAAAAATAGGATCCTTGGTTGACCTCGCAGGGGCTGCCCGACCATTTCGCCCCCATCTGGTGGCCGCCATGTCCAAACCAGATCAACTGCGCGTCCCAGTCGATATCCTTGATCTGCCACTGGAGGTTGCCCCAGTAGTAGGCCTGGAAAATGTGGACCATGGCTTCCTGCGGCCTGGCCCAGCGTTTCTGCGTGAATGTGGTCGGATCAAAGCGAATCCCGCGCGGCGCGCCGCTGGAGAAACTCATGTCCTCATTCAGGTCAGGATCAGGGGATACAACCGAATCATCAATTTTGCCCGCGGGCCGGATGTGACCGCTGTAGTGCTTGAGATCAGAACTATCATAGTTGGGGTAGCGGGCGCGAATCTGCCGTTTGCCGTTGACAAACAACTGGCTAAAGTCCAGGTCGCCCATTTTCACTGCGGGCAGTTCGCACATCATGATGCCATCCCGATACGGCTGCCAATCGCAGTCCAGCATCTGACTACCGCTAATGACAGGCGTCTCCTCACCGAAGGCTTCGAAGATGATTTCCTGATCTGATTGCGCCGCGCGAGCGGGTTTGAATTCCAGCGGGGATTCGAAGTGATAAGCCCCGCCCCGCATTTGCACGACAATCGTTTCGCCGTTTGATGACTCGGAATGGGAGCGGATATGCGCGTAGGCGTGGTGCAGGCTGGCGAAGGGCCGTTCCTGGGTCCCTGGATTGTGATCATCACCATCTGGTGAAACGAAGTAAGTAACTGACATAAAGACCTCTGCACTTTTTGTAAAAAGCGGGACATCCCTTGTCAAATTGGCAGACATCACCTCTCGTAACCGGTTGCTTAACCGGTTACGTGTAGATTAGCACAGTCGAGGAGCCCTGTCAACAAATCCTATCCGCATCAAATTGGACTGTCCGCGACACGCCGAAATGTCCTACCGGACTCGGCGTGATATCTCCCGCAACGGGACCAGACAGCCCTGCTTTCATACGCCGCTTGAACACAGCGACTCGATTCACAGCCTGTAAATGCGCTCTGCATTACCACCCATCACCGCTGCCTGTTCCGCTTCAGAGAACTGCCCGATGTACTCACTGACGAGGCCTACAACTTCGGCATAGCTGCCAGACAGCGTGCATACGGGCCAATCACTGCCAAACAGCAGGCGCTCCGTGCCAAAGCAATCGAAGACGACTTCGAGGTAGGGTCGGAAATTGGCCCTTGCCCAGCGCTCCCAGGCCGCCTCAGTAACCATGCCAGACACTTTGCAATAAACATTGTCCATCGACGCCAGAGCACGGATCTGCGTGTTCCAGGGCTCCAGCACCCCGTCCTTGATCAAGGGCTTGGCGATGTGATCCAGGACAAAGATCTGATCCGGAAACTGCCGGACCAGATCCACAGCGACCGGCAAATGCCTGGGAAAAAGCAGCAGGTCATAGGCCAGATCATAGGCTTGCATGGCACGAATACCGCGCACAAAGTCGTCGCGCAGCATGAACAGATCGTCCGCTTCGTCATGAACGACGTGGCGCAGACCCACCAGCCGGGGGTGCTCAGCATATTTTGCGATCTGCGCCGCCACAGCGGACGAGCGCAGGTCCACCCAGCCGACCACACCTTTGATAAACGGAGTGGCCCCGGCCAGCGCCAGCAACCATTCCGTTTCTTCCAGGTTTTGACGCGCCTGCACGGCGACCGTGCCCTGGATATTCGATTCAGCCATCACGAGCTGCAAATCCGCAGGCAAATAGTCCCGTTTCAAGCGCTCCATTTTACCCGTCATCCAGATGTGCTGAGTCGGGTCGTAATGCCAGAAATGTTGGTGAGAGTCGATACGCAGAGCCATCAGACCTCTAGTTGTTCTCAGGCCGTCCAATCATCCAGGTTTTGTCTCTGATCGGGGCGAGAATTTCCTGGACTCTGGCGACCATGCTTTCGTCATAAGGCGCAGAAACCCACTCAATATTGCGCCGCATGTTCTCCGGATTGGCGGTGCCGACCAGCGTGGTGTGAATGTGCGGATTGCGCAGCGCGAACTGCACCGCTAGTTGAGCGATATCCACGCCCTGTTCACGACAGAAGGTGGCGGCTTCCGCGCAGACTTGCTTGATGTCCTCGGTCGCCGGATGCCAGTCCGGTGCCCCGCGATTGGTCAACAACCCCATACTCAAGGGGGACGCACTGATGATGCCCATGTTGCGTTCCTGCATATAAGGCAGCAGTCCATCCAGGCTGGTATCGTTCATTGAATAATGACAGTACGAGAGAATCGTGTCGATTTCGATGCGGTCTATAATGTAACGGAACATCGCCAAGGGATAGCCGGTGATCCCCACAAAGCGGACCTTACCCTGCTGCTGGAGTTTGCGCAGCGCCGGGATAGTCTCTTCCACCACCAGGTCAAGCGAACCGTATTCGATATCATGACATTGAATGATATCGATGTGGTCTACGCCCAGGCGCGACAGACTCTCATCGACACTTTGGGTGACTCGCGCCGCCCTGAAATCAAACAAGTCTTCGCCGTAGCGCCCGACTTTGGTTGCCAGAACGTAGTTGTCCCGCGGGACGCCTTGAAGGGCTTTACCCAGGACCGTCTCCGCTTTGGTCAGGCCATAAAACGGCGAGCAATCGATAAAGTTCACGCCCCTGTCCAGCGCGACATGCACCGCCCGAATGCCCTCAGCCCCATCTATGGGCCGAAATACACTGCCTAGCGATGACGCGCCAAAACTCAGCACCGAAACTTCCAGGCCGGTCTTGCCTAATGTACGGTATTCCACGAAATTGTCCTCAATCTCAAGAAGTGATGGCCGGGGTCTAACCTCAGCCATCACCAAGAATCATGGCTTCCTCAGCGCGAGGTGTTGCGCGTAATCTTGAAGCTGTAGACGTGGTCGCAGGGTTTCTGATCCGGACGTTCGATCTTTAGCCCGTCCGCAGTCATCTCCCATTTGAGTTCACCATCAACACCCAGCATCTCCACCGAACGCACTTCATCCGGATAGAAGGCTTTGACCGACTCGATAACAAAGTCTTTCTCCGGCCAGGCAAAAGTCATCGCGTATAGCTTGTTTTCATTGACCGTGAAGCGAATATCCTGTGCCGTATAGGTCAGCTTTTCCTGGGTATCGCTGAAGGCGCCCGCCTTGGTCATTTTCGTGGGCCCTTCTCCGAAGATATTCCAGGGCCGGGTCTCGTAGATTGCTTCGCCGTTGATGCCAAGCCAGGACCCCATACCCTCCAGAATCGCTTTGGATTCATCCGGGATGGTGCCGTCCGGCTTTGGCCCTACGTTGAGCAGCATGTAGCCGTTCTTGCTGACGTTATCCGCCAGATACTGGACCATCTCCGTCACCGTCTTGTATTCGGTATCTTTGATGTAGCCCCAGCCTGAACCGTCATCCACAGTTGTATCGGTGATCCATTCGTAGTGAGTCAATTCGGCAGTTTTGCCCAGCTCGAAATCCAGCAGCGCCGCACCGGGTGGAATGTCGTGCCATTTGTAGGATACAGCGAGTTCACGCCCCCACTCGGCTTGCACCTTCGGTGACCACTGCCCAGGCGCTGATCGATCACCGCAAATCCTTCAAGCGCAACCTGCAG
>CAZKIB010000174.1:13461-14736 GCA_964552425.1 uncultured Anaerolineaceae bacterium | reverse complement strand
GGTTGAGATGGAAACTGCGGTGGTGGATTTCCGGCAGTTTTATCTGCCAGCCAATTTCGACGCGGCGGGTCTGGCGCAGCGGCATCAGGCGGTGGCGGAACTGGCGGTCCCGTACAGCGAGGTCAAACCGTCCAGCCTGCAAAGTCTGGAACGGGGCCGCCCCACCGAAACCGCCTTTCTGAACGGGTATGTGGTGGAACGCGCGCGGGCCGCTGGCGTGTCAGTCCCGGTTAACACGGCCATCACGCGCATGATCGGCGAAATCGAAGGCGGGACGCGGCGCATCGACCCGGCCAATCTGGAACAGCTCAAACATCTGTCAGCCGACAGTAACTTGTAGTTTAAGGACAATCTCATGGCGAAAGTTCCGTTTTACGAACGTATTCAGCAGGGGCAGCCCATCCTGGCAGATGGCGCGATGGGGACCATGCTGCATCACGGCGGTGTGTCGATCCATGCCAGCTTTGATGAACTCAACCTCAAAGACCCGCAGCAGGTGGCGCGTGTCCACCGGGCCTATATCAGCGCCGGGGCCAATCTTATCGAAAGCAATACATTCAGCGCGAACCGCTACAAGCTGACGGAATTTGGCCTGGGCGATCAGGTGGCGGCCGTTAACCGGGCGGCGGTCAAGCTGGCGAGGCAGGAGATCGAGGCCAGTAAACGCGAGGATGTGTATCTGGCCGGGTCGATAGGGCCGCTGGGGGTGCGTCTGAAACCCTATGGCCGCATCTCGAAAGACGAAGCGCGCGCCGCCTTCCGGGAACAGGCCGCTGCGCTGATCGAAACCGGCGTGGATGCGGTGGTACTGGAATCCTTCACCGACCTGGCAGAGTTGATTGAGGCGCTGAACGCCGTGCGCGACGTGGACGCGGATGTCCCGGTCATCTGCCAGATGACCTTCGCGCCGGATGACCGCACCCTGCTGGGGCATCTGCCGGGCAGCGTCGCCCGCGAACTGCGCGACGCCGGGGCACAGATTATCGGCGTGAATTGCAGCACCGGCCCGGCCCAAATCGCCCGCATGTTACAGGCCATGCGCCAGACTGCCCCGGACCTGATTTTCTCCGCCATGCCCAACGCCGGTTTTCCTGAATCAGTGGGCGGGCGCGTGATGTATCCGGCGACGGAAGAATATTTCGCGGATTACGCGCTGACCTTCAAGGCCATTGGGGCATCTATCATCGGCGGCTGCTGCGGCACGCGGCCCGAACACATCGCGGCCATGCGCCATGCGCTGGATGAGGCCATTCCCGGCGCGGCCGCGCTGAATAC
>CAZKIB010000174.1:0-13451 GCA_964552425.1 uncultured Anaerolineaceae bacterium | reverse complement strand
TGATCCCCGGAGCGTGCTGCCGCAGATTCGCGTGCGAGAAGAAACCCGCGAGGAAGTGACCAGCCAGCAGGAAACACCAACTGAACTGGCTCACAAGCTGCACAGCGGCGCGTTCGTCATCAGTGTGGAAATGTCCCCACCGCGCAGCCACACGCCCCAGAAGCTGCTGGAAGCGGCCCGGCTTTTGCAGGACGCCGGGGCGGATGTCATCAACGTGGCCGACAGCCCCACCGCCCGGATGCGCATGAGTCCCTGGGCCATCTGCCACCTGCTGCAATCGCAGTTGGGGATGGAAACGGTGCTGCATTTCCCGACACGCGGGCGCAACCTGCTGCGTGTGCAGGGCGACCTGCTGGCATCGCACACCCTCGGCCTGCGCAATCTGTTCGTCGTCATGGGCGACCCGACCCAGATTGGCGATTATCCCAACGCGATGGACACCTATGATGTCGCGCCATCCGACCTGATCCGGCTGATTAAGCACGGCCTGAACACGGGCGTGGATCAGGCCGGCAACTCCATCGGCCAGCCTACCGCGTTTAATGTCGGCTGCGCGCTGAATATGTGCGCGACGGATGTGGACCGCGAGATCAAGGTGCTGCGCAAAAAGCTGGAAGGCGGGGCAGATTTCGCGCTGAGTCAGGCGGTGTTCGAGCCGGAACGTATCGAGCAGTTTCACAAACGCTACGCTGAAATCGAAGGCAAACCGTTTGATCTGCCGGTGCTGCTGGGGGTCATGCCGCTGTACAGTGTGCGCCATGCCCGTTTCCTGCACAACGAAGTGCCCGGCATCCATATCCCCGACGCGCTTTTCGAACGGCTGGAACAGGCCGGGGATCAGGCCGCGCAGGAAGGGGTGCGCATTGCGGGAGAACTGCTCAGTCAGATGCAGGGGATGGTGCAGGGCGCGTACATTATCCCGGCCTACGGGCGTTATGATCTGGCTGCCGAAGTCATCGACAGCGTAAGGGCGAACAGCCATGTGTAAGACGGTGCTGACACGCGGGATGAACGGCCTATTTACAATGAATCGCCTTTATGCGATGATTGGGAGCGATAGTGAATGATGCCCGCTGGTTAACACGTTTCTCTTCGGCCACGTCAGCTCACCACCTATCAATTTTTGTTTAACAAAGTCATACCCAGGAGTATGCAAGCAATGGCTACCAAATTGTACGTGGGCAATTTACCTTTCAGCGCTGACGAGGCACAACTTCGTAAAATCTTTGAAGAAGCGGGCGAAATTGTCAGTATCCAGATCATCACCGACAAATTCACCAACAAGTCACGCGGTTTCGGTTTCATCGAAATGGCGACCCAGGAAGGGGCCAACGAAGCCATCAAACGCTTTAACGGCCACAGCATGAATGACCGCGCGCTCGTGGTCAACGAAGCCCGCCCCCGCGAGGAACGTTCCGGCGGTGGCGGTGGTGGTGGCCCGCGTGGCGGTGGTGATCGCCGCCCGCGCAGCAACTTCGGCAATCGCGACAGCCGCGACAGCCGTGATGGCAACCGGGATCGGGATCGCAACAACCGCTACTAGGCTGCCTGGTTTTGACTCTGAAAGAGGCGGGTTTGCACTCGCCTCTTTTGATTCAGTCACCTTACTCGCCCAATGATTCCCAGACTTCCAGCTTGCCTTTGACACGATGGATCACCTCATTGGTGAATTCCGTCGTTGTGGATTGGCCGCCGAGATCGGGCGTGCGCACGCCATCGTAGACGGATTCGAGGGTCGATTCGTAAATCGCGCGGCTGGCGGTCACAGCCTGGGGCGTGCCGACATAGCGCAGGACAGCCGCCCCCGCCAGGATCATCGCCATCGGGTTGGCGATGTTCTTGCCCTGCAAACTGGGTGCTGTGCCGTGCGGCGCTTCGGTCAGGGCGATTTTGACATCGAAATTGTCATTAAAGTTGAGAATGACACTTTCTGCCCCGGCGATTGTGCCGAACATTTTCATCACCAGATCGCTCAGACTGTCGCCATCGCGGTTGAGCGCCGGGATAACCAGCGGCTCGCCGCTCGTTTCCAGCAGCAGCGCGTAGGTTGCGTCAATCAACTGGGGATTGTACGCGACATCCGGGTAGCGCGCGGCAGCGGCGTCCAGTTCCTCTTTGAACATGCCTTCATAGATCGGGCTGACGGTGTACTTTGGCCCGCCAAAGACGATGGCTTTGTTGCGCCGGGCATAGCGGAACGTGAATTCAGCGACGGTGCGGCAGGTGCGGCGCGACAGCGGCTGCGTGCTGTAGGCCATCTCGTCCAGCCCTTCCCCCTCGCGCCATTCCTTCGCGTTGTAGGCGCCATCCACCGCCATGCGCACCACCGCGATGGGCGCGTGAACCCCGGCCAGCGGTCTGACGGATGGGATGCGGCGGCCTGTGCGCAAAATCACCTGCCCGTCGATCAGTTCACGCAGCAGCGCGTTCGGGCTGCCCACATCATCGGGGTCGCCAGGGGTGATGGTGGCCGCTTTGATGCCCAGACCGGTCTCGACGATGCGCGCCGCCGCCTCGCGCACAACCTCATTTTTGGTTTTACGGCGGTTTTCCAGCGACAGGTCATACGTCTCGAAGTGGATGTCACAGCGGGTAATCGCCGGGTCAATAACGCGCAGCGCCTCGACCAGCAGTTCCTGCCCGGTCTGGTCGCCTTCCAGCACCACCACAGTTGATTGTTTCACAACATTTGTCCTTTTCTCAGCACGCGGGCACAGCGCGCCGCCTGAATACCCCAGAAGTTTATTCATTCTAAACCAGAAGTCCGCTCTGCCAAGTGTGGAGTGAAGCCGTTAGCCATCAGCTTTTAGCCGGGAATTGCGGTGTCTCTGGTATAGGCCAGTGGCTAAGAGCTAAAGGCTGTCACGCTTAATCAGCATTGGCAGGTTGCCAATTGTCGTTTATATTTGGGTGGCTACACGTTCAGGAGGATAAACGTGCGCAAACTCACCATCCTAATCGCGTTGATGATCCTGGCCGTTCAGGTTTCCCTGAGCGCCGCCCAGACCACCACGACGACCACGACCACGACAACAACTCAGGTTCCCAGTACGTCCAGCATCAACATTTTTTACGTCGCCTGTGAAACACAGGGTGTCATCAATTTTGACGGCACAATCGAAGCCGGCTACGACATTTATTACCAGTTGTTCACCGGGCCGAACGGCGGCGGACAGGCAGCTTCTAATCTGCGGCAGGTCCCGGTCAGCGGCGCGTATGCGGTCAGCGACCAGCTTTCCTACACCAGCGGCCAGACCGTCTCTGCCGGGGCCACCGGCAGCGCCCGCGTGGTGATGGCCCGCGAAGGCAACCCCAACAGCACGATCTTTGAAGAGGTCGTCAATGATGTGCAGGACGGCTGCAATAACCCGCAGAATCCGCTGGTGAGCAGCACGGACGCCGGCAGCGCCACCGCAGACACCGCCGCCACACAGGGGGTGCGTTCACCGTTTGGCGGCTTCCTCTCGATTGTCACCCCGCGCAACCCGCTGGTGGTGATCGGTGTGCCCCAGCCGGTGGGTCGTTCCAACAAGCCCGGCGAAATCTTCGCGGAGTGCGACCAGTACCGCGACATCTCCAACCCCGGCATCCTGTACGACAATGACAACATCGTCATTTTCTGGTCGTGGTTCGCCCGTTCCGAAGAACTGGCCCAGAATCATATCGACGCAGCGGTTTATGATGTGAAGTTCCAGACCGCGCCGCTGACCAATGTGATCGTCAGTCCGATTCAGCAGATCGGCGCGAATTACTGGGTGTTCTATTACGCGCAGATCGGCAATCTGTCACCCGGCAAATATGGCGTGTCGTTCAAACTCAGTTGGACGCAGCAGATTGATGATGGCTACGCGAAGTATGGGCCGGGCACGCTGAATGACCGGGTGAACAGCACCTGCACGTTCGAAATTCAGCGCAACCCGTTTGGCGACCAGGCTCAGGTGCAGTACAACGGCATGTACAGCATTGACCGTTAGGCAATGGATACGCTGCTGGCGGAACAGGCCGCAGCCCTGTTCCACGTCACGCTGAATTCAGAACAGGTGGCTCAGTTCGCGCAGTATGCCGAAGAACTGACCACCTGGAACGCCCACACCAACCTGACGGCCATCATCGACCCGGAAGGCGTGCGCGTGCGGCACTTCCTCGATTCGCTGTCTGTCGCGGCGGCGGTTCCGATGACGCCCGGCCTGCGGCTGATGGATGTGGGCACGGGCGCGGGTTTCCCCGGTCTGGCGCTGCGCATCGCTTTCCCGGATATTCAGGTCACGCTGATGGAAGCCACCGGCAAGAAGGTGGCTTTTCTCGATCATGTCGCGCGGCAGCTTGGTCTGAGCGGTGTCAGAACGCTGCACGCCCGCGCCGAGGAGGCCGGCCATATGCCCGGTGAGCGCGCCGCGTATGACGTGGTGGTGGCCCGCGCGGTGGCCCGGCTGCCGGCCCTGGCGGAGTACCTGCTGCCGCTGGCAAAAGTCGGGGGATGCTGCATCGCCATGAAGGGCAGCACGGCGGCGGAAGAAGCCCGCGACGCGGCCCGCGCAGTGGACCGGCTCGGCGGGCGCATCAACCGCATCGAGACGGTCACGCTGCCCGGCGTGGACGAACCCCATCATCTGGTCATCATCGACAAGGTGGTTCAGACCCCGCGCATGTACCCCCGCAAACCCGGAACCCCCACTCGCCAGCCGCTGTAGAGTACTTTCAGTTGTCAGCGGCCCATGTTCGAGGCATACTGAAAGCAGGAAGCCAACAGGGATAACGATGACCCACCCAACGGATATTCGTCTACCGGTCAGCGGTACTCGGATGACGGCTGAAAAATTCTTCCAACTGCCCGAAACGAACGAGCCTGTCCAACTGCTGAATGGAACGATTCTGGTGACTCCGCCGCCCATCCCAGAACATCAGACGACAGTTGGGGATATTTATGTTTTGCTCCGGCAAGTGGTTCCCAATGGTCGGGTATTTCTGTCACCCATAGCTGTCTATCTGGATGAGGCGAATGTGCCACAACCCGATCTTGTCTGGGTGGCAGAACACAGCCAGTGCCGCATCACCGAGAAGCGGCTTGAAGGTCCGCCTGACCTGGTGGTTGAAGTGCTGTCGACAGGAACCGCGCGCTGTGATAAGACGATCAAATTCCTGCTCTACGAACAGTTCGGCGTGCGCGAATACTGGCTGGTTGACCCGACCCGGAAACAGATCGAGGTGTGGTGTCTGGAGGGGAAGGCCCTTGTTCAGCACGGGCTGTATGCTGCTGGTGAAAGCTTTGAATCACCGGTATTGAGCGGGGAAATTATCCAAATCACGACAGTTCTTAATCTGTAAGTCGTTTTCGCTGGTTGCGCCGGCCCCCAAACACTGCTATCTTATGAAATAACCACAGGCTATTGAGGATTATCTGTCTTGCTTACCCAATGGGCCTATGCGCCTGTTGTACCTGTCACCGGCGAAGGGGGCGGGTCTGTCAGCGCGCTGGTGCTGTATATCGTGCTTGCGCTCAGCGTATCGTTCACCTGTTCACTCTGCGAAGCAGCGCTTTTTTCAACGAGCCAATCCTATATCGAACTGCTGGTGCAGCGGGGCAGCGCGGTTGGCCTGCTGCTGCGCCAGCAAAAAGATAATGTGGACCGGCCTATCGCCGCCATCCTCACCCTGAACACCATCGCGCACACGGCCGGCGCTGCCGGGGCCGGGGCTGAAGCTATTCTGCTGCTTGGCAATGAACTGGTCGGCATCATCACCGTCGTACTCACCCTGCTGATCCTGGTCCTGTCCGAGATTATCCCGAAAACACTGGGCGCGCTGTACTGGAAGCCCCTGTCACCCGTCGTGGCCTATGTCGTGCAGGGCATGATTATCATCACCTATCCGGCGGTTTGGGCCTTCGAGCGTCTGACTCGGCTGATGACGCCCAGAGAAAAAGCGCCAACGGTCAGCCGGTCCGAACTGGTGGTTCTGGCGGGGATCAGCAGCGGCGAAGGGGCACTGGAAAAAAGCGAACATACCATCCTGCGTAATCTGCTGCACCTGAGCAACGTCTACGTGAGCGACATCATGACACCGCGCACCGTCATGCTGGCCCTGCGTGAAGACCTGACAGTGGGCGAAGTGATGAAAAAACACAAGGTGCTGCCCTATTCGCGCATCCCGCTGTACACCGAATCGTTTGATGACATCAAAACATTCGTCCTGCGCAGCGAGGTGCTGCTGGCCGCCGCGCAGGATCAGGACAATGTGCCGCTCAAAGCGTTTGCGCGCCCACTGGATTCGATCCCTGAAAGCATGACGGTGGATACGGTGCTGGCGGAGTTCACCAACCGGCAGCAGCATGTGTTTCTCGTATTCGATGAATACGGCGGTACAATGGGGATTATCACGATGGAGGATGCCATCGAATCGCTGATCGGCGTGGAAATCACCGATGAGTCTGACCTGGTGGCGGACCTGCGGCAGCTTGCGCAGCAGCGCTACCAACGCCAGCAGAAGCTGCTCGGCATCATTAGCGATACGCACGAGATGCCGGTCAGCAAATCGCCCCTGCAGGAATCATCGGGGGATTGACGCTTACAATGTCGTTATATCTCAATTAAGTGCCCTTATCATCCCCTATAATAAAGAGATGGGTGCTTGAATTCACCTGACAGAACGTGAGAAAGGCGTGGGCGATGGCAGAAAATCCCTTACAAGAGGTGGCGCAGTTAGCCCGTAAAGGTGATGTTTCGCACGCCTATGAACTGGTGTTGCAAATCACGGCGCGCGAACCGGGCAACTTCAATGCCTGGATGTGGCTGGCCTATGTCGCTCAAATGGACACCGAAAAGCGTTCTGCTCTGCGCCGGGCGCTGGCCCTCAAACCAGAGGACAGCACGGTGCGCGATGCCCTGCGCCGTCTCATCTCGCCCCGTCACATCCAGCGGGCGGCCCGCAGCGGCGTCTTTATGAGTTATGCTCGCGCCGACGAACTGTTCGCGGTGGACCTGACCGAGAGCCTGCGCGCCAACGGCATCAATGTCTGGATGGACATGACCGAAATCAGCGTCGATACCACCTGGCACAGCTCCATTGCCAAAGCGCTGACGCAAAGCGGCCTGATGATTTTTGCGCTGTCGCCGGCAGCGCTCGATACGGATGAACTGAACACCGAGCGCAAATGGTTCCTCGAAACCGGCAAGATCGTCGTGCCGGTGCTGCACCAGACCTGTGAGTATGACAAACTGGACCTGTTCGCCCCGGTGGTCGACTTCCGGCAGAATTATGACGATGCCTTGCAGCGCCTGCTGCGCCTGCTCAAAACCCCGCAGGAGGCCGGTCAGTCCGCCTGACCCGACACAAAAATAATCTCCGTGACAACCCACGCAACTCCCGTTATGATGGAATTATCATTGAAGCCGCATTGGCAGACCTGCCTGTTTGAACAGGTCTGGGAGCGAAAATCATATGCTGCGACTATTCGCCATTGTATTGGCCCTGTTCCTGGCCCCCGGTGTGATCCTCGCTGTTGAAACTGTGACCGTTTCGCTGCCCCTGCTTACGCTGGAAACCGGGCAAAACGACACGCTTGACGCGCTGATCGAGTGCCCGGAGGCGGGATGCAGCGCATTCGGTATGACCATCGAGTTTGATCCCCAGGTGATTCAGGTCGACACGGTGGAGATTGGGCCGTTCCTGGGTACGCAGGTGCTGACCGTCGAAAATGTGATTGATAACGAAACCGGTCAGGTGCGGGTGGCGGCGGCAGCGCTGGGCGATATGACCGAGGTGGGCGAACCGGTGCTGTTCCGGCTGACGATTACCCCGCTCAACCCCGGCACATCCCAACTGCGCATCACCCAACTGGATATTGGTGATCTGATCGGGCAGCCGCTGGAAACACTCGGTATGGACGGCGGCATAATCGTCACCGGTGACGAAGCCGCCCAACCTGAAACCAAACGCACCAAGCTGGCGACAGAATTCAGCCAGAGTCAGCCGGCTGACTCTGAACAATCGCTCTGTCTGTATCGCGTCCAGACCGGCGATACCCTGTCGAGCATTGCGCTTGCGAATGGGGTCACAGAGGAGCTTATTCTTCAGTTGAACGAACTGCCCGACTCTGACGCGATCCACGTGGGACAGGTGCTGATGATCCCGGCCAGCGAGTGCCGGACAGAAACCTCTGCCGAGCAGCCCCGCACCCCCTCGCGGAACGCTTCTGGAGGATAGTGCCAGCGCGCAGGCTGACCTGTCAGGCCAGACAACCGGCACTTTGCAGCTAGACCGTGAGTACGATTTTTATGCGCATTGGCACACTGCATCCCACCCCGCCGTATGATTTCGGGTTGTCCATGCGGCTGTCGCAGTTTCACAGCGTTTTGGATACGACCCGCGAGGGTGTGTACTGGCGCGTGCTGGAACAGGATGGCGCGCTGGCGCTGGCGCGAATCGAAAATCGCGGGACGGTGGATGCGCCGCAGTTAGACGTTGATTGTGTGGAGTCGACTGGCCCGGTAGACAATGCGCGCCTGCTGGAACAGGTGGCCCATCTGCTGGGTGCGCAGGCGACCATGCAGCCTTTTTACGATCATGCCCGCCGCGACCCGGTGCTGTGGCCGCTGGTGGAACCGCTCTACGGCCTCAAGCATATCCGCGCCGCCAGCCTGTTTGAAGCCCTGATAACCACGATTATCGAGCAGCAGATCGCCCTGAATATGGCGCAGCGCGGCGAACGCTGGCTGATCGGGACCTACGGCCAGCGCATCACCCATAACGGTGTGACGTTCCATACCTTCCCCACGCCGGAGACACTCGCGCCGCTGACCGTCGAAGATTTGCTTCCGCTGAAGGTGACGCGCATCCGCATGAATGTGATGCTCCATATCGCCCGGCAGATTGTGGCGGGCGCGCTTGATCTGGACGCCCTGCACGCCGGCAGCGCGTCAGACGCCCTCACCGCGCTCATGGGTATCAAGGGAGTCGGGCGCTGGACCGCCGCCTGGACGGTGATCCGCGCGTTTGGAGAGTATCCCTACGTGGGCGAAAACGACGTGGCATTACAGGCGGCCATCAACCAGTATTACTACAGCCAGACCGGGCGCGTCTCTGAAAAAGTGGTGCAGCAGACACTGGCTCCTTATGGTGATTTCGCCGGCGCGGCGGTCTTCCACATCCTCATGCAGTGGGGAATGCTGCGCTATGGAGATCATCTCTCATCTGCTTGACTCGATTCGTTAAATCCATTAGAATGTACAAAATTTCACAATCGGGGAAAACTCATGGCACGCGACTGGAAATCTCTGGTAGACCGCCTGCTGGACGAAGCCCATGCCGAGGGCAAGTTCAACAATCTGCCGGGCGGCGGACAGCCCCTCAAGCTGGACGACAACCCCTACACCCCTGCTGACATGAAACTGGCGCACAAAATCCTCAAGGACAATGACCTCGCGCCGGAGTGGATTCTGCTGGGCAAGGAACTGGACACGCTGCGGGAGCAGCTGCTGGAAAATATGCGCAAAGGGGCACAAACCTATCAGGGCGCGTTAGGCGATGCAGACCGCAGTGACATGCCTTTTGAACGCCGCCAGAAAGCCGAAACCACGTGGCGGCTGGCGCAGAAGGCTTATCGCACAGCAGCGGCCAAACTTAACGGGGAAATCGCGCGTTACAACCTCAAAGTGCCGCAGGGCGTTCCGCAGAAAGTTCTGTTCAACGTGGAACGCGAGATCGCCCGGCTGCTCAATACAAAACAATAGCGCCGCGCGCAACGGCGCTATTGAGTTCAGTTCAGCATCAAAGCAGACAAGACGGTCTTCGCCTCTTCTACAACAGGCTGAAATCCGCTGTCGCATTCCTGTCAGATCGACAACCGGCTAGCTTTTATGTTCGACAGGTTCCTGCTTGTCTTCTGTCGTGTTTTTCTTGCCGCCCTCTTCCAGCCCGCGCCGGAAGTTCGCAACGGCGGAACCGAGTTCGCCGCCGATACGCGAGACACGCCCGACACCGAACAGCAGCAGCACGATCACCAGAATAATAATCAGTTCAGTGGGTCCCAGATGTGGCATCGATTGAAATCCTTTAACTTTGACTGTCCCAACGCATTATACCACTGTCCACGCCGATGGGGTCAACTTTTACTTCGGTACTCACGTCATATTTACATTTATCTATCCGATGAGAAACGCCGGATTGGATCATTTTTCGAACACAGAACCGTTGGTGGGGCTGCCTCCAAACCATTGACTCGTGCGCCATTCCACGCTAAAATTTAGAACAAATTTTCCATTTCTATCAGGAAAGCATCATGAGTGAGATGACTTATGACCCGGACCAGAAAGCGGTAATGGACGCGCTGCTGCTGGCTGTACCAGGGGTCAAGGGTGGCAAGGCGTTTGGCTACCCGGCCTATCGCATCCATAACAAAATCTTCGCGTTTGTCGGCGGCAGGGGTGTGGCGATCAAGCTGCCGGAAGCGCAGGTGAAAGCCCTTGTCGCGCAGGGAGACCCCATGCACCCGTTCAGCCCGGCGGAGGGGATTATCTGGCGAGAATGGCTGTCGATTCAGCGCGCTGTGCCTGCGGATTACGCGCAGGATTTGCCGCTGTTTGAAGAATCGCTTCAGTTTGTGATCGTTTGATTCAGCGCGGCTGTGGGTTGCCGCCCCCTGCTAAGGATGCTAAACTCTAGGGGCTGTTATGAACTGTTCAGCTTACGCCGCCGATTAATGCAGTTTAAGAAAATAAACGGGTAACGAACTTGTTCGCCAAACCTCACCCCCGGCCCCCTCTCCATCGCGATGGAGAGGGGGAGTCGAACGCAGTGAGACGGGGGTGAGGTCAGTAGAGCCATTACCCGATTAAATAGTTGAACTGCATGAGTGCCCGGTGGAAAAAAGTCCATAACACACTCCAGCAATAGTTAGCGGAGTCCCATTCGTGCCCAAACAAGCGCTTTACCTGGCCTGGAGACCGATGCGGTTTGAGGATGTCATCGGCCAGGACCACATCACCCGGACGCTGCGGAACTCGCTCAAAACGGGCCGCATCCGCCATGCGTACCTGTTCAGCGGGCCGCGCGGGACGGGCAAAACCACGATGGCGCGTCTGCTGGCAAAGGCGATCAACTGCACGCATGAAGACCCCAATGAGCGCCCCTGTAACACCTGTGATGCCTGCCTCGCCGTGAACGAAGGCCGCTACCTGGACCTGATCGAGATCGACGCGGCGACCCATACAGGCGTGGATGATGTGCGCGACCTGCGCGACAAGATCGCTTTTCATCCGGGTGAGGGCCATTACAAGGTCTACATCATTGACGAAGTGCATCGTTTCACCGGCAACGCCTTTGATGCCCTGCTCAAAACACTGGAAGAACCGCCGCCCCATGCGGTCTTTGTGTTAGCCACTACCGAGATCGACAAGGTTCCGGCGACCATCAAAAGCCGCTGTCTGCCCTTCGAGTTCCGGCGCGTGCCGCTGCAAATCGTGGCGGATCGCTTGCAGCAGATCGCCGAAAATGAGGCGCTGGAA
Organism: uncultured Anaerolineaceae bacterium; assembly: GCA_964552425.1. Taxonomy (GTDB): domain Bacteria; phylum Chloroflexota; class Anaerolineae; order Aggregatilineales; family Phototrophicaceae. The sequence continues at coordinate 1,950 of CAZKIB010000174.1, read as the reverse complement.
ATTGACCGTCCGGCGCTGGAACTGATCGCCCGGCACGGAACCGGCAGCGTGCGTGACAGTATCAGCCTGCTGGACCAGATTGTCACCGACCCGGAAGAACACATCACGCTGGAACTGGCCCAGCGCATTCTGGGAACGGCCAGCACCGAAGCCGTGCGCGACCTGATCGAAGCAATTATCCGGCAGGACGCCGCCGAAGGGTTGGAGATCATCAATCTGGCGGTGGATGCCGGGAGCGACCCGCGCCAGTTCGGGCAGCAGGTGATCGAGCAGCTTCGGGCGATTTTACTGGCACAAACGGCCAGCGCAGAACTGGTCGAAGCGTCGCAGGAAGACCGCGCATTGTATCAGCAGCAGGCCGGGCGCATCAGCCGGTCCGCGCTGCTGCGAGCGCTGCGGGCTTTTAATGATGCCGTGAACGATTATCGCAGTGGATGGCAGCCGCAGTTAGCGCTGGAACTGGCGCTGGTCGAAAGTGTCAGCGCGCCGCAGGAAGTCTATGCCCCGCCCGTTCAGGCTGCCGCAGCCCCGGCTCCGGCTGTGCCAGAAGTCGCCGCCAATCCGGGCGCGCCGCCGGTGATCGCACCGGGAGCCGTTGCCCAGCGCTGGGTGGAGGTGCAGCGCGCCGCCCGCCAGTTCGATAAACTGCTGCCGCCGCTGATGGAACATGCCCAGGTGCGCGGGGTCAATGGCAACGTCCTGATGCTCGGCGTGCCTAACGATATGTTCCGCGAAAAACTGAGCGCGACAGAAAAACGCGAGGCGCTGGAAAAAGCGCTGTATACTGTGCTGCAAATTCCCCTGCGCGTGCAGGTGGTGCTGGCCGATGCCCAGGCGAAACTGATCGACACGGACGATCCCCTGATCGCCAAAGGTCTGGAACTGGGCGGCGAGGTCAGCCCGTACCGCAAGAATGATCCCAATTCATAAGGAGACACGATACGATGAAACGCCCCAATCAGATGCAGATGATGCGCCAGTTGCAGAAAATGCAGGAAGACATGCTGGCTGCGCAGGAAGCGCTCGAACATGAAACCGTCGAAGTGTCGGCGGCTGGTGGCGCGATCCGGGTGGTGATGACCGGGCATCAGCGCGTCCAGTCCATCACGATCAACAAGGACGCCATCGACCTGGACGACAGCGAATGGCTGACGGATTTGCAGGATTTGCTGGTGGTGGCGATGAACCAGGCTGTTGAGCAAAGCCAGATTATGGCGACTGAAAAAATGGAAGCGATTAAAGGCAGTATGGGCAACCTGCCGGGTCTGGGCGGCCTGCTCGGCTAGTCCACCCTTTTGGCCCTTGATGGATGGACACGGTCTGCGATATGGAGGCCGTGTTTTTGTCTGTGGAGTTCACAGTTGCGAGTTCTCAGTTATCAGAATGGGCATTCTTCAGCCTTAAGCTCCTGGCTGTTGGCGAAAAGCTGAGGGCCTGCAATTCGTCTCACTTCCGTCTTCCGAATGAAAAGTCTTTTCTGAAAACTGACCACTGAAAACTGAGAACTTTACCGCGATGAATACCATGATCCGGGATAAAGCCCATGAGCAAAGCGATACCTGAGCCGGTGACAAAACTGACCGAGGCGTTTGCCCGTCTGCCGGGCATCGGCCCCAAAACCGCCGCCCGCCTGACCTACTTTTTACTGCGCGCCCCCGACGAATTGAGCCAGGGTCTGGCCGACGCGCTGCATAACCTGAAAACGGAAACGAAATTCTGCTCGGTGTGTTTCAATATCACCGTGAGCGACCCGTGCGAGATTTGCGCGGACGAGAAACGCGATGGCAGCACCGTCGCGGTGGTCGAAGAACCGCTGGATGTGCTGGCAATCGAACGCACCGGGGCCTATACCGGAAAATATCATGTGCTGCATGGCGCGATTTCCCCGGTGAACAACATCGGCCCGGACGACCTGCGCATCCGCGAACTGGTGGCGCGTGTTCAGCAGAC
>CAZKIB010000173.1:8216-14784 GCA_964552425.1 uncultured Anaerolineaceae bacterium | reverse complement strand
TGATTATGCCACGCGGGTCGCTCAGGAACGTGGCACAGTGGATGCCAGCGGCAGTGGTTATCCGGGCTGATTGTAAAAATTGACGATACTGGTGGCGATGTCGATGACCTGCTGGCGGAGTTCAGGCGGGTCAATCACCTCGGCCTGACCGCCCAGAACGAGGATATCCCGATAGGCCCCGTCCAATGTGTCATAATTGACAGTGATCTGCCGCCAGCCGCGTTCGTCCGGGGGTGCGCTTTCCAGCAGGGGGCGCACCCAGGCTCCCCACAGGCCGGTCAGGTTGTGAATAAGCTCCGGTGAAATGCGCAGCGTGACCGGCCAGCGCTGGAGGCTGCGCTCGAACTGCTGGCACCATTCTCCCCAGTAAGCCGCCAGATCAAAATCAACAGGACGCTCGAAGTTTTCGGCGGTTATGGTCAGCGTCTGAATGCGCGAGACGCGAAACACCCGCATCCCGGCATCCCGATGACCGACGACGTACCAGATATTCGACTTGGCGACCAGCCCGTAAGGATCAATGGTGTATTCGCGCAGTTGACCATCGCTGCGGCGGTAGGTGATGCGCACCTGCTGGTCTTCCCAGATGGCTTCCTGCAGGTCCTGGAGATGGGGTACAGCTTCACGAGTCTGGAACCAGGGGATCGCGTCCAGGTGAATGCGCTGGCGCATCCGTTCGGCGCGGCGCTGCTGCGCTTCCGGCAGAGATGCCGAAAGTTTGAGCAGGGCGACTTCCAGCGCGTCCGCCAGACCGAGATCGGCCAGCGGGGCATAAACGCCGGACAAGAACAGCGTGCGCACTTCGGACTCCGTGAGGCCGGTCAGGTTGGTGCGGTAGCTGTCCAGCAGGGCATAGCCGCCGCCCGGTCCATGTTCGCTGTAGAGGGGAATGCCGGCCATACCTAACGCTTCCAGATCACGATAGATGGTACGCTCGGAGACTTCCAGATGACTGCTCAATTCACCGGCGGTCATGCGTCCGCGTGATTGCAGCAGCAGCAGGATGGACAACAGCCGGTCAGCGCGCATATGAGGAAACCTTTCAGCAGGTCAGCAAGGGACAGGGGATCATTACACTTACCCGAAAGCGCCTGGTTTTCACGAACGGGTGTTCCAAAACATCATCATTTTACCCTGATTGAGAGACCCTGACAATAGGTGTCAGGTATTGCGTGCTATGATAAATACGAACAAATGAGCGACTGTGGAGGTCCATCAGCATGTTGATTCAGTCATGGAATGTGGGCGCGGAGCGTCAGCAGGAACTGCTGCGTGAAGCGGAAAAATGGCGTGAAGTGCAGCGGCTTCCGAGGGCGCAGCGCACCAGTCATATCGCGCGTATTGTGGGCCTGCGCGTGGGTAAGTCCCTGATCGCTGTCGGGCGGTTCCTGGCTCAGAACGAACCGGAACCCGAAGTCGAAGTTCGGCTCAAGCCCACCTCAACCTTGTAAACTCCCTGGGTGCTACCTAATCCTTGCGGGCGCGGGGGTCAGTCCAACGACTGGCCCTCGCTGCTTTTCCCATACCTGTGCCTGTTTGAGGATATGAAAAGGGCACATTGCCATGCGCCCCTGCGAAAGTTTTCCACAGAAGTGGGATTTTTGATTGGCTGTTCACGCTAGCGTGAGGGCAGATTGTCGCACGACGCGGTGCGGGTGATGAATTCCCCATCGACCCAACCGGTTTCGCCTTCATAGCTGACCAGCCACCAGGTACGGTCCTCGTTGGACGCGAATACCGATACTGCCGTGCCAAACGGGATGACCGTGACAAGCTCAGTATCCGTGCTGGGTTCTGCGCGCACATTCAGGTTAAAATCGACGGTTGCCAGACAGGGATCGGGCAGGGTCGGCGATGGTATGGGGGTGCGGGTGACGAAGCCCAGCCGGGTGGGTGTTGGCGTTTCGGTGGGACGTGGTGTGCGGGTGAGTGTCGGCGTCAGGGTAGGGGTCTCGGTTGGAATGGGCGTGGCTGTTGCTGGCTCTGTGGGCGTGGGCGTGGGGGTGTCCGTCGCCAGAATGATGGGAGCCAGCGTTTCGATCTGGCTGCTGGTGATCCGGGTGTTCAGTTTCGTCTGCAAGTCGGCTTCGAGATTCGCCAGCATGAGCGTGCCCTGCAAACGCGGGATGCTGCCATCTGCGATGAGTGCCTGAACCTGTTCGCGGGTCATGCCCAGCGCATTGGTTAGAACCAGGGCCGTATCGCCCCCCTGACCGGCAACCAGCGCATTCAGCGTTTGTTCTCCGGTGAGTTCCAGAAGCAGGTCTTCAGATTCAACACCTACTTCCTGGCTGGCGCTCTGAATCAGGTTGGTATAGGAGCGAATATCCTGCTGCGCAGCAAGGGCCGCCTCATCCACGTTGGCTGCGGCAATCTGGGCAGGGTCTGCCAGCGGGACGCTGAAGAAGGCCGAAATCAGCGGGACTGTCACGGTTGAAACGGCCAGCAGAATGCCGACACCGATGCCAAGAATGCCGCGAGACTGGCGCAGTTTACGTTCCGGGCGGAAAATTTCGATCAACAGGAAGATAATGCCGGTGACAATCACTAGGACTGCGATGCCGAGTACGCCAGTGGCAATCAACGGCAGCGGCGCGGGGCTGGTATAACTCTGGATGAGAGCCAGCAGCGTGACCACCAGCACCAGAAACGCCAGCACCGTCCCCCAAAAGCGCAGATCAGTCTTGCCGCGCAGAATCTGGAAGAGGTTATTCAATACAAACAACAGGGCGAAAACGCCCCCGACGGTCAGCAGCAGCAGGTCCATTGTCAGTTACCTTCTTGTGATTCGCTCCCCGCGCTCATGGTACGCAGCAAACAACGTTTTGACAACCGTGTTTGTTCGATAATTCACATAAGCTTCTCAATTATATACGCGAATATGAAGGTAAAGTTGCAAGAAAAGGCCGAACATTTTTAGCAGCGCCCGGCCCTAGCGTATTATTTGCAGTAACGGTCAAACCAGCCGACCATGTGCTCCAGACGTTTGATACGGTGTTTGGGTTCACCGCTGCGCGACATCTCATGGCCTTCACGCGGGAAACGGATAAACTGGGTCTCGCCGCCGCGCAGCCGGATATTGGCGAACAACTGCTCCCCATCGCTGATCGGTACACGGAAGTCGTTTTCACTGTGTAATATCAGCAGCGGCGTATTGATGCGGTCCGCGTAAGCAATCGGCGATTTGTTCCAGAGCGTAACCGGGTCCTGCATGGGGGTGGTGTCGAACAGGTCGCGGATAAACCAGGGAATATCAGTGACGCCGTAAAAACTGACCAGATTGTAGACCCCGCGCTGTGTGACGGCTGCCGCGAAACGGTCGGTGTGGCCGACAATCCAGGCTGTCATGAAACCGCCATATGAGCCGCCGGTGACAGCCAGCCGCTGCGCATCCACAAAGCCGGTTTCGAGCATGGCATCCACCCCGGCCATGAAGTCCGGGAAGGCGACTTCACCCCAGGCGGCGTGCAGGGCTTTCTGGAACTGTTCCCCATATCCCGCCGCGCCACGTGGATTGCAGAAGAACACGGCGTAACCACTGGCGGCGTGATACTGCCATTCATGCCACATGGATTGGGTGGCTGGCCCCCACATGATGAACGGGCCACCGTGCATGTTGAGAATAAGCGGGACCTGCTGGCCCTGTTCGTAGCCCACCGGCAGCATGTACCAGCCCTGAAGCTCCTGACCGCCTTCGCTCTGAAAGCGGATTTCATGGAGCGGTTGAACGATGACTTCCTCAAGAAACGCTTTATTGACCTGTGTAAGCGGCTGCGGTTCGGACACGCCGGCGGGTTGGATCATCAGTTCAGAGGGATTGGCGGCGGTGCAGGCGCTGTACACCAGGCTGCCATCGACGGCAACGTCAATGCCCTGCGCTTCAAATTCACCACTCACCGCTGGCTGGATGACGCCGTCCATCAGGGTGACTCTGTAAATGTTGCGATGGCCTTCGCTGGCGGCAGTGAAATACAGGGTGCTGCTGTCGGCGGACCAGCGCTGGCTGTCATCATCGGCTCCCCGGTCCAGCGGCAGGTTAAGGTCGCGGGGTTCGCCCCCGCTGGCTGGAATGATCGCCAGCCGCGAAATCAGTTCAACGGGACTTTCGGACGGATTGCGAATGTAGGCGATCCACTTTCCATCGGGTGAAGGCAGCGGGTCGAAGGCGCTGTGGGTTTCGTCGGTCAGGCGTTCGGCGCTGCCATCGGCCACGCTGATGCGGTACAGGCTGCTCCAGCGCCGGGGCATATCGCGCTCCGGGTAGGCGCTGCGGGACGTGAGCAGAAAGTTTCCATCTGGCGTCCAGCGGGGCGGCTGATGATGCCCTTCCACAGCCGTCAGGCGGCGGGGTTTGGCATCGTTCTCCGTAACCGAAACGACATAGATCTGGCTGTGACGATCATCCAGATAACTGGTTCCTTCCCGGTAGGGAATGCGCCGGATGATGCGTGGGTCCCACCGGCTGGTTTCATCCTGTTCACGGCGTTCGTCACGGTGTCTGGCTTCGAGCTTATCTGCCGGGGGTGGGTCGCTTTCGCCGGCGTCTTCGCGAGCGCGTTCTACCGTGTTGGATGCCGACAGGAACGCGATGTGCGTGCCGTCGGGCGACCATGCCGGGCTGGTGGCTCCGTTTGTGAGCTTCGTCAGCGGGCGCGGTTCGCCACCCGGATAGGCGACACGAAGCAGGTAAATCTGCGGTTTTTTGTCACGGCCCGAAACAAATGCGAGCGTTGTGCCATCCGGCGACCAGCGCGGCTGGGTGTCCTTGCCGCTGCGCGTAAGCTGAACAGGTTCACCACCGCGTGTCGATACGATCCAGAGGTTGCGTTTGTAGGCGTTCTCGAAGGCATCGACTGTGCTGAGGACATAGGCTACCCACTGTCCATCCGGGCTGATGCGCGGGTCTTCAACATGCGCAATACGGTTCAAATCTTCGACGGTAATCGGACGTTTCGCGGCGGTCACGGGTGTTCCTTTGGTGGCAGCAGTCTCATGATATGAAAATGCGCCGTCACTCATGCGCGGCGCATCTGTGGACAAGGTTTCTCCAGGCGTTACTGCGCGCCCTCGATGATGGTCTGGAGCAGGTTATAGGGCACAGGGCCGCGATTATAGGTCTGCGAACCCACGCTGACAAACTGTGGGCTGCCATCGCCATAGCGCAGCATCAGGGTGGGGGTACTCTGGACATTCAGGCTGATACCAAGCCGCTGGTCAAATTCATGCTGGCTGGCGTCCTGGGCACAGGTCAGCAGTCCGCTGTAATTCAGGCCGAGTCGATCTGCCAGTGTGCGGGCAGTCTGGTCGTTGAAGCGGCCCTGCGCGCGCCCGATTTCAAACAGAACATCATGTGCTGCCCAGAAGGCTTCCGGGCGCTGTTCGGCGGCACATTCGGCCAGGCGCGCCGTATATGGCCCATACACCGGGTCGGCTGCGCTGATGAACATGCGATATTCGAGGCGGGCTTTGCCGGTGGCGACAAATTCGTCGATGAATTCTTCCATTGCGGTGGAGTATTCCTGACAGTGCGGGCAGGCGAAATCGGCAAATTCGACCACTGTGACCGGCGCTTCAGGGTCGCCCAGGATAAAGCCGCCATCTTCCAGCCGCTCATGCGGGATGGTTTCAAAACGGGCATAAGGCGAGGCCGAAGACGGCGATACGGCCAGAATCTGGGAGCCGATGACCAGGACCACCGCTGCTACTGCTACACCGGCAATCGCGAGGATAATGCGCTGCTGATTAAGTTTGTTCATGTTAGACGTGTGTACTCATTTCTACGATAATTTACCACTGTAACGCATTTGCAACCTTCCCTCAACTAAGAGTTTAATGAAAGATCACGCGGTATCATAGTGGAAAGATTTGCGAACTGGAGATTGGTGTGGTGAGCATTCGAGCAGTGGATATTCTGGCGAAGAAGCGCGACGGCGAGGCGCTTACGAAAGCGGAAATTGACTGGTTTGTGCAGCAGTACAGCGCCGGCAACCTGCCGGACTATCAGGCGGCGGCGCTGCTGATGGCGATCTGCATTCGGGGAATGTCGCGGGAGGAAACCGTCAACCTGACCCTGGCGATGGCGCACTCCGGTGAGGTGCTGCGCCTGCGGGACATGCTCGGCGGTTACGCGGTGGATAAACATTCCAGCGGCGGCGTGGGGGATAAAACCTCGCTGGTGGTCATGCCACTGGTGGCGTCGTGCGGCGTGCCGGCTGCCAAAATGAGCGGGCGAGGTCGCGGATTTTCGGGCGGTACACTCGACAAGCTGGAAGCCCTTGTTGGGTATGACGTGAATTTATCCATTGAACGGTTTGAGGCGCTGGCAAAGCAGAACGGCATTGTGCTTTCCGGCCAGACCGGCGACCTGGCCCCTGCGGATGGCAAACTGTATGCCCTGCGCGATGTGACTGCCACTGTGCCGAGTCTGCCGCTGATTGCCAGCAGTATCATGAGCAAGAAGATCGCTGCCGGGGCGGATGGCATCGTGCTGGATGTGAAGATGGGTGAAGGCGCGTTCATGAACACCCTGGATGATGCGCGCCAGTTAGCCCGAACCATGGTCGAAATT
>CAZKIB010000173.1:6963-8204 GCA_964552425.1 uncultured Anaerolineaceae bacterium | reverse complement strand
GTGGACGCCGGCCGGGACATGATCGCAGTGATTTCCTATATGAACCAGCCGCTGGGGGAAGCAGTCGGCAACGCGCTGGAAGTGGCTGAAGCGATTGAGACGCTGAATGGCGCCGGGCCGGCGGATTTCCGCGAACACTGCGTCGAGGTGGCCGGGTATATGCTGCGGCTGGCGGGGCAGGGCAAACAGTGGACGGATATGGACGCGGCCCGCGTTTTGCTGGCGCAGCAGCTTGAGAACGGACAGGCCCTGGCGAAGTTCCGGCTGCTGGTCGAGGCACAGGGCGGCGATGTGCGCATGGTGGATGACCCGGCGCGGCTGCCCGGAGCAGCTCTTGTAGAGACTGTAACCGCTTCACAGGATGGTTATGTGGCGCAGGTTTCCGCGCTGAAAATCGCACAGGCAGCATTTGAACTGGGCGCGGGGCGCGAGAAAAAAGGGGACGCTATTGATCCGGCGGTGGGGGTGCAGGTGCATGTCAAGGTCGGCGATCCGGTCACGGCGGGCGCGGTTTTAGTGAGCATTCACGCCAACGATTCGTCACGGCTTGAACGCTGCCGGAGCCTGATTGACGAGGCCATCGGGTACAGCAAGCAGCCTGTCGAGCCGCTGCCGCTATTCTACGATGTCATCTATGGGCGCGAGTAATCCATCTGTGGTGTAGCTGAAAGTATGAATGGGGGCGTCCGCCCAGTAGCCATTCATGAACCGAATTATTCCGTTAAGCCCTTCAAAGGACAGCGAATTGAGTGATTCGTAAACCCCTGACCGGTGCTGATTGCCGTGAACCGCCTGCGCCGCTATGCCGGCCGCGTCATAGGTTAAGGAGGCCAGCAAACCTGGTTCCCCGGCGAACGAGTCGCTGCTGCGGTATTGTTCGCTGAACGGTGAAGCAGGCAGGTTCGCGCTGGAAACCATCAAGATGCCATCCAGCGAAGGGCGCAGGTCCGCCAGTTGATTCAGGGCCAGCACTTCGCCCCCTTTGAAAGGCGCATCCAGCGCAGCCGCTTCAAGGATGTCGATACGTGTCGGGATGGTGAGCTGCTCGGCGATGGCCGGGTTGGACAGGATGAAGATCCGCTCTGTGGCAGGGCGCGCGCCCCAATCCCCGATGACCACGACAGGCACATCATCAAAGGCGGCCAGCGCTGCCGGGTCAGTCGCCGCATAGCCGAGGGCCAGAACCGCCAGCACCTGTGGGTCATGGGCCAGGGCGCGGGCGCGATGCGCGGCGTTTTCTA
>CAZKIB010000173.1:3467-6918 GCA_964552425.1 uncultured Anaerolineaceae bacterium | reverse complement strand
GTGTCGTGCAGCGCTAACCGCGCCGCATAGAGAGCATCATAGCCGATTTCACGGTAGCGGCCTTCAAAGGGGGCCAGCAGCGCGATGCGGGGCGACAGGGGCGCAGCCGCGCAGCTTGCCAGCCAAAGGCAGAGTACACCCACCACAAGTCGAGTGAAGAATGCGCGACTCAGCCCGAAGCACTTTGCACTCCGCACTGTGGGTTCAGCAGCCATTCGCCAGATGCTCTTCAAAGGTGTAAGCGAAATTGTGATAGCCGCTGCCGTCGCACGCCGCGCGGAAGAACAGAAACTCATGGTCTTCGGGGGACGCTGCCGCGAGGATTGCCGACAGACCGGGGTTGGCGATGGGGCCAGGGGGCAGGCCAGGGATCAGATAGGTGTTGTAATCAGAGACTGCATTCGTGTAGTCATCCTGCGTGATCTGCGGCCACCAGGTCCCGTTCTGATAACCGATGCCGTACTGCACAGTCGGGTCGGCATCAAGTTTCATACTGATGCTCAGCCGGTTGCTGTAGACACCGGCGATGCGCGGGTCTTCGTCTGGCCGGACGGATTCGCGCTCAGTGATGGAGGCCAGCGTCACGACATCGTAAATGGTCAGGCCCTGTGCCGCCGCGCCCTGCGCGACCTGGGGGCCGGTTTTTTCCTGAAAGGTTTCCAGCAGCAGATCGCGCAGCCCTGCGGGTGTGATCTGGGGCGGTAACTGGTAGGTATCGGGAAACAGGAAACCTTCCCAAGACGCACCCGGCGGCAGACCGACCAGACCGGCAAACTCTGCTGCAATGGGGGTATCCAGTGGTGCGCCAGGACCCACCATCGTCAAAAAGTCCGCGCCGGTAAACCCAAACAGCTCACTGCTGTTGATGGCTTCGGCAACCTCTTCAATGCGCCAGCCTTCGAGAATGCGGAAGGGGATAAAGCTGCTGCGCGAGTCGGTCAGCATCTGCGCGATCTGTGGGATGGTCATGCTCTGGTCCGGGAAATAAACCCCGGCTTCCATCTCCACATCCAGCCCGCTGACAAAGGCATAGTCGACATATAAATCCGGGTCGCTGATAAGGTTGGCGTTGAACAAATTCCGGGCGACTGCCGGCGGGGTATCACCGGAGTTCACAGCAAAACGGATCGGGCTGGTGTCCGTGCCGACGGGTGTACTGAGGGCATCCTGCCGTCCGGCAAGGCTGAGGCGGGTGATTTCTTTCTGAACGAAGTTGACAGGCCGCCCATCTGAAATCACGTACAGCAGCACACCGGCGGCGGCAGCAAACACAATGCCAACCAGCACAAGAACGACGAGAATCTGAATCAGACGTGCCAAATGTACCCCTCCGGTCATTTTTGTGGCGATAAGTATACCTGTCTGACGCCGTGAAAAAAGGTTATAGTTTGGCCGAATACTGGAGGCAAGTGTATGTTAACCGAATCCGCACCACTGGCGCAGACCGCCGCCGCGCTGCGAAATAATGAACTCAACCTCATAACGACCATTGAACACATGCTTAACCGGCTGGATGAAATTGATCCACAGGTTCAGGCTTTCATGCCAGAACCAGAACGAAGGGAGCGTGTGCAGCACGAGGCGGAAACCTTGCAGGCGCACTTCCCGAACCCGGAGTCGCGTCCGCCGCTGTATGGGGTGCTGGTGGGGGTAAAGGATATTTACCGGGTGCAAGGTTTGCCCACACGCGGCGGCTCGGCGCTGCCAGCGGAACTCTTCGAGGGGCCGGAGGCGGTCTGTGTCCGTCTGCTCAGACAGAACGGCGCGCTGATTCTCGGAAAAACCGTCACTACCGAGTTCGCCTATTTTGAGCCGGGGCCGACCCGTAACCCGCACAATCTGGCACACACGCCGGGCGGTTCCAGCAGCGGCTCGGCAGCCGGAGTGGCGGCGGGGTTGTGTACGCTGGCGATTGGTTCGCAGACCATTGGTTCGGTCATTCGCCCGGCGGCGTTCTGCGGCATTGTGGGTTTTAAGCCCAGCTACGGGCGTATCCCGGCGGATGGGGTGATTTACTGCGCGCCCTCGCTGGATCATGTCGGTCTGTTCGCGCAGGATGTGGCCGGGATGCGGCTGGCGGCCTCGGTATTGTGCCGGGAGTGGCGGGCCGTACAGATGGATCGTCTGCCGGTGCTGGGCGTGCCGGATGGCCCGTATCTTGAGCAGGCCGAGCCGGAGGGGTTGGCGGCCTTCAGGCAGCAGATTGATCAGTTGCAGGCGGCGGGGTACATGGTGCTGCATGTGCCGGTGATGAAGGACATCGCCGAGATTGATCACCGGCATCGCACCCTGATGGCCTGTGAAATGGCGGAGGTGCATCAGGATTGGTTTGCCAGTTACGAAACACTCTATCGCCCGCGCACCGCCGAACTGATCCACCGGGGGCAGACGATCAGCCCGGCAGAGGCGCAGACCGGACGTGACAGCCAGCGCACAGTACGAGAGCGGCTGGAAAGCCGGATGGCAGACCGGGGCATTGACATCTGGATCAGCCCGGCAGCGCCTGGCCCCGCACCGGAAGGCATTCAATCGACGGGCAACCCGGTCATGAACCTGCCCTGGACGCATGTGGGATTCCCGACGATTACCGTTCCGGCTGGCAGAGCGGCGAACGGCCTGCCGTTGGGTCTGCAATGCGCCAGCGCCTTTGAAACTGATGAACAGTTATTATGGTGGGCGGCTGGTATTGAGCAGGTCTTTAAGGAGAAACAGCGATGACACTGGAACTGCTGCGCACCTACTATGCCTACAGCGCCGGGCCAATAAGCTGATGCTGGAAACGGCGGCGAACCTGACCGATGAACAGTTTACAGCGCACGTGGGCGCGAGTTTTCCATCCGTGCGCGATACACTTGTGCATACCCTGAGCGCGCACCGCTACTGGCTCAGTCAGTTTCAAAAGCAAGGGGCAACAGATCACCTTGTGGGCGCAGATTTCGCGGATGTGGCGGCCATTCACGCCCTGTGGGATGACATTGAGGCGCAAACGCAGGCATTTCTGACAGGATTGCATGAAGACGCGCTTGAAGAAATCATTCCGGTGACGGACCGCACCGGGCAGGTCTTTCACTATACACTGTGGCAGATGATGCTGCATCAGGCCAACCACGCCATGCAGCACCGCAGCGCGGCGGCGGTTATGCTCACACAGTTCGGGCACTCGCCAGGCGATCAGGATTTTCTCGATTACGTGGATTTATACCTTTGATTCTGGAGGATACCATGCAGCCAGCAGCTACGCTTCGCAAATGGCAGTTTGAGCAGCTTCACCGCTCCACCAAAGTAGTGAACTATATCGTGCAGACGGTCTCTGAAGCCGACCTGCGCACCTACCGGGATGGCGGGAACGGCTGGACCGTTCTGGAAGTGTTGTGCCACGTGCGCGATTGGGAACTGATTTTTCACGAGCGCGCCAGAATGACCGTTGAGCAGGAGAACGCGGCGCTGCCCA
>CAZKIB010000173.1:1055-3451 GCA_964552425.1 uncultured Anaerolineaceae bacterium | reverse complement strand
TGCCCAACCCGGACCCGGACGCGGCAGCAGCCGAAGGTCACTATCACGAGCAGGATGTTCACGCGGCGCTGGCGACATGGCATGAAAGACGCTATGCCTTCACCACCTATCTGGAAAGTCTGGATGAAAGCGCCTGGGGACGGATCGCGCAGCACCCGCGCCGGGGGCCGATCAGCCTGATGGATCAGCTTTTGCTGACGGTGTGGCACGACATGAACCATATCGAGCAGATCACGAAAATTCTGACGGCGAAGCAGGTGTAGAGTGAGTATCAAGTTACCAGTTTTCAGTTGTCAGAAAAAGACCGGAGAACAAGCCGAAATTTCGTCCTTGTGCAACAGGCTGAAACCTGCTGTTCAGTTTCAGATAAAGTGTCTGTTTGCAGACGACCATCTGATCACCGGCAACTGAAAACTGGCAACTTCTCAGTGAGGCAGTTCCGCCAGCCCATCATGCACCGCGTCGAGGTAGGATTGCAGAATGACACGGGCGGCCAGATCGTCCACTGGCTCACTCGGTTTGCGGCGTTTGCTGCGGGCCAGTTCGTGCGCGTCCACGCTGGAAAGCTGCTCGTCCCACAGCACCACCGGCAGGTGAATCGCCCCGGTAAGCTGCTCCACCCAGTTTCTGACCGTGTCGGCCTGTGAGCGCTGGCTTTCGTGCGCGCCGATATTGGTTGGCAGGCCAATCACCAGCGCTTCAATATGCTCCTGCCGGATGATCTGTTGCAGGCGGGCGAAATCCTCAGCTTTGGATTTGCGTTTGAGGATCGTCAGTTCGCGGGCGACAAGACCGGACGCATCCGACACGGCCAGCCCGATGCGCCGCAGTCCGTGATCAATGCCGAGCAGCCTCACAGATTCGGCTCCGCAACAATAATGTTCGTGCGGAAGGGCAGCCAGGGGATTTGCCCGAACCAGTCTGGCGAGAGGGTGATCTGCGGCGTTGTGCCTTCCAGCAGATCAAGTTCGCGCTGCATGTAATCTGCCGCGTCGGGAACAGTCATTCCGGCGACGCGCTGGCTCAAAAAGTCCGCGTCGATTTGGCCGACGACCAGCGCACTGCTGCGCAGGGTAAATGTGACCTGACCGTTCTGAAAGACATTGGTGACGGGGCCGCGTTCGTAAATGAGGGTGTCCGGCAGGATTTCGCGCCCGCGTGGAATCTGGCGGGCGAGGCTGGCAAACGCGATCTGCTGGCCGAACTGTTCGTTGATGGCGGTAGCCTCGACCACCGCGCGCATGATGAGGGTGAGCGTATCAGCGGCGTCACCGGGCTGGGCGCTGAAGGTGGTCCAGTCACTGCGTTCTTCGGCGATGCGCACGGTTTCCAAAATCAGAAACTGGGATTCATCGAGACGCGGCAGCATTTCGACATAGGCGCGCGATTGCAACTGCTGGCGCACGACAGCCAGCAGACGTTCCTGATCTTCCAGCGTCACCGCCGCCAGTGTTTCGCTGCTCCCGCCGAAAGTCGGGTTGATGTTGCGCACGGTGACACGGTTCGCCAGATCGCCCACCACTGTGTTAATCAGGCCGCTTTCGACATTACCGAGGGTTCCGGCTGAACCGGGCAGCGCTTCTACCGGGACTTCGATCTGCTGGCCGATGCCCCCTGTCACTGTGGCCGCTTCCGTCGTGCGAAACAGAATCGGAACCCCGGCGCTGGTGCTGAGATTTGTGCCTGCCGGAATACTCACCGGACTGTCGGTCTGGTTGACAAAGACCACTGTTCCGCGCGCGGGGACATCCGCCAGCCGCTGTTCGCCGCTGGTGGGGACGGTTCCGGTTTCTTCGATAGTGACACTTAATAATGTGGCGGGGATGATGGCATTTTCAATATCGACCCCTGCGGCATTCAGATCCGCCGTGATGTTCACTTCGCTGTTGACGCTGCTTTGCGCGGGGATCAGGATAATGGTCGCGCCGGGCAGCAGAATATAGGCCAGACCTGATGCCACAATCCCGACGAAGGCGACCAGCAGCAGACGGGTGATGATACGCCGCAGCAGCGGTTCACGCTCTTCTTCACCGCGCACACGGCTGGCAACCGGCATGAGTTCTTCGGGGTCGGGTGTGTCTTTTTTAGGTCGCCAGATGCGGTTGGAGAATACACCGGTGCGCCCGCGTTTCCAGCGCCCGCGTTCGCGGGCCACGATGGTTTCGCAGGTGCTGATGTTGAGTTCCTGAGCGTGCCGGATGGTCTGTGGGTCATGCGTGACCAGCGCCAGCCGAATACCCCGGCGGATGGCATCCCGCTGGATCAGCACCAGATCGAGTTTGCGGGTGAGGACTGTACCTTTTTCCGGCCAGATCAGAAGCACCTGCTTGCGATGATGAAATGACAGGCGATCCCGTACCGAGGGTACGTCGTCGCCTGCTTCAAGCTGGATAAAC
>CAZKIB010000173.1:0-983 GCA_964552425.1 uncultured Anaerolineaceae bacterium | reverse complement strand
GCGGCTGGAAGCTGCGCGACATCCTTACCGCCGGCCTGTGCCAGAGTGGGCCGTCCGCCGCCGCCGCCGCCAACTTTGGCTGCGATTTCCTTAATCAGATTGCCGGCGTGCAGGCCCTTCTTCGTGAGATCATCGGTCACAGCGACCAGAAGCTGCGGACGATCCTCCACCACTGTGCCGAGTACGAGTACACCGCTGTCGACTTTATTGCGGAACCAGTCGGACATCTCGCGCAGGTTGTCCATCGTGATGTCGTCCACCTGGGCCACCAGCGCGCGCACGCCGTTGATCTGTTCCATGCCATCCACGAGACGGTTAAAATTGAAACGGGCGATTTCCCGGCGCAGGCTGGCGACTTCCTTTTTGCTGGCTGCCAGATCGTCCTGAAGCGCGCCCAGGCGTTCAGTGACATGTTCGGGCGTAGTTCCTAACTGGTGCGCGATGTGGTGCAGCGTGTTGAGATTGTCCTGAATGTACTGCCGCGCCGCACGTCCGGTAAGGGCCTCGACACGGCGGATGCCGGCGCTGACGCTGCCCTCGCTGATAATGACTGTCAGGCCGATTTCCGCCGTTTCGCGGACATGGACACCGCCGCAGAGTTCATAGCTGTAACGCGAACCGTTGTCCGCGATGGTAATGGTGCGCACGCGCTCCCCATACTTTTCACCAAAGAGTGCCATCGCGCCTTCCTGCCGGGCCTGCGACAGCGATTTTTCCTCTGCGCGCACGGGGTAATTGGCGGTGATGATGTCGTCGACTTCGGCTTCAATGGCCTGCATTTCTTCCGGCGTGACTTTGCCGTCATGGGCGAAGTCAAAGCGCAGACGATCCGGCGCGACCAGCGAACCGCGCTGCTGGACATGTGTGCCCAGATGATTGCGCAGGGCCGCGTGCAGCAGGTGCGTGGCGGTGTGATTGCGGGTAATATCAGCGCGGCGTTCGGCATCGACTTCGGCGCGGACCGCATCCCCTTCGCGCGGCGT
>CAZKIB010000172.1:12119-15015 GCA_964552425.1 uncultured Anaerolineaceae bacterium | reverse complement strand
GCTGATGCTGCTGAGGGCGAACATCCCGGCGCTGAGAGCCAGCAGCGTGGTGGCAGTGCGCGTGCGGCGGGCAGTCATATTGCGCAGGGCCAGCCGCAGGTCCACACTGCCGAAAGTCGGCAGACGACTGACCAGCCAGACAATCAGCCACAGCAGCGCGACGAGTACTGCCAGCACCACAAGCAGCCCGGTGATAATGAGGATGCCCAGGATGAGCGGCGGCGGGGCCAGGTCGCCCAGTGCGCGTTCGAACAGCGGCCCAACAATCTGCCCGGTAATCGTGCCCAGCACCACAATGAGCAGCGCCAGCGAGATGCCGATTTCGAACAGGCTGGTCGTGGGCAGATGCGTCTGGTTGGGCCGCAGGATAATGGCCGGACGCACCCGCGCGGCGATAATCACCGGCAGGACACCAAACACCATCGTGACCACCATGCCCATCACAAACCCGAAGATCACCGCTTCGGGATAAAACTGCCAGGTCAGGCGCTGCTGAATCAGAATTTCGCCGTAGCGGTTGACGACAAAACTCAACAGAATGCCAATCCCGATGCCGAGGACGCTGCCGGCCAGCCCCAGCAGCAGCGCTTCCGTGCTGAACAACGCGGCGATCTGGTGGCGTTTCATGCCAAAGGTCTTGAGCGAAGCGATTTCCATGGTGCGCCGCCCGACCATCACCAGCATGGTATTGACGATGCCCACCCCACCGATCAGCAGCGCGCCCAGGCCCAGCACCACAATAAAGCGGCCCAGCATATCCGCCAGTTCCGCGTTGCGTTCCAGCAAGTCCGGCGTGGTATTCATGGCGAAGATACCCGCCCGCACTGCCCACAACTCCAGCCCAAGCTGGCGGATCGTTTCAGGCGGCGTGCCATCCGGCAGCACGATACTTACGTAGTTGGGTTCGGCGTTCAACTGCATGGCCGGGGCCACGTTCTTGTGAAAGTAAGCGAAACCGAAAAACGCCGCCGTAATGTTGCGAATATTGGCTTCGGTATCGGTAGGCACAATCCCGGCGACGGTAAAAGGCTCTTCCGTGCCCGTCACACGCACCGCGTCGCCCACCCGCAGGCCCTGTTCCTCCGCGAGATTCTGCCCAATGACCACTTCGCGGCCCCCGGTGAGCAGGTCCGCCAGCGGCACACCCGCCGGGTCCAGCGCCACGATCTCGCGCCCAATCGTAAAGTTTTGCGGGTCGATAAAGAATGTACTGACAAACTGCGGACGGCCTGTACTGACATAATCGAGCGCTGTGATCTGCACGTTGCTGTAGATGCTGTAGGTGGTATAGCGGCCACCGTAGCGCGCGGCTGTCGAAACGATCCGTTCCAGACGTGTCGAATTAAAAATGCGCCCCTCGAACTGACCCTGATTCACGCTGAAGGCGAACGGCCCGCTGCTGACGGTGCTGACGGTGATGTCCCCGCGATTAAATTCGCGCAGGTTGACCAGCAGCGAATCGCCAATGGCAAGGCCCAGGCTACGCAGCGCGACCACTGTAGCAACCCCGGCGGCGACGCTCAATACGGCAAAGGTGGTCCAGCGCCCGCTGCCTCGTAGATTCTGAAAGGCATATTGGAGATAGAAGAATAAACGCTTCAAATGACCGGTCTCACTCGCTTCTCAA
The DNA here is from genome assembly GCA_964552425.1 of uncultured Anaerolineaceae bacterium. Lineage (GTDB taxonomy): Bacteria > Chloroflexota > Anaerolineae > Aggregatilineales > Phototrophicaceae. Next base: position 13,388 of record CAZKIB010000172.1, on the reverse strand, counting down.
TAGCTGACCCGTTAATCATACCAGAAGGCGGTGGGCTTGGCCTGAGCGAATCGTTGAAAGCCTTTGGCCCGCAATCAGATCGGAGCCGACCCGAATTCACAGGACACTGGCTGCCGCGTGCAGCGAGCAGGGCCGGCGGACTTTACTTTGGGTTTCATGAAATGACGCGCCGGCCGCCGGGTGCGCAGTTCTTGCTTTTTTCGGGCTGAATCAGGCAAAATCACCGGCAGATTGCGCCGAAAAACAGAGCCTGTGAATTGTACATATTGCCTGAAAGTGGATGATTTTCAGCCTTGATATTGGTACATGCTACAGGTTCTGCGCTACACTCGATTCATTCATCAGAACACAGGCAGGGGGTGAAATCACTGTAATCACACAGGCGTTTTCAAACTATTCCGACTTTTAAACAATGGAGCAGCTCCAAAATGCGTGCGCTAAATTCAGTCGAAAATCTGTTGATTTTCATCGTGCTGGGCATCGCTATCGCAGGCTTGTTGTACGCCGTGCTGCTGGCGCGGCAAATTCTGGGTGAAGGCAAGGGTTCGGCCAAAATGCAGGAGGTGTGGGGCTTTATCCGCACCGGCGCGAACGCCTACCTGCGCTCCCAGCTTCGTATCATCGCCGTGCTGATCGCGGTGCTGGTGGTCGTGCTGTTCTTCAGCGTCTACGTCGTCAACCCGACACCCTATGCCATCGAACATTTCTGCCCGGAAGCAGCCGAAACCGCCCGTGAAACGGTGACTGTCCGCGCCGATGAAATCCGCGCGAGTGTCGCCGCCGCGAACCCTGATCTGGCGGCCAGTGAACTGACGCTCTTGCAGGAAAACGCGGTGGTTTATCAGGAAGAAGCGGTGATCGTCCAGCAGGGCGCTTCTCAGTGCGAGGCGGCCCGGACCAGTATCGCTGTCGGGCGCGCGGGCGCTTTCCTCATGGGCGCGGTCTTCTCGGCTGCTGTCGGTTTTGTCGGCATGAACATGGCCGTGCAGGGCAATGTGCGTGTGGCTGCCGCCGCAGTAGACCCCAAACGCGGCTATGCGGATGCGCTGCGCATCGCCTATCGTTCCGGCACGATCACCGGCATGTTGACGGACGGCCTCGGCCTGTTCGGTGGTACGATCATTTTCATCATCTTTGGCATTGCTTCGCCGGACGCTCTGTTAGGCTTCGGTTTTGGCGGCACGCTGCTGGCGCTGTTCATGCGTGTGGGCGGCGGCATCTACACCAAGGCCGCCGACGTGGGCGCCGACCTGGTAGGCAAAGAGTGTA
>CAZKIB010000172.1:2827-12078 GCA_964552425.1 uncultured Anaerolineaceae bacterium | reverse complement strand
GGTGGGCGACAACGTGGGTGACTGCGCGGGTATGGCGGCAGATATTTTCGAGAGCTACGAAGTCACCATCGTCTCCGGCCTGATCCTCGGTCTGGCCCTGGCGACAGTCACGCGCAGCCCGATCTGGATTGTCTTCCCGCTGGTCGTGCGCGGTATCGGCGTGCTGAGTTCGATCATCAGTACCTACCTGGTGAAATCCACCTCCGGCAAGGACGCCCTGAGCGCCATCACACGCGGCTTCTACAGCGCGGCGGTCATCAGCATCGTCATGTTCGGCATTTTTACAGTTGCCTACATGCGCGAACCCAACATCAACGGCGGCAGCATTATCTGGCAGCCGCTGGCGTCGGTGATTGTCGGCGTGGTGCTGGCGATCATCATTGACAAAGTGACCGCTTACTTTACCGACACCGAGCATCCGCCGGTGCAGGACATCGCCCGCAACACCCAGACCGGACCGGCGACGACGATCCTCAGCGGTCTGTCCACCGGCATGGAAAGCAGTGTGTGGGCGATTATTGTCATCGCCGGCAGCATCCTCGCCAGCGTCGCCATCTTCGGGCTTTTCCCGGTTACGGATGGCAGCGGCAACCAGATCGTTGATACCTTCACGGCAGTGCTGTACGGCGTGGCGATGACCGGTATCGGCATGTTGACTCTGACCGGCAACAATGTCTCGATGGATGCGTTCGGCCCGATTTCGGATAACGCTCAGGGCGTGGCGGAACTGGCCGGTGAAAGCGGCGGCGCGGGCGGTGAAATCCTCAACTCGCTCGACGCGGTGGGCAACACTACCAAAGCCATCACCAAAGGGGTCGCCATCGGTTCGGCAGTCATTGCGGCGGTGTCGCTCCTTCCTGACCGATACGCGCGTTGTCCAGCTTGGTCTGGGCGTGCCGCTCAACCGCACACTGTTTGGCACGGGCATCAACATCGCCGAGCCGATTGTGTTTATCGGTTTTCTGATCGGCGGCGGCCTGATCTTCCTGTTCAGCAGCCTGCTGATTCGCTCGGTCAACCGTGCCGCGTTCCAGATGATCGGCGTCGTGCGTCGCCAACTGCGCATCCCTGGCATCATGGAAGGCACAAAAACGCCGGACTATGCCGAATGTGTGGATGTTTCCACCCGCGCAGCGCAGCGTGAACTGCTGCCCATCGGCATCATCGCCGTCCTGACGCCCATTGTGGTGGGCTTTCTGCTGGGCGCGCCGGCGCTGGGCGGCTTCCTGGCGGGCATCATCCTTGCCGGGCAGCTCATGGCCGTGTTTATGAGCAACGCCGGCGGCGCGTGGGATAACGCCAAGAAGTACATCGAAGATGGTCACTACGGCGGCAAACGTTCCGAACCGCACAAAGCGGCTGTGGTGGGCGACACGGTGGGCGATCCCTTTAAGGATACGGCTGGCCCGGCGCTGAACCCGATGATTAAAGTGGTGAATCTGGTGGCGCTGATCGTGGCTCCACTGGTGGTCACGGCGGCGCAAAACCCGGACAGCCGTACCCCGGTGGTTATCGTCATGCTGGCGCTGCTGGCGGTGGTTGGCTGGGCGATCATGCGCAGCAAACGCACCGACCCTGAAACGCAGCAGATGGTCGAGGCGGTTGCCAGAAGCGGCGCAGGGGATTAGTTGATAAACCGATAGCCATCCGCTTGTAGACAGAAAACCAGACAAAAATCCCTGCATGAACTGCGGGGATTTTTGATGTATGCTGCGCGGTTGGCTGTAAAAGAAGTGCGCCGAGTCGATGGGACTCGGCGCTCAATCGGGAGGAGAAAAATACGACTGGACACCGCCTGGCAATGGCAACCAGACAGATGTTCACAAAAGGGTTAACTGGATCGCTGGAATCTCAGCAGCAGATACGCCCCGCCAGCGATCAGGACAAGCGGCAGAAAGTCGCCAATATTGAGGAAGACCGCGTCTTCCAGCAGCAGGTTCAGACCGCCCAGCAGCAGGAGACCCCCTGGAATCAGCGGCCACCACAGGGTTGGGCCGGAAAACACCCCGGTCAGCAGGGTGATGAGCAAAAAACCACCGGCAATACACAGGGCATGAACACCGGCAGTTTCCACATTGCGCAGGCCATAGACTTCCTGTGTGAGCAGCGCTCCGATGCTGACCCCGGTCAGAAGCGCGCCGGGGATCATCGGTCCCTGCGTGCGGGCCAGGACACCCCACAAAAGCAGCATCAGACCCAGGCCCAGCAGAAAAACCAGTCCCATTAACCGCACCAGCCCGGTGGTGCTGCCCACCATCAGGAGCAGGCCAAAGATAATCAGGCTGAAACCCATCACCAACCGAACCTGGCTGGATGACCGGGTGAAAGGCGGGTTGACACGCTGTGTGGTCATGTGTGGCCTCCTTTTCACCTTGATTATGGACTGGTCAGCACGCGGGCGGCAGTACCATCCGTCGAGTATTCCGGGTTACATCTATCATCAGGCGTGGCGTTTGCGCGGCGTGAGGACCCTATCTTCTTCGTTCTGTTCCACCAGTGTGCGGCCCAGCCGCATCAGCCAGCGGCCCAGGCAGCAGAGCGCCGGCCGGTAAAATGGCCGGTGTTTCGTTTCCTTGCGCAGTGACGCCACAAGACGTTCCCGCTCGGCGGCAGCCAGCATCTCGCGCTGATACAGTTTGGCGATCATCCAAAACACAGTGGGAGTACCCTGCATGACACACCTCCTTTCGATGTGACCTGCTGCCCTGATCGTCGCACATCTGCCTGCTGCTGTGAAGTCGTTTCCATCCCCAAATTTTGTGACAAATATCACAAAAAAAGAGGACACCCGTTATGGCGCTATGCGGCGCGGCGTGACCGGCGTGGAAACATCGCTGTAGTGGGTTTGCAGGCGTTCGCCCCAGTGAATGAGCCACACCCCGACACGCGCCATCGCCGGCGCATAGATGCGCACCACGCGGTGACTGGTTTTGCGTCCCGCTCGCGCCAGCCGATAATTGGCCGCTTCGGTCTCCAGTTCCCGGCGGCGCAGCGCTGTGCATTGTGTAGTAACCCAGTGACTTTGCATGATTCAAGTACCCCCAATTGGCTGCCAACTGCGGTTCGGAAGGAACGGATTGGATAAAGGCGCTTACGAATGAACTTCGAGGAACTGCCGCAGCGCTTGCAGGGTGTCCTCGAACCGGTCCATATTCAGGCTGTAACACTTGGCGACATCACGCCGCCGTTCGATCAGGTAGCCTGTGGCGGAAAGCTGACGCAGATGGCGGGAAGCGCTTGACTGGCTGAGGTTCAGCATGGTGAGAATGTCCTGCGCGCACAGTTCTTCATGCCAGGTCAGCAGTTCCAGAATTTGCAGGCGGGTGTCATCGGCCAGTGCGGTAAGGCGCACCAGCAGTTCAGATCGGCTGAGTGCCGGGGACTGCCCGCGCGCGCCGGCTGGCAGCCGCGCCCCGAACATCAGGTAGCTGATACGCCGGTCATGAAAGGTAAACAGCCGCACATAGGGGCCGATGTGCGCCGAAGGCACGAACACCAGTTCCTGGGTGGCTTTCAGGTCCTCATCCCAGCGACCTGAAAGATCACGCCCCGTGACCAGCCGGATGGCTTCCAGCGCGGTCAGGCCGCTGAAATCCATCTGCCCGAATGCCCGCACGGATTCTTCCAGTAGCGGCAGGGTGCGCTGCCAGTCCGGTTCCAGAAATTGGTCCCACAGGGCGCGCAGGTGCTGCACTGCCAGATTTTGCAGGCGCGGCGGGTCGTTATACAGGGCATGAATTTCGACCAGCATGGCCTCATCATCCGGGCCAAAACCGCCATCGCCGTCCTTCTGCTGGTGATACTCGGCGACTCGTTTGTGAAAGTCGATAAAGGCGTCCCGGTCATTGAGCAGGTGATCCTTATCCAGCGGCTCAAGACCCATTGCCCCTACTTTATCCGGCACACACATCCAGGTGATGGCTTTGTCGCGCAGTTCCACCGGGTCGAGCGCGGCCAGATGGTCAAGGTAAGCCGGAAAACTCGGCCAGCCCGGTTCGTGATCCAGAATCTTGATCCCCTTCAGCAGCAGGTTATGCGTATACTGCTGCTCTGGTGAAAGCTGGGCGCGGGTCGTCATCACCCAATCAGAAAAACCCGACTGATTATCAAAACTGCTGAGGAGCAGGAGTGTGTCCGTCGCATTGAGGACTGGCTCAATTTCAAAGCGAACCTTGATGGTCTGCGGCGCGAGAATAAGCATGGGTTGGTTATCCGGTTCTTCTTAGTCAATTACCCGCCTAAACGGGTAAATTGATTACAGTGTATGCAGCTTTGCGAATTCTGTCAAGTCATGAGCCATGACAGCCGCTGGTATGGAAAGAAGAGGATGATGGATTACCCCTCTTGTGTTATAAATAAATACAACACAGGGAGAAATTGGGAAGCATTGAGTGGATTCTGCATTACTGAATTTTCAGCACAGTGAGGGGATAGATCCGACTTATCTTGAGGCCGAGCGCTTTATCCTGGCGGCGCTCAATGCCCTGTCGGCACATGTCGCCATCCTGGATGAAGATGGACGCATTCTGGAGGTGAACGCTGCCTGGCGGCAGTTCGCCCGTGATAACGGCTTTCAGGACACCTCCTACGGCGTAGGGATGAATTATCTGCTGGTGTGCGAACGAGCCACCAACCCGGAAGCGCGCGTCGTGGCCGGGGGCATCCGCGATGTCCTTGCCCGGCAGGAAAACGAATTTTACCTCGAATATCCCTGCCACACCCCCAGCGAACGCCGCTGGTATGTGGTGCGCATCACCCGGTTTGAGTGGTATGGGCACGTGCGCCTGATCGTCGCGCATCAGAATGTCACTGATCTCAAAAAGGTGCAGATTCAACTACAGGAAAGCCATACCCGGCTGGAAGCTATTCTCAACCATGTCGTCGATGGCATCGTCACGGTGGACCGGCACGGCTATATTCTGACGGCGAACCAGGCCATGACCGTGATTTTCGGCTATTCCCCGGAGGAGTTGATCGGCTGCAATCTCGACCAGTTGGTGGCCCCGGCTTACCAGCAGGGCGAGGGCGATTCCATCAGCCGGTTCATGGTCAGGAATATGGTCGGTCATGAAATCGAGGGGCAGCGCAAGGACGGCACGCATTTCCCCATGTACATCGCCATGACCCGGATGCAGATGGACAATCATCTGATGTACACCGGCATTGTGCAGGACATTACGGCGCGCAAACAGCTTGAAGCCGAGCGTCTGGAAAAGGACCGGCTGGGCGTGGCGCTCGATAATGAACGGGACATGCGCCGCCTGAAAAACCGTTTCATCTCGATGATGTCCCATGAACTCAAAACGCCGCTGGCCTCGATCCGGCTGGCGAGTGATTTCCTCAAGCATTATGCGGACAGGGCCACACCGGACGAAAAGAATGAGGCTATCGTGGCGATTGAAGCCCAGGTCAAATACCTGGCCGAGATTGTGGACGATGTCACCACCCTCAGCAAAACCGAGTTCATGGGCGAGGAACTCAACCGCGAAACCTATGATCTGGAAACCTACCTGCGCGATATTATCGAAGAACTGGAATGGGTGCATCACAAAACGCACCGGCTGATCTACACCGGCGTGGAGCGGCGCGTGGAAGGCCATTTTGACCGCAAGCTGCTGCGCCGCGCGATCACCAACCTGCTCAGTAACGCGATCAAATACTCCCCTCTGGGCGGGGATGTGTGCGTGGAACTGACCGTCGAGGGCAGCCTGGCGACAATCAAGGTCAGCGACTCCGGCATCGGCATCCCGCCGGAGGACCTGCCGCGCCTGTTCGAAGCCTTCCACCGGGCAGAAAATGTAGGCACGCTGCCGGGGACCGGCCTGGGCCTGGCGATTGCCCGGCAGGCGGTGGAACTGCACGGTGGGACCATCTCGGTTCAGAGCCAGGTGGGTGTGGGCACAACCTTTACCATCACCCTGCCTCTGCTGCCCCCTTCGGCGTGATATGGGTCGCATCCTGCTGATCGCCCTGTTGTGTCTGTTGGTTCTGCCGGCTGCTGCTCAGGAAGAAGAGTCCCTGTTGATTTACGGCAGCACGGTGGGCGGGCGGCTGGATAACCAGACTCCCCGGCAGGTGCATGTCTTTAACGGCCTGCGCGGTGAAGTGGTCGCGCTGGACCTGGAAATTACCGGCGGTGATCTCGACCCGGTGGTGACGATTTTCGACAGCCAGCAAAATGTGATCGTCATGCTGGACGATAGCAGCGGAAACCGTGTCCCGCAAATCCCCGCGCTGCGCCTGCCCAACAGTGACCGTTACTCAGTGGCGGTGGGGCGCTTCGGTTTTGAACTCGGCACAACCGCCGGAAGCTATGAACTGAGCCTTGAACGGGTGGGGGTCAGTTCAGCGTCGGGGAGTATGCTGCGCTACGGCGATCAGGTCATCAACAGCATTGGCGACATGGAGCCGCAGCTCTATTACAGCTTTCGCGCCGAACGGGGCGACATCGTGAATGTGCGGATGCGGCGCGTCTCCGGCGATCTCGACCCGTATTTGCAGGTCGTGGACAGCGAGGCGTTTGTGGTGGCCGACAATGACGATACGCTCGGCGCGGCCACACCCTTCGACAGCACGGTGGAGGGGCTGATTATCGAGGAAGACGGAACCTACGTAATCGTTGCCTCACGTTATGGACAGGCGGCAGGGACCAGCAGCGGCAATTTTGTCCTCATTCTGGAAGAAGCCGATAACAGCGGCCTGGGCAACACGCCGCAGACTGCCGTGCTGCTGCGTCCCGGAGAAACCATTGACGGTGAGCTGAACAACCGCCAGTTCAGCAAGTATTATCGCTTCGAGGCACAGGCCGACGACATCATCAGCGTGCGCATGAGCCGGGGCGCTGCCGGCGCGCTGGATTCGTTTGTGGTGCTGGCGGATGCCGGCCTGACCGAACTGGTCAGCGACGACGACAGCGGCGGCGGCCAGAACGCCCTCATCGACCAGTACCGCATCCCGAACACGGGCACGTACTACATTATCGCCACGCGCTTTGACCGCGAAAACGGGCAGACTAGCGGCGCGTTCCGGCTGGAACTTCAGAGTTTTGGCAACGCCTTCGATGAAATTCCCGAAGGGGTGGAGCGCATCGGCTACGGCGTGACAGTGACAGGCCGCATCGACAGCGAAACGCCCGAACGGCTGTACGCCTTCTGGGGCATTGAGGGCGACACCATCACGGTGTCGATGAATCGCGGCGATGGCAACCTCGACTCGATTGTGAGTGTTCTCAACAGTGACCAGCGCCCCATCGTCAGCGATGACGACAGCGGCGGCGGCCAGAACGCGCGTATCAATGAGTACCGCATCCCCGTGACCGGGACGTATTATATCCGCGCCACACGCTACAGCGGTGAAACCGGCGATCCGAATACCGAAGGCAGCTTTGTCCTTGTGCTGGCCCGCCGGGCCGGGTAGACCGGGTTATGAGTAAATTAAACATAGATTGGCGGATACACCTCAAACGGGTAGTGGGACTGATTCTGCTTGCCGCGCTCCCGGCGCTTGGCCTGTACCTGCTGCTGGCCTGTGTCCTTCTCGCATCCTACGTGCATCGGGAACTGACCGTCCAGCGTTTTGCCGCGCCGTTTTTTGATTATCCCCTGCCGCCGTACACCACTGAGATGAGCCGGTCAACCCGCTCTGGCGCGCTGGGTGGCGCAGGCCATATGTGCAGCTACGAGGCGGTTCGCGTGGTGACATCACACCTGACTGTGCGAGAGATTGAAGCCTACTATCAGGATGTGACCTTCCCAACGGTCATGCCTGAAAGCTCGTCAATGGCTGCAATATCAGGTCTCGAAGGTCGCACTCCCGTGTTCGTCGATTTTGATCGGGATGATTCGCAATCAGGGGTGATCGAAATTTCGATCTTTGACGGCCCATACTACAATTATGACATGCCCCTGTGGGACATGTTGTGCTGATGAGGAATCAGGCTGTTATGAACTTTTCAGCTTGTGCCGCCGATTGAAATCGACGGCAAGGTAAAACAAGTCCCGTTGGGACTGGGGCAGCGGTGTCTGAATCCCTAAGGGATTTGTGGTGCTTTGCCGGATAGGCTGCGACTGTCCGACAAGAACAGGAATATTTTCATCGAGGTAGAAGCGAATTTCGTCCACCACCAAGCTGTTCCTTCAGTTCATCGGCCATACGGCGGCGTTCCCGGATACTGGCGTCAATTTCGGCCTTGTGTTCGTAGTAATAGGCCAGCGCTGCATGGACCTGCGCTAATGTCAAATCATACCAGGCGGCGATCCCATCGGCATCCTGACTGTGATAAACTGTCGCAATTGCCACATCTTCTACAGTTATGCCCGTTCCGGCAATGACTGGCCGACCGCTGCGGATTTTTGGATCCGATACAATCAGGTTGATACTGAGAATGGTTTCCATCACACGCCCTTTCACTATCGCCAGCCTACCCGAAGCGCGAGTCACCGTCAACCACGCGGATTTCAGCAGGAAAATTTAAGTCCCCTCTTACTTGAAAAGCCCATTTGTGCTATACTTTGAAACGGAATTCAAACAAGTTTTGCGGGTTGGTTTGCAATGCACGGGTCTCGGATTCGCAAACCCCCGGCGATGTACCGGCAGGACATCTACTTTGCCGAGTCGTCTTCGGGTTTCCACAAAATTGGCGTGAGTCAGAATGCGCACCGGCGTATGGAGCAGTTGAGCGTGCCCGGTGTCCTCGATATGAAACTGCTGCACACCGTCCCCACCATGTTCGCGCGCAAAACCGAACGGCTCATCCACGATGCCTTACGCGAATATCGTGTCAGCAGCGAGTGGTTCAAGCTGCCGGATGAACTGGTCGCCGCGCTGCGCGAAGTTGAAGGCGAACATGACCTGCTGACACTGTGCGGCACATTCGGCGAATAACGAAATCGAACAAAATACCCCGCGCTGTGGTACAGTAATCACGATCTTTTCTCAGCTTGAAGCAGGAGTCTGACTGTGACCTCATATCGCATCGAAGGGCTGCTGTCGGCCCGGCTGTTCCTCGCGCCCCAGTTGTGGGACAACCGCATCTACTTTATCAGCAACCTCAGCGGCCACATGAGCCTGTATGTCATGGACTTCGGCGGGAGTGTGCCGGAGCCGCTGCTGCCGCCGGATGTGGTGCTGCAAAACCCGCACCTGATGGCCCGCTATGCCTATTATGTGTTCCCCGCGCTTGGCAAAATCCTCATCATGCTGGACGATAACGGCGACGAAAATTACCAGCCGATGCTGATTCCCATTGACGG
>CAZKIB010000172.1:925-2804 GCA_964552425.1 uncultured Anaerolineaceae bacterium | reverse complement strand
CGGCCTTTGGCGATCAGTTCGCCGCCAACCGCGTTCACTGCCTGCTGTGCGATGCGGACCGCAGCACGGTTTATCTGACCGCTGAATCCCGGCAGGATTCATCCAGCACCGCTTATCAGGCGGACCTGAACACCGGCGAACTGGTCGCGCTGCACACCACCGAATGGGGCACATTTGTCGACGGCGTCAGCAGCGACCACACCCGCGCAACGATCATCGACCAGTACACGATGGGGGATAACGTCGTCTATCTGTGGGACAAAGGCACTGTGCGGCTGCTGTACGGCAAGCCTCTGGAAAACCGCGCCGAGGGTGAGGAAGTGCCGCTCAACGGCATCACCGGGGTGCATTTTGTCAACGACAATCGCGGCGTGCTGTTGATAACTACCCTGTTCGATGACGCGGGCGGACTCGGTTATCTCGATGTGGACGGCGGAAACGCGCTTCAGCAAGTCAATATCAGCGGTGTGCGGCACAGCGGGGCGGGTGAGTTGGACCGCCTGGGCCATCTACATGGTCATCGTTATCTGGTCGGCTACAACATTGACGGCGTATCGTGGCTGTATGAAGCGACATTCGACCCTGCTGCGCTCACGATGACGCTCGGTCAGGTCATCTGCGGCGCAGGCCAGATCGCCGGCGGCGCGCTGGAATCATATTTCTACGACAAAGGCAGCGGCCGCCATATTCTGGCCTATTCGACAGCCACCTCCCCCACACAGATTTACACGGTGGATGGCGGCGCGACTCGGCAGCACACTCGTGAACGCATCCTCGGCATTCCTGTGGAAGTCCTTTCCAGCGGGGAGGATGCCTCCTTCAGATCGCATGATGGCCTGCGTATTTCCGCGCGGCTGTACCTCCCGGCGGAGTCGCTCGGTTATCCAGCGCCCTATCCGCTGGTTTATTACGTACACGGGGGGCCGCAGAGCCAGGAGCGCCCCGACTTTGCGTGGTTTTCGATGCCGCTCATTCAGTTCCTCACGCTCAACGGTTTCGCGGTGTTCGTGCCCAATGTGCGCGGCAGCACCGGCTATGGACTGAGCTACACCAAGCATGTGGACCGCGACTGGGGCGGGCAGGACCGGCTCGACCACGTTCATGCCATGAAGCTGCTGGGGGATGACGCGCGCATTGATACGGCGCGGGCGGGGGTGGTGGGCCGCTCCTACGGCGGCTACATGACCCTGACGCTGGCCTTCCGTCACCCGGATCTGTGGAAAGCGGCGGTGGATATGTTCGGGCCGTATGACCTGTTCACCTTTATTGACCGCATCCCGGAAACCTGGAAGCCCTATTTCCGAATCGCGGTGGGCGACCCGGAAAAAGATCAGGACCTGCTGACGGAACGTTCGCCGCGCACCTACATGCACCAGCTTGCCGCCCCGATGCTCGTCATTCAGGGCAAGAATGACCCGCGTGTGGTCGAGCGCGAATCCCGCGATGTGGTGGAACAGCTTCGGACGGCGGGGAAAACGGTAGATTACCTGATGTTCGAGGACGAGGGCCATGACGTGCTGAAGTACGAGAACAAGCTGCGCTGCTATAACGCCATCACTGACTTTTTCAGGGCGCACCTGATGTAAGGGGATGATCGTGACACTCACCGCTGCCGCCCTCATAGTCACCAGTGTGGCGATAGGGTTGTTCGCCGGACTGATGCTCACGCTGGCATTATGCAGCGCGTGTGGCGTCAGATGCCGGCTCCGTTTTACCAAAAAAACGCCGTAAAGCCTCCTGCTTTAGCTGTGGGGATAAAGGGTCGCCGGATATGCAAATTGGTACTCAACTAAGGGAATGAAGACTGAAGAACGCGCAGAAGCGGGTTGATCTGGCCTTTCAAGCCTTCTTTCGCCGGGTGAAGGCGGGGGAGAACCCC
>CAZKIB010000172.1:0-885 GCA_964552425.1 uncultured Anaerolineaceae bacterium | reverse complement strand
GGTCAACCAGGCTCACCTACCCGCAGTATGGAAATGGTGTATCGCTGGATGAGCGCGTCCTCACGCTGCCGAAAATTGGCTCAGTGAGGGTCGTGATGCACCGGCCTGTTGCGGGCACGATCAGAGAGGGGGCCGGGGTGAGGTTTGGCTGATACCCGGAATTCCCTGTTTATCTGGAAGGTCTGAATTGGATGCTTATGCCCACTGAACGCATTACCCTGCTGGAAAACAAACGTATCACGCTGGGTGTGACCGGCAGCATCGCCGTCTATAAGGCGGTGGATCTCGCCAGCAAACTCACCCAGGCCGGGGCGCAGGTCGATGTCATTATGACCGAGTCCGCGCAGCGGTTCGTCACGCCGCTGGCTTTTCAGTCCGTCACCGGGCGACCTGTGTATACGGACCTGTGGCAGGCAGATCGCAGCGGCGGCCTGCCCACCCACATCGCCCATATCGGCCTGGGCGAGAGCGCCGATCTGCTGGTGATCGCCCCGATCACGGCGCAGACCATTGCCAAACTGGCGCAGGGGATGGCGGATAATCTGCTGACTGTAACCGCGCTGGCGGCGCGCTGTCCAACCCTGATCGCCCCGGCGATGGATGGCGGCATGTACCAGCACCCGGCGACCCAGGCCAATCTGACACTTTTACAAACGCGGGGCGTTCACCTGATCGAGCCGGAGGAAGGCCGCTTCGCGAGCGGGCTGGTGGGCAAGGGGCGTCTGCCAGAAACCGCCGCGCTCATCGGGCATATCCGGCGGGCGCTGGCGCAGACGGGGCCGCTGGCCGGTAAACGGGTGGTCGTCACCGCCGGGGGGACCACCGAAGCGCTGGACCCGGTGCGCTATATCACCAACCGTTCCAGCGGCAAGCAGGGTTACGCGC
>CAZKIB010000171.1:11820-15026 GCA_964552425.1 uncultured Anaerolineaceae bacterium | reverse complement strand
AGGCCGGCGGGTTTGTCCTTTTCGCAAATGGTGACGCCGATGCCGCCCCCCGAAAGTCATCCCAATAAGCCCACCAGTCCGGCCCGGCGGCGTAAGCCAGTGCCGAGCGTAACTGCTGATAAGTAAATTCTTCGTAAATCTCGGTCGCACCGCCCAACAGCAGCGTGTTGCCCTGCTGCGGAAGGGCGATGTTCGCGTTTGCGCGTGGTCGTGCCATGCCCGTAATCCTTTGTTAAGGGCCGCGCGGGGGCGGCCCTGCGTGTGTTCAAGCGGCGGATTACTCCTGGAAGTACACCCGCACGTCTTCGTGCTGCGTGGTGTGGGCGGCCTTCGTGCCGGGGTAACGGGCCTTGTAGCCAAAGCCCAGCACCTGCCACACCACTGTTCCTTCCACGTCCACGCTCAGGCTGACGTAGTGGAACCCATTTTTGATGTCCAGCGCGCCCGGCCCGATGTCAATGACCATCCACTTATTGGCTACGTTGGTCAGAGTCATCACCGCGCCCGTCACGGCCTTTTCGCCCGCGCCGCCGCTGCTGGTGGCTTGCAGTACCGCCGCATCAATCGACGTGCCCACCGCGCCCCAACTCAGCAGGAACGCATACCGGTCTACTTCCTCATCCGCGAAGGGCGCGATGTAGGCCGTCTGCGCATCGCCCTGCGAAGCGGGCGGGTCAAGCAGCGCCGGGTATACCAAATCCAGAAAACTGTGTTCGCTCATGTCGATGCTCCTTAGCTGGCGCTCATGCGCAGCACTTTGTAGGCCGCAGGCTGGGTGGCCTGACCGCCGACGCGGGCACGCCCGATGAACAGCGCCTGATCCAGATCGGCACGCACTTCGTCAAAACGGCGGATGGAAAAGTCCACGCGCTGCCCGATGGTGTAGCCCGTGCCCAGATCGGCAAAGGCCAGCGGGAAAGCATTAGCGGCGATGTCCGGCATGAACTCGTCCACCACCACCGGCTTGCCCAGCAGCACCTCCGGCATGCCGCCGGAAATGCCCGTGCCCTTTTCATCCCACAGGTAACGGCCATCGCCATCTTTCAGCTTGGCGAGTTCCAGCAGGGTATTGCTGTTGCAGTACCACTTGGCTTTCGCCCGGTAGGGCGCAGGCAGGTGATACAGCATAGTTTTGACGACATCCCCACTGACGATGCTGGCGGTATCCCCGGCAGCCACATAGCCACCGACGGTCTGCACGCCCACGCTGGCTGCACCGGTGATGTCGTTGTTTTGCAGGAAGCCCAGCAGCTTGCCGTTGCCGTCGCCGTTGGGAATGGCCGTATCGTAGTAGACGGCCATCGCCTCGGTGAAGGCTTCGGAGATTTCGCGTTCCAGATCGAACGCCACGTCTTCCAGCGCGCTCAGGGTCGAAGCCATGCTGATGAGGACGACGTGAATGGGAATCTGGATTTGCCCCAGCCCGAACTCCGTCGCGCGATGGGCCGCGCCGCTGGCGACGGTTTCACCGGGATGGCTCACGTTGGCCGCATGGACGCGCCGGGCATCGCTGGTGCGCAGGTCAGGCTGCAAGATGCGGTCACTGCTGGTGGTGCGCGTCCGGCATTCCGGGGCCATCACCGTTGCGCTCATGATGTTTTTGTTCAGTTCGGTGATCCACTCCGGCGGGACGCCGTAACCCACGCTGCTGTCGTTGCTGATGTTCAGCACCTTCAGCGATTTGGTGGCCGGGTCATACTGCGTGCGTCCGCCTGCGAACAGGTGGGCGCGGCCTTTGGCTTCCAGCACGCGCAGTTCTTCATCGAACAGCCGGGCCGGGCCGCGCACCAGGTAGGCTTTGAAGGCTTCGGCATAGACTTCCGGCTGGTCTTCCCAGGCCCGCGTCACGCTCAGATCGCCGCTTTTGGTCGCCGTGCGCCGGCCCACGCCGCTTTCACCCGGAGCCGGGCGGCGTGCCAGCCGGTCAATACGGCTGTTCAGGCGCTGCAACTCGTTCAAGACCGGGTTCGCGCTCTTGCGGGCGCGGCGCGGCGGGGAATCGTCCCACTCGTCCACCGCGAACGCATAGGCAGCTTTGCGCGGGTTTTTGCGGGTCGCTTTGCGCCGCCGCGACTTGGGTATCACCCCCACGTTATCCGGCGCTTCTGTCGGGATTTCTTCTTCGAGGTTGAGCGATTCAGCGCGGTACGACGCAAACGCATCGTCGTCGTCCTCGGCCATCATCGCGTCATCCTCGTCATCAAATGCCATCATCGCGTCTTCGTCTTCGTCGAAAGCCATGAGCGCGTCGTCTTCGTAGTCGTCATCGCTCATCACGGCGTATTCGTCGTCGTCGCTGCCTTCCGCCGCGCGGATTTCGTCCTCGGTTTCCGCTGCGATGGCATCCAGTTCGTCGTCTTCCAGCTTCACCCCGGCGTTGCGCAGGGCGGCGCGGATGACCTGTTTCATGCTTGCCATTTCGTTCTCCTTTGTCATCGTCTGGGCGCTGCCTGCTGGCCCGTGCCCGCCGCTGGCGAGTGAAAGCCCTTTGAGGTACGCGCGAAATTCCTGATCGTCGCCCATCAGCATCTGATAGGCTTTCAGGCTCAGGCGCTTCGGCCCGCTGTCATACCGCAGCAGCCCTTTGACCGCCGGAAAGACCGTCGTTTTAGACGGCTGCGCCGGGGAGGGGGTGATGCTGCCTTCGATCCAGGGCCAGCGCCGGATGTGCCCGTTAGGGCCGATCTGTACCAGATGCTCCACGCTGCCGCTTGACCAGCCAAAATCCTTTGTGCCGGTCATGCCATACACCGCGCGGGCATAATCATCCTGCATCCGCAACTGCGCTTGCACCCACAGGCCGAGATTGTCCGGCTCGTATTTTTTGATTGCGCCGATGGTCTTCACGCCCAACGTCTTGTCCATCCCGTGATGGTACAGGGCCGGGCGTTCGGTAAACCAATCAAAGCACAATTCCGTTTCCGGGGTGAAATACTCGCCTTCCAGATCGCGGTCATGCGGGTTGCCCCACGTCAGCACGTAACCCTCGACCAGCCCTGGCGGGGCTTTTTGAGCTTTGGTGCGTGCGACTGCGCCGCCCGGCGCGTGGATCAGCAGGCCGCCGCTGGCGCGGGGCACATCCATCCCTTTGGCAACCGGGGGCGTGGGGGACGCAAGCAGCGTGAGCAGCTTGCTGGCTTTGGCTTGCGGGCCGGCGACGCCGTTGGCGATCTGGAACGCCCGTTCCTCGCTCCCATACTGCGCAT
>CAZKIB010000171.1:0-11809 GCA_964552425.1 uncultured Anaerolineaceae bacterium | reverse complement strand
GCGGCATTCCAGACCGCTGCCCACTGGCGGCGGCGCTCTGCGGGAACATAATCCGGGGCGCTGCTGGCGGTATACGGCATCACACAACCTCAAGTCAAGCCATTCCCGTTATCTTAGGCAGGCGCGAAAAACGTGTCAAACTCGCTAAACGCACTAAATTGCGCGATTGGTGGCTTGCAGGCGCGAACGCATTCCGTATAATGAGTGTAACAAACTACAAACGATTGCTTCGCTGACGGACAGCCTGTCCGTTATACCGAGAGGATTTACACATGGCCGTCAAGCCCCCGGAAATCATCCGTGTGATGCGCGCGGTGCGCGCGCAGCAGACCACCCCCGAAGCGGCACTACAGCAGGTGCTGCTGCAATCGCTGCAACCGATGCACCGCGAGGCGCTGCGCATCGGCCAGCGCCTCGCAGCGGAACGCGATGTCTTTACGTCCGTTGAGGTGGCCGACGAACTGCCGTCCGATCAGCGACCTTCACGCACGCACATGTCGCTGATTATGGCGCAGTTGCGGGATTTGGGGTTGGTGGAACAGGTGGGGAATGTGGAGCGCTTGAAGGTGTACCGGCTCCCGGATTGGCTGCGGGCCGGTTAGCGCTTTTTGGCAGCGCTTTGCAGCAAGGCGACAGCGTTGTTGATGTAGGATTCCAGCGCATAATCGCGCATCTCGAAATAAGCGCTCTGCACGATGAGGACGGCTTGCTTCCATCCGGTCACGCGGTGAAAACGCTGGATAGGCTGGCTGTAGCGCGTCAAGCTGCTGACGCTGGTTCCCAACCCGATGTTGCCCACCACGTAAGGTGCGTAATATTCGCCTTCAAAGTTGCGGGCGATATTTTCCACCACGACTTTAATGCCGCCGCGCGTGCCGGGGTGAAACGTCACCAGCCCGTGCCAGCCCTGTTTCAAGGCGTCGCTGCGCCCCTCCCAATGGCCCTGACTGATGAGCCACATGACGTAGCGGCGCTGTTTGTCGCTGTGGGCGTTGCGCCAGAAGTTGCCGGGCGGCGCGGGCGGTGGATATTCCTGCAACTGACGAATCAGGATCGGCAGGTATTCGTCCTGCAAGTCGCGCGCGATCTCCTGCCCTACCAGCACGAAGGCGCGTTCCGAGTGGGCGACGGCATCCAGTGCTTTCAAAGTGTCGTCAAAGGTCTTCAAGTCGCTGAATTTTAATACGAAGCGCAGCGTGCGGGCGGGCTGTTGGGCGCGGTATTTATTCAGGGGCATCGCGTTTTACTCTCCCGATAAACCGCTGCGGGTCATTCGGATCACGGGTAACTTCCAGTTCAATCCGCCCGTGATAAGCGCCTAATTGGATGCCGCGCACTCCCTCGGCGAGCGTATCCGTTATCATGACTGGCTTACCGAGCAGCGTCGCAGGAAGTCCTTCTGGCGGCGCGGGCATCACTGCCAGCCGTTTGTCCAACTGCCACTCAAAGCCCGGTTCCAATATTTCGTCCGGGTGAAAGTCGATAAAATAAGCTGGTTCGTTGTCCCGGCTGATAGATGCGCCGATGGACCAACCCCGCGCGTAAATCGGTAAGCGGTTCGCCGGAAAATCTGCGATGGCAATTTTCCGATCAGGATAGCGGGCATACAGCAGCGCCAGCAGGTGCGCCCCGGCTTCTGTAAATTCAGCACGCACTCGTAGGCTATTCATCATTGTGATCTCCCGCGCGAAATCCGCGAAACGCTTGTGATTGCCCATCGTTAGGGCACAAATGAATGGGCGGGAATCCGGCCTTCGGATGCACCCAACCGCATTGTTTGCATTGTACAGCGGGCGCATCGGTAACGGGCGCAGTGCCCTCTTGAACCCGCGCGACTCCAAAATAAAATAGCGTTTCGAGGGTTTCCAACGTTGGAATGACGAAACGTGGTTCCATCAGGATGCATACAGGGCTGGATTTCTCAGGTCGGTAATAATGCGCCCGCCGCGCACTTGCAGCGGATTGCAGATGTTGGCGCGCACAAGGCACGTCCCGCAGTGTTCGTCCGTGACTCCGCGCACGTTCAACCGCCAGTGAATATCGTAATCCCCGTTGGCCGCGCTGACGATTATCGGCTCGCCCCATCCGCACAGGCAGTTATGGCGGCACAGCGTCCGGTCTTTCGGGTAAAATGGCATCTCCGGCAATCCCGGCGCAAGCACCGACAGCCGCATCCGGTCTACCAACTGCATCGCGTTTTCCGCATACATCCCGGCGCGCGTGAGCAGTTGCCCCTTGCTCGGCCATGTCTTGGGGTCAGCGCGCTCCAACTGCCCTGTCCAGCGGAACATATAATCCCGCTGCGTATCCAGCCACGCATCCATTTTGGCGAGGTCGGATTCCGCCACCCGTCGCAAACCGCCTGCCCCAGCAGTCAGGGCCGTGAGCGCCAGCGTGCGCAGTTGCGCCATGAGTTGTTCGCCGTAGGTGCGCGGGGTAATGCCGCGCGGGTCGCGGGTGTTCTGGCTGCGCCGCACCAGCCCCTCTACCAGCGGTTCCATGTTCGTCATAAAAATGCGTTTGGCTTGCTGGAACTGGCGTTCGGCGCGGGCGGAATCGACGGCCTGCGCCGGTGGCGTGCTTAAGCTGGCGCGCGAGGTGAGCGTGCCTGTTTTCGGGTCGTAACCGTAGGTGGTGATACCCTTAGTTTCCATCTGTCGCCTTGCCTTTTTTCGCCGGGTTTGTTTTCAGCGCCCGCAAACGTGCCGCCGGATCAATTTCAAGGCGCACAAAAACCTGCCGGGCGGTCATGCCTTTCTGCTGGATACGTTTGGGCGCATTTAGCGGGCCATATACCGCTTCATATTCCACCGGCTCAATCTGCCCGACGAAATAGCGTACCACGATCTGATGCGGTTGAAAAACGCCAAACAGAATAGGGTGAATAATATCCGACGCGAACTCATTCACGTAAATGGGATAGCCCAATAAAGTAGACGGTATACCTGTGGGCAGCGCGCTGGGTTCCATCACATAATCTTTGTCGGGATAACGGTCCAGCGCCAGCGTGAGCAGTGTATTGCTGTTCATCATCCACGCCGCTATGCGGATGTCTCCCGTTGCTGCCAGTGACAATGCCATATCTTCAATATGCCCTTCGTGGGAGAATGGAGCTAAAACTCCATGCCCCCACAAAGCACTGTCGATAGCAATTGCGACTCGCTCAACCGGGTCAAAGCGGTCAGCGGCATATTGGTCAGAAACGTCCATCAGTCCTGCCGGGGTATTCTGCGCGATCAGAGTGGCAAACGACGCAAGCACGGAACATCTGCGCACGGCATCAGGCGAGGTGTGCATATTCCCATTCATCCTTTGGCCCGCTGTATGTGTCCAGCGCGTTCAGGTTGACCGTCCAGCGGTTGATTTCCAGTTGCCCCAGCCCGTTGCGGCGCACCTGAATGCCTTCTGCCTCACTGATGGACGCATCACGCGACACGTACAGATTTTCCCGATCTCCCCGGCGCACGGCCTTCGTCGCCACGCGCCCGATCTCACCGGGCTTTAATTCCGCCACTGTTAAGGCAGCGGTGGGGGTTTCTGTTTTTTTTGCCATTGCCTTGCTCCATTCCTCATACTCAGCCCATCGAGTAAATTCCAGCGTAGCGCCAGTATACGGATTCCACGCCAGCGCGGTTCCCCGCTTCAGCCACGCATCCAGCGCTGCTGCCACGTCCGGCGGCACAACCATGCCGCCTTCGCTAGTCCCCTTCAAATCATCAATCGCTTTGCCCATTGTAGCACCAACCGTTAAACAAAGTCTACCAGTATCGAACGCTGTGTCGCGTTCCACGCCAGCGCCAGCGCGATCTGCGTAGTCGGGTCTTCAACTTCGTGCAGCGGCGGCGCAGACGAGCTTGGCGCAAACCGCAGCTTGCGCGTGAGCCATGCGTGGTTCAGCGCGTCCAGCAGCGCCTGTTTATTCGCACTTGTGAGCGTGTGGCCGCGTACTGGGTAGCCCATGTTTTCGAGGGCTTCCAGCAGCGGGCCGCCTGCGCTGTGGCGTTCGACGCGCATCACCACCGGATTCCAACGCTCGAACTGCTCAACCACCGTGTGGAATATGTCGCGCATCGGGACATCCCAGCGCTTTTCGATCTGCATGATGGAGCCACTGGTCGCGTCGATCACCACCAGCACCGTCGGGTCACGCATCCGCCCTATATCCAATCCAGCGACGTAGCGCGAATTAGGATCGCGTTCAATTTTCATCGCAATTCCACCGGCAGCCACATCACGCCGTCCGGCAGTTCCGGTAAATTACTCACGTCCAGCGTGAAAATATCGGCGTCGATGCCAATAGAGGTGCGCCGCACGCGCACCGCGCTCAGGAAGGAATCCTTATACGTGCGGTGCAGCGCCAGCGCCCCGGCTAGCACTACTATGTAGCCCTCTATCCCGTTCACGATCCAGCGCCGGGCATAAAAAGCCGTCTGCTCCGTCACGTCCACCGCGCCCACCGGCAGGTCGATCAGGCGCGTGCGCGTCCAGTCCGGGCGAAAGCGGGTGGGGTCAAATTTCACGGGCCGGTTGGCGTGGCTCATCGGATTTCATCCACCAGTCCGTATTCCAGCGCTTGCTCCGCGTTCATCCAGAAGTCATGTTCCAGCATGTCTTTTAATTGCGCTTCAGTGAGTTTGGAATGCTGGGCATAAAAAGCGGTGACTTCTGCCATGAACATCTCGAACAGCTTCATTTCATCTTTCAATTCGGTATAAGTGTAACTGCCGAACTTCCACGCGCTGGCCTGATGGATGAGCATGAAGCTGCTCGGCAGGATATAGCGGCGCTTGCCTGCCATGCTGATGAACGTCGCGGCGCTGGCGCAGTAACCTTCGACCACCGTGTAAATCGGGGATTGGATGCGCTGGAACTGGTCGGCCACCGCCCGGCCCGTGAAGCCGTCGCCGCCGCCGCTGTTGATGTGCAGCCAGATCGGAACGTCGTCATGCCCATTGGGGAGTTCCCGACTCACCCGTTCATGGCGCAGCATGTTGTCGATGTCGCGCACCTGCCGGATGAGGTCTAGGCAGCGATCCGTATCCACGTCAGAATAAAAATACACGTGATTCCCAATGCTTTCCACTGTGAGGCGGCGCGGCGCATCGCTGCTGACCAGCGCTTTCGTCGGTTCACCTACGTTAAACGCATCCAACCGGGGCATCCCGGAAACTTTATGCTGCACGTCCACCCGAAAGTTCATGCATCGCTCCTGTATACAGTCAATTGTACTGATTATAGAACAGGCGCGGTTGAAACGCAACAAAAAGCCCGCACAGGGCGGGCTGATAAGACTGGTCAGGCAGATGACGCGCTGCCTGCTGCCGCGTGCCGGTGTATCGCCCCGGCAAGGCGCGGAACCGCTAGATGGCGTCGGGCGGAAACAGGAACGGCGGGCACGGCCCCCGACTGTACTGGTGACGGGGCTGCTTGCCCTCGTACACCGTCGCCATGCGCACGTCATCGCGCCCGTAGAACTGCTCGCGTGCCCACTCGTCGGCTTCCACCAGCGAGTCGAACGGGCGCTCATCGTGCGGTTGGCCCGGCGCGGCGATGATCCGTACAAAAATATGTGCCATCGAATTGCCTCCTTAAAACGGGATGCCGTTTTCGTCGTCTGCCGGCGTGGTCGGCAGTGGCATCCTGCGCAGCCGTGCCTCAAAGTCTGCTTCCAGCCAGCGTTCCCGCGCCGCTTCCAGCGGGCTTTCCGCCGCCGCCTGCGCGTCCAGGTAGCGCTCATAGGCTGCGCCGGATTCGGCATCGCGCAGGGCCGCTTCGCTCTCCCAATCTTCTCGCGCCCGCGCCGCATCGGAATCGGCGGGATAATCTTCGCAGGTGATGGTGGTCTTGACCGTATCCACCACGTATTCCAGCCGGATGAACTCTGGGTGCAGCAGCATGTCCTTCAGCGCCGGGAGCGGCATTTCGGGGGTGGGTTCTAGGGTGTCGCTGTCCGGCTCCGCTACATCGAAGCGGGCAACCCAAAACAAGCGAAACGTACCATCATTTAACCAGGCCATCTTACTCGCCCTCCTGCGCCTGCGGCGCTGTCCAGTTGGTTAGCCGTTCCTGCATGAATTTCAGGTCAGCCTGTGCGTGCCGCAGTGCGGATTGCAAGTCATGCCGCTTGCTGCGGAATACCGTCACATACGAACCGCTGATGTAATTGGGGCGCTCCGGGTCAAAGTTGGCCGGGCGCTCGACTTCGCGCCACTGGTATTTCGGATTCCATGCCCCGCCGATGTTGACCGCATACGCCAGTTTGACCGGCGGATCGGCGATGAAGTCGGCCAGTTCTGCTTCACGCTGCGCAATCCACACCGCCAGTGCCGGTACTTCCCGCTTCAGCAGATCGCAGGATACTTCATACGGCTGGTGACGCGCGCCCTTGCAGGAACTCGTCTGAAAGCCGTAACCGGGGCGTTTGTAACCATGATGGGCGATCAGGCCGGTGTTGGCCTTAATAGGGCGTCCACATATCTGGCAGGTGGTGGTTTTAGTCATAAGCGAACCCTTTCAAATCTTCACGATACAATCATTATATAGCATAATGCGCTTAATTGTAAAGCGGCAGTTTGAGCGGAATCAAAAACCCCCGCGTTACCAGGGGTTGTTTACAGCGGAACGCGGGCGAGTCGAACGCCTAACGGGTTGCCGTTCCAAAGCGGGGCCAGAGGGACTCGAACCCTCACCATCTTGCGTGACAAGCAAGCATTCCGCCTTTGAACTATGACCCCCTGAAAAGGCGCTGGTATCAGCGCCTCTCCCTTCTGAAGTTCTCACCTGCGAAACCGCAGGAAAAGGCCGCAATCGCATCGAACGATCACCGCTGCTGCGGGCCGCGCTTTTCAAGAGCGTTTGGGAAGCCGATCCCGGTACAACCCCTTGCCGCTACTATACCTCAATCAAACAGGGCTTTCAAGTCGGCATCGTCCAGCGACCAGATTTCTTTGGCCCATGCCGCAACGTGTTCCGGGCGCGTGCCCTTCTGCGCCAGCCCGTCGCGCACACCGGCGAACAGGCCGCGTATGGCCTCTTTGTCGCGCCGGTCTGTGGCCTTCAGGCTGGCGCGCACCTCCTCGACCACACTTGGCGGCAGGTGATAGGCCACAAAACGATTGACCGCCTTGTTCCAGTTGCGCAGCGCTGAATGCTCCCACGCAGCCAATTCGGTTTTCCAATCCCCCTGCGCCAAGTAGGCTTTGGCCGGGTTGTCTTCCGGCGCAGCATCTTCATCATACCAGCCCGCTTCCAGCGCTTGCCGCACAGCATCTTTGGCCGGGTCGAACGCAACCCCTTCCTGTTCCAGCGCCCGCAGGCTGTCTTTGATGCGCTCTGGCAGGGCTGCGACGGACGGATCGCCATACGCCGTTGCCCGTTCCAATTCACGCCCCCACGCCGCGCGGCCCACCGTTTTCATTTGCAGCATGTCTTCCCGTTCTGCTAACGGGAAGTGGCTTGATTCCTGCGCTGCGGGCGATTCTAGCGCGTTTGCCGGGGTTTTTGCCCCTTCCTCCACAGCGGCGCGCTGCGCCGTTTCTGGCGGCGTTTGAGGCGATTCCGGGATGGTTTTGAGGATGTCGCCCGGCGTGCGCGATACGACCACCGAATCAATGCGCAGCCGCAGAATTGCGTCCGGCCCCAACAGGTTGGCCGGGTCAAAATCGTCCGGCAGCGCGGTGGCATAGGCCAGCGTGATGTGCGGCTGATATTTCAGGCTGTAACTGCTCAGGCGTTCTTCTGGCAGCGGCGGCGCAAAGGCCTGCCGCAGCGCTTGCAAGGAGTCCGGTTCCAGCGCCGCGTAGATGCACCACTCGCCTGCCGCGCTGCGCTGCTGTGCGAAGGCTCCCAGCCCGCTGATGACCACCTCGCCTGCGGCGGTATCCGGCAGCGATTCCAGATACGGCTGCTCGTCCTCCCCGCCAAACACCGGCACATACCACAGCGTCACGTGAAATTCGTCATGCGGCACAAGGCGCACCACACTGGATTCCGGCAGCGCCTGCACCAGTATTTGCTGTAATCCATCCAGCGCCGGATGGTCGTCCGCCGCGATCTGACCGACGACGTAAAGTTCGGCCTGCCCCATGCTCCATGCTTTTTGCGCGGGCGATTCTATAACGGACAGGCTGTCCGTCATGGCCTGCGCTGCGGGCGCATCCGCCGGGTTCAATGCGCCCGGCTCCGACTGAGAATGGCCGGGCGTCCCGGCTGGCGAATCGGGATTTTTCTCCGCCAGCGCCGCTGCGCCCTGATTGGTCAACAGCACTTCCGGCCCGGCCACTTCAACTTTTTGCAGGATGTCGCTCATGCCGCCGGTGCTGGATTCCTGCACCACCTCGAACTTATAGCCGTCCCGGACGGTGGGCGGCAGCGGCAATCCCAGCAGCGCGTGCCACTGGCGGCGCGTGATGAGGTTGCTGTCCCATGCCGTCAGCAAATCTGAAAATGTCGCGCCCAGCAGCCGATCCTGAAGCCGGATGGTGCGTGGGCTGCGCCACGCGCCGCCGACATTCAGCAGCCCGCGCATGGGGCGCACGGTGGGCATATCCAGTTCGAGCCGGGCTTCGTTAAAACTCTGTAAGCCGCCGCTGGTGATGTTGATTTCGGTCTGCGCCCGTTCGCCTCGATCTGCCTTGAGCGCGTCGATGG
Organism: uncultured Anaerolineaceae bacterium; assembly: GCA_964552425.1. GTDB lineage: Bacteria > Chloroflexota > Anaerolineae > Aggregatilineales > Phototrophicaceae. Next base: position 3,160 of record CAZKIB010000171.1, on the reverse strand, counting down.
CGCTGCGATCCACCAGCAGCCGCATGCCATCCGGCATCCCGATGTCGCGGTTAAAAGCGGCGCAGAACTGATCGGCCATCGGCAAAATCGTGTCTTGCCACGCTTGCATCATCAGGTACTTGTGGCGGGCGTTGTCGCTGCCGCCTTGCGGCGGGATGATGAGGTCTACCGGGATGCGCGTGGCAGCGCTGATGCCTTCTAGCGCGGTGCGGTTCAATTCCGGCGCGGCGACTTTATCGGCTTCGATGCCCACCTGATCGACCTGCACCTGCCGTTCGGTAAAGTGCGCCCGCATCGACGCGCCCACACCGCGCCAGTTCTGCTCAAATTTGTATTTTTCCTTCTGGATGTCCGTCGCCGCGCCACCATACGGATTATTGTCCTTGCTGCTGACCAGAATCATCGGCATCGCGCCGGTGGTGAAATAGTGGCTGGCCCAGCGCGCGATGGCGGCGTTGGTCACGGCGTTGTGAATAGCGGCATTAACGATGGACGTGCCGCGCCAGTCGTCTTTGGGGTCGTAGTCCCAGATATACACGCATTCCTCGCGGCGCAGGTAATTGCGCCCGTGCATGCCCGGCTCCTGCGTGCCGAGGAAAAAACCGCGCAGTTCGGTGTCGCCGTAATCCACGTCCAGATCGAAGTTGCGTCCGCTGATGACGTGAAAACCGGCCACACCGCCGCGCGCATAAGTCCCGGCATCGTCGCGCCCCTGCTGCTGCGCCAGCACCGCCTCGTAGGTCTTGCGGATGTAAATCAGCACGTTGCCGTAGATGGCGTAATTCATGTAACCCCGGAACAGCACGTCCGCGCCCTGTTCCTCAAAAATCTGGTTGATCGGCTCGGATTCATCCGTTTCCACCCACACATCGCCCTGTTTGCGTTCCGCGATGAAATTCACGGTGGACAGCATGTCGGCAGCCTTGCGCAAAAACGCGAACAGGTACACGCTGGTGCGATAAGCGTTTTCCAGTGTGCCCCGATCATAATAGCGGTAATTGTCGCGGTAGCCGGCATCGTTGATGAAGTCCAGCACGTACTGATTAAAACTCAGCGACTTTTGCGCGCCGCGCATCAATTCGTCGCTGCTCATGACCAGCACGCCCTGCCGCAGTTCGCGTTCCAGGCTGGGGCGCATGTCGTCATAAATCAGGCGCTGCTCACGCGACCAGCGATCATCCGGCGGTAATATAGTAGATTGGCGTAAATTGCGGGGAAGCAGGGACTTGACCGAAGGGGGATTTCGAGCGGCGTGATAAATCGCGTTAAGAACGGGATTCCGGTACGGGTTGTTCGCCATCGTTTTTTAAGGTTTCTTTGCGTTCGGCAAGGTCTTTTGTCCAGTCGCTCACAGCAGGTTCATCGCCTCTTGCAATTCAAGCCCGGCGTATTTGGCGCTGCTGCGCACGCTCATGCGCCCGTGCGCCAGCGCGCACATGAACGCGGCTTGGGCCAGTGCGTTACAGGCCTTCACGTGATCGTCCGTGCCGCGCGTCAGTGTTTTCTGGCACAGCGTCCGGGCATGACGCAGCAGTTCGGCGGCTTTCTGTACCGCCCGCTGGCCCGCAGTCGGAGCCGCTTTCATGTCCGTATCTTCGCAGGCTTTTGCCAATTCGTCAAATTTGCTCAAATCCGCACTGCGGCCCGCTTCGATGTCGGTGTGCAGTTCCTTGATCTGGCCCGCCAGCTTCAGCATCCCGCTTTGCAGCACCGGGCCGCCTTCCAGCGCTTTAATGGCGACGACGGCGTGAGCCTGCGCGCCGGTCTTGTCCCCGGCCTTCCACAGCGGCAGGATGCTTTTGACCGCGTGCTGCGCCAGCGGCGCGGCATCCAGTTCCTGCACAGTGAGCCGCCCTTCGATCTGCGCCAGTCCGACAGCGGCATTCAGGGCATACACGGCCCGTTCCGGGCTGCTATCGGCAGCCAGCGCCTTGCCGACGCGTTGGGCTTTCTGGTGCAGGGTATATTCAGCGGAACGGTAGATTGGCCGAATTTCGCGCTCGCCGCGCCCGGCACTCTGGTTCTGGATAGCACGCTTCAAAAGATTTTGCGCGTCTACCATGCGCTCCTGAATTTTGTAGCGCACCTGCCGATCTTCTTTGCCGGACGCGAGTGTCATCGCTTTGGTCAGATGCGGAACCGCCCGACTCGCGTAGGACGCAGCCTGTTTACTCAAGCCGGGGTTCCCCAACGCGCTCATCAACTGAATCCGGGCATTCATCAATGCGTTGGCATCGGGCCAACCTCCCGTTGATGCGTGTCGGCGTAAAGCAGTCAACGCGGCATCTACTTTCTGTAATTCAGTCAGCGGCGCACCCTTCGCGCTGCTGGCGTGTTCCAGTTCGTCCTGCGCATACCCGATGCGCTGGCGCGCGCCGGCGGAATCCCCGGCTTCGTCGAGCCGTTCCGCTTCCCGCGCGTAATCCACTGCGGATTGCAATTCGTCCTCAAACAGCGCTTCGTCTTTGCGGCTGCGCTGCCCATATGACGGGGCGCTAAATTCCAGCACCGCGCCATGCCCGCCGTCCCGGAACCGGCCCGGCTCGGCTCGCAGCATGCGCGCGCCCGGCACGGTCTGCCCTAAATAGGCCCATGCCTGCCCGATGATGCGCTGGGCATCGGAAGGGTGACGGGCGCTCATCGTGACTTTCCAGCGGGCATCGCTGCCGGATACGCTGCGCACGTCAAACCCGCGTGTGCGCAGCATGCGCTTGATTTCGCCCGCATCCCATGCCTTCGCGGACTTGCGCCGCCCGCCTTCCGGCACGTCACTGCGCTGCACCATCAGCGTGACGAACCACCAATCCGATCCGCGCTGCGGTTTCAGTGAGGCCCGTGCCCCGCGCTGGCCTTGCTTGCGGGCAAAATCCACCGCACGCCGCCCGGATTCCACCGCTTTATCGCGGCCCATAACCTGCCACGTATACAGAGCATACTGGCTGTTAAACGACAGGCGCGGCGTGGCGTTGATGACGTAGCGCAAATCGCGCAGCAAGTCTTTACGCGCCCGCGTCCCACGTCCCATCGCCTGCGCGACGCGCCCGATCAGCGCCGCCGCGATGTTCAGTTCCCCTACGGAACGCGCCTGCTGAATTTTGCGCGCCCATGCATACAGCGTCTGCCGGTAGGGGCCATCAGCCAGTTGGAGTCTGACAGCCCC
>CAZKIB010000170.1:9126-15031 GCA_964552425.1 uncultured Anaerolineaceae bacterium | reverse complement strand
CTCCGAGCAAATCGCATGGAGACGTTTTGCCATCTTCCAGACGAATTTTTCTGATGTTCGTCTAGTTTATCGTAACCAACCTAAAAAACAACCGGCATCCGGTTTATCCCGGCTTTCGCCCTCAGCCCGGATTGGTTGCACGCATGTGTCTGACAGAACGCTCCACCATTTCTTTCAGCACATCCATATCCACATTCCTGAGCGATTTGACATACAGACAGGCTTTGCCCGTTTTATGTTTGCCCAGTCTACTCAGCAGCGCATTGTATTCTTCAAACCCTGCCATAATATACAGCGTCAGGTTTTGTTTGCGCGGCGAAAACCCGGCCAGGAACATATCGCCCTCACGCCCGCTGGCATACCTGTAGTGATAACTGCCAAAGCCGACCATCGTTTCCCCCCACATACGGGGTTCCTCGCCGGTGACTTCCTGCATCAGCCGCACCAGCGTCAGACAATCCTCGCGTTTGCGCTCATCTTCTACACTGTCGATGAATATCTGTACGCTCTGTTCAGTGGGCCTGGTTTTGTTCTCTGCCATACCGTCCTGCCTCTCTCGCTGAAGGGAAGATAGGCCCACTATAGCACAGATGTTCCCAATGAAGCAAGCAAAACCGGGTCGCAGGACAGGCTGCAATATTATTGGCGCTTCTGGTGAATTGACTCGCAAATACCGCCGGGCAGACCATACGATCGGCCGGCCGATTTTCGACCTGGACTGACTGAAAAGCGATGGACTATCGACCCTGTTACCAGCCGTTCCTGGAGGGGATGGTTTCATCGGATACCGGCCTGGGCTTCCACAATTCCCCCAGCCAGTTGAGCAGTTCGGCGGTGACATCCGGCGTAATGCGGGTGGCTGCCTCGAAGTTATTGGATGAAAAAGCGTAGAGGTTGGTGTAATACTGGTGGGCAACGGCAATCAGATAATCGCTGCGCCAGCGCGTCTGCCCCCAGAAAAAGGCCGGGCTGGCCTCCTGATCGCGGATGAGTTGCAGCCAACGCGCCCGCTGCCCTTCGCCGATCTGCCTGAAGGTAAATTTGAGGCCGAGCATTGAGCGCAGAATAAACACAAAATCGACGGTTTCTTCGCGCAAATCGACATCGACCCGCATAGCCGCCGCGCCGTCCTGTGTCGTCAGCATGGCTGTCGCAAAACCTGCGTCCAACCGCCGTCCCTTGAAGGTGGATAACACCGGCATGGCATAGAACTGAGTGTTCAGTTCTTTGTCCAGGTCAATATCACCATCAAAGTGACGTTGAAGAATCCAGGGGGCAGGACTCGCGTCCGGTTGTTGAGCGGTCATATCCGGCTCCGGGCGGGCGGGTATGGTACGGTCGATAAACTGATTATGCGCGTTTTCGATCATCTGACAAAACCTCGTTGTTACATTTATTATAGACGAAACAAACCTTGCGGAAACATAAAGACCAGGAGATCGCGTTTCAAAGCGGGTGGGACGTGTTAAAATCTGAACAATCGGCGTCATGAGATACTGGATACCAGCCGCGCATCGAAATCGCCCTTGCCGTTCACGGACCTGTGCCCAGGAGTCCTGAACGATTGGTGTATTCACCGGAACGACTCAGTCTCACTAAAGGAAAACATGATGGCATACTTACTTGGACTGGACATCAGCACTACCGGCGCGAAAGCGCTCATCATCGACGAAGCGGGGACGGTCATCGCCTCGCACACCGTCGCCCAGCAGGTCAGCACACCCAAACCGTTGTGGAGCGAACAGAACCCGCCTGACTGGTGGGACGGTATGGCCGAGTCTATCCAGTCCGCGCTGACCCAGGCCCAACTCAGCGGGGACGATATTGCCTGCATTGGTCTCACCGGCCAGATGCACGGGCTGGTGCTGCTGGATCAGGCTGGCAGCGTGCTGCGTCCGGCCATCCTGTGGAACGACCAGCGCACCCAGGCTCAGTGCGACTACATGACCGCACGCATCGGCTTCAAACGGCTCATTGAATTGACCGGCAACCGCGCTCTGACCGGTTTCACCGCGCCCAAAATTCTGTGGGTGCGCGACCACGAGCCGGATATTTACGCGCAGGTCGCGCAAATCCTGCTGCCGAAGGATTACATCCGCTACATGCTCACCGGCGAATATGCCACTGACCTGGCCGGCGCGGCGGGGACCTCGCTGCTCAATGTGGCCGAGCGCAAATGGTCCACCGAGGTAATCGACGCGCTGGAAATCCCGGCGGAATGGCTGCCCAAAACGCACGAAGGGCCAGAGATTACCGGCGTGGTCAGTGCGTCCGCAGCCAGGGTGACTGGCCTGAAAGCTGGTACGCCAGTGGTGGGCGGCGGCGGAGATCAGGCTGCCGGCGCGGTGGGCGTGGGCGCAGTCAGACCGGGCGTGGTTTCGCTGGTCATCGGGACTTCCGGCGTGGTCTTCGCGCCGCTGGACAAATATGCCTACGAACCGGATGGCCGCCTGCACGCCTTCTGCCATGCCGTGCCCGGCATGTGGCATTTCATGGGCGTCATGCTCAGTGCCGCCGGCAGCCTGCAATGGTTTCGGGACGCGCTGGCCCCCGGCGAATCCTTCGACGATTTACTCGCTCCGGCAGCGCAGATCACACCCGGAAGCGACGGTCTGCTGTTCCTGCCCTATCTCACCGGCGAACGCACCCCTCACCCCGATCCACTGGCGCGTGGGGCCTTTATTGGCCTGACGGTGCGCCATACACGGGCACATCTGGCGCGCGCGGTACTGGAAGGGGTTGCATTTGGCTTAAAAGATGGTTTTAATTTAATTGCCAACGCAGGTCTCCCGGCTGACATTGAAGTGCGCGTCAGCGGCGGCGGGGCGCGCAGCCCACTCTGGAAGCAGATTCTGGCAGACGTGTTGGGGGCCACCCTCGTCAGCACCAATTCAACCGAGGGTGCGGCCTACGGGGCAGCGCTGCTGGCCGCAGTCGGAGCCGGCTATTACCCGGATGTCGTCAGCGCCTGCGAGGCCACCATCCACACCAGCGACGCGGTGACACCGGGCGCAAACCGGGCGGCCTACCAGCAGCCTTATGAGCGGTACGTCGAACTGTACCCCGCCCTTAAGGAAACATTTGCGCGAATCTAATGCCAGATCACTATCATGAACAAAACCGGGTTTAGATAACGACGGGAAAAACTCATGCAATTTGGACCGAACAATAACGGGAAACAAGACCCCGAAAAGCCCCGGCAGCAGCCTCCGTTCAAAATACCCAACTGGGTGTGGCCGGCGGTCTGGCTGCTGATCCTGCTGTGGCTGTTCTTCCGTGTGCCCGGCATGGTCAGCGAACTCGGCACAGATCAGCCGATTGATGTACCCTATTCCTTCTTCTTCGAGCAGGTCGAAGCGGGTCAGGTCGCCTCCATCACTATTCAGGACGCCACCATACGGGGGCGCTTTAATGAAACCGTGACGTGGCCGCCTGCTGGTTCGAGCGCTTCTGTCAGCACCCCATCGCGCAGTTCCAACCGCTTTACCAGCACGCTGCCGCCGGTGGAAGACCCGCAGCTTTTAGCGACCCTGCGCGAGAATAACGTCGTGGTCAACGCGCAGACGACGGAAACCTCACCGATTTTGCTGTTTTTGCTCAATTTCGGTCCCATCCTGCTGTTACTCGGCTTTTTCATCTGGTCGGCGCGGCGCGCACAGGGCCAGATGGGTGGTGTCTTCGGCTTCGGACGTTCCCAGGCGCGTGAATACAACGCCGAGCGTCCCCAGGTCACATTTGCCGATGTCGCCGGTCAGGACAATGCCAAGCAGGAACTGGTCGAAATCGTCGACTTTCTGAAAGAACCGGACAAATACGTTGCCCTCGGGGCGCGCATCCCGCGTGGGGTACTGCTGGTTGGCCCTCCGGGGACAGGTAAAACCCTGATGGCCCGCGCCGTAGCCGGTGAAGCCAATGTCGCCTTTTTCAGCCTGGCAGCGTCCGAATTTGTCGAAATGTTCGTGGGTGTGGGCGCGTCGCGCGTGCGTGATCTGTTCAAGCGCGCCAAAGAAAATGCCCCCAGCATCATTTTTATCGACGAAATTGACGCGGTTGGGCGGCGGCGCGGCACGGGGCTGGGCGGCGGTCATGACGAACGCGAACAGACCCTCAACCAGCTTCTGGCGGAAATGGACGGTTTCGACCAGAACGAAAGCGTGATTATCATGGCGGCGACCAACCGCGCCGATGTGCTGGACCCCGCGCTGCTGCGTCCGGGCCGTTTTGATCGTCAGGTCACGGTGGGTGCGCCGGATCGCAAAGGGCGTCAGGCCATTCTCAAAATCCACGTCAAAGGCAAACCGCTGGCGGGTGATGTGAATCTCGAAGAACTGGCAAAAGCCACCATCGGTTTTTCGGGCGCGGACCTCGCCAATCTGGCGAATGAAGCTGCCCTGCACGCGGCACGGGCATCCCGTAAACGGATCGCCATGCAGGACTTTACCGACGCCTTTGAGCGTATCGTGCTGGGCATCAAAAGCCCGCCGCTGGCGAACGAACATGAACGCCGCCTGACCGCTTATCATGAAGGCGGGCACGCGCTGGTTGCAGCCCTCACGCCCTATGCCGACCCGCTGTTCAAGATCACGATTGTGCCGCGCGGGCAAGCGCTGGGTGTCACCACCTTCCTGCCGGATGATGACCGCCGCAATTACTCCAAAAACCAGTTATTGGCCCGCATCCATGTGGGGCTTGGCGGGCGCGCGGCAGAGGAAATTGTCCTCAATGAAGTCAGCACCGGCGCGATGGGCGATATTCGTCAGGTCACGAACATTGCGCGGCGCATGGTGACGCAGTTCGGTATGAGCGACACCCTCGGCCTGGTGGACCTCAGCCACGAAGAAGATCAGCCGTTTCTGGGCTATTCCATCCAGCGCAACGTGCCTTACAGCGATGACACGCTGGCGCAGATCGACAAGGAAATCAAGGAAATTATCTCCGACTCCTATGACCATGTCGTTAATCTGCTCAAGGCCCACCGGGACAAACTGGACCGGATTGCCGAGGAACTGCTGAACAACGAAATCATTGACCGTGCCCGTGTGCTGGAAATCGCAGGAATCGAAGCCAAACCGGGCAGCGAAGAGGAAGATGACCGGCCCGCCATGCTCGAATCAGCCGTCTCCGAACCACCGGCAGATGAGGCCGAACCCCCAGCCCAGGGCTAGTGGTGGACCACCGGACTGGCTAAAAGAAAACCCCGGTTTCGCGCCGGGGTTCTTGGTTCTGCAAACTGTACGTTCAATCCGCCCTGTCAGACATCTTCAACTTATCCTGCCGCAGCGGCAGCCTTCTTCGCCTGCGCGATGACGCTGTCCGTCAAATGTGGTGGAACCTGCTCGTAGTGCGAAAACTCCATGGTGTAAATGCCGCGTCCGCCGGTCATCGAACGCAGATCATTCCCATAGCGCATCATTTCTGACTGTGGAACCTGGGCGCTGATAACGCTCTTGCCGCTTTCGGTATCCATCCCCTGCACACGCCCGCGCCGTCCGTTCAGATCGCCCAGAATATCACCCATCATGCTTTCAGGCACGGTGATTTTGACCTGCATGATCGGTTCCTGAAGCACCGGCCCGGCATCGCTAAACGCCTCCTTAAAACCTTCACGTCCGGCAATCTGAAAGGCAATATCTTTGGAGTCCACCGGATGTTCCTTGCCGTCGAACACCACTGCCCTGACATCCACTACCGGAAAGCCGGCGATCACACCTTCCGGCAGCACCGACTGAATGCCTTTGTCGATAGAAGGCAGGAAGGAGTTGGAAATAGAGCCACCAACGATCTTGGTGACATACTCATAGCCGTTCCCGGTATTGGGTTCCAGCCGCAGGCTGATCTCCGCAAACTGCCCCGCGCCGCCGGTCTGCTTCTTGTGGCGATAAGTGGTTTCCGCCATGCGCGTAAT
>CAZKIB010000170.1:3313-9116 GCA_964552425.1 uncultured Anaerolineaceae bacterium | reverse complement strand
GTGTTCCCGCACGACCCGTTCTGAGGCGGCCGCTACTTCCCGAACGTCTTCTTCACGAACGCCCGGCTGACCGCCAGGTTCACATGAATTTCGCCCATGCCTTCCAGCAGGGTCTCGCGCGTGTCGCCATCAAAACGCCAGCGCAGCGTCGGATCCGATTCACACAGGCTGGTCAGCACCGGCCCCATCTTGGTTCCATCCGCCTGGGTACGCGGCGTCACCGCGACAGTGTACAGCGGAGCCGGGAACTGCGGACGGGTAATTTCAAACGGGTTGGCTTTGTCGCCAATCGTATCGCCGGTTTTTGTTTCCGCCAGTTTAGAAACCACGCCGATGTCACCAGCGTGCAGCGCTGGCACGTTGGACTGATCCTTACCGCGCAGCACAATGAGTGAGCCGAAGCGTTCTTCGACCTGCCGCGTGGTGTTGTAATACCGGCTGTCCGCTTTGATCGAGCCGGAAAAAATACGGAAATACGTCAGCGTCCCCACATAACGATCATTCACCGTTTTGAAGACATATGCGCCAAGCGGGCCGCTGTCGGACTGTGGGGCCAGCAGGAAGGATAATTCCCCATCGGGTTTCCTGACCTGCACCCGGCGCATGGTCGGCGGCGAGACATACACCACCAGCGCCTCAAGCAGCGGGACCGTCCCGACATTGGCATAACCCGAAGTCACAAATACCGGCACTGTCTTGAGGTTGGAATCGCGGGCAGCTTTGCGCATCCCGTCGCGGATTTCTTCGTTAGACAGGTCATTCTCGGCGAAATACTTTTCAATAAGCTGGTCGTCGGCCTCGGCGGCAGCCTCCACCAGATTCAGGCGGGCTTCTTCGGCCCATTCCTGAAGCTCCGCCGGCATTTCGGAACGCTCCGCCCCGGCTTCATAATACGCCTTCATCGTCAGCAGATTGATCACACCCTTGAAGTCATGTTCCGCGCCAATCGGCAGCATGACCGGGATAAATTTATAAGCCGGGAACCGCTCTTTGAGCTGGTTGAGCGTTTTCTCAAAATCCGCATTTTCGCGGTCCATCTTGTTGATGGTCACAATAATCGGCTGCTGGTAAGCTTCGGCATATTCCCACGCCAGTTCCGTGCCCACTTCCACACCGGCCACCGCATCCACCACGACAATCACCGAATCGGCCACGCGGATGGCGTTTTTCATTTCACCCTGAAAATCGGTATAGCCGGGTGCATCCAGTACATTGACTTTGGTATCGCTGAATTCAATGGGGATTAATGCAGTGGAAAGGGACAGACCGCGTTCTTTCTCTTCGTCTGTCCAGTCAGAAACGGTGTTGCCTTCTTCGACCCTGCCAAGTCGGTTGATGGCGCCGGTATTGTAGAGCAGGGCTTCTACGAGTGTGGTTTTACCGGCGCCCTGATGCCCCACCAGGGCGACATTCCTGATGTTTTCGCTGGTATATTCCTTCATATGCCTGTGCCGGCGGCGTGCAGATACACGCGCCTTTCCCCTTTCTATAATTACTCTAAAAGTTCAATTTTAGCGCGTGACTTATGGCGCACGCCTGCCATTTCTCACAAAAATTCTCTATAGAGTGTCACTTAAAGATAAGCCGATTTTAAGACGGGGATAAAAGATTGTCAAAATTTCGCGCCTCCGGCACACACTAATCTTAACAAAAACAGCGGGCCGGGACCCGCTGTCTCAGACTATCAATGGTTCGCTTTTCGTGTCTGCGCGTGACTTATGACCAGGGCAGCGGCCCCTCAGTGCCAAACTGCGCGCCGATAATCGTCAGATCGCTGATGTCAATCCACTCGTCACCGTTCAGATCGGCTTCAACCATGACTGCTGGCCCATCGTAATTGGCGGCCATCAGCACAATATCGTCCAGGTCTACACGGTTGTCCGCGTTCAGATCGCCCGCGTTCAGAATCGTCAGCGGCAGTTCCAGCGTCTCACCGTCCAGCAGGGTAAACTGCATCTGGCGTGACAGGAAACCGGGAGCCACGGCTTCCAGCGTGTAATCACCAGCCACAAGCCCTTCAATCTGGAAATCGCCTTGTTCACCCACCGGCAGATCAAGCACTTCGCCAGTGGAGGAGGTCAGCAGCAGTTGAGCAGAAACCGTTTGGCCCTGGCGCTGTTGAACCTGTCCGAAAATCATCGCGGTTGGCGCCAGCACAGTTTCGGTGCTTTCGGCGGCCGGCAGTCCATCCACCACCGCTTCCGTCACTTCGGGCACAACCGCCGGGTCAACCACCGCAACCGGCTCGGTGACTTCGGGCAGAGGTTCAGTGGAGGAATTGTCAGGGACAGCGATTTCCTCAGTGGCTTCAGCACCCGGCACAATCGTTTCCGGTGTGGCGGTAAAGACCGATTCCGGCTGAACCGGTTCGGCATTCTGCCCGGCCATCCCTTCACGACCCACTGGCGGCTGCACAACTTCAGTCACTTCGACAACCGGTGGCGCGACCACCTCGGTTGTTTCCACCGGGGCTGCGTTCTCAACCGGCGCGACCACTTCAACGGTCACTTCCACCACTGGCGGCGCGACCACGATTTCAGTCACCTCCACCGGAATGGCATTCTCAGCAGGTGGCTGCGCTTCGGTGGTGACTTCTGCCGGAACCGCGTTTTCTACAGGTGGTTGTACTTCGGCAGTCACTTCCATCGAGACCACATTCTCAAAAGGCGCGGCCATCTCGATGGTAGGAGATGGCAGAATTTCGACCTGTGCTGCCTGCACCGGCGCGGCCACTGCTTCGGTCACTTCGACCAGCGGCACTTCCGTCGGGATCACTGGCTCCACTGTAGGTTGAAGCACCTCAGTGGGAATCGGGGTGGGCGGCATTTCTGTCGGCACAGGTGTAGGCGGTACAGGGGTGGGTGGAACCAGCGTAGGAGGTGGCAGGGTCGGGACGATGACCTGCGCAGGGGCCGGGTTCTGCGGCTGCACCTGCTCCGCAACCGGGGCCGCTGGCTCGACAATCACCGCTGTTACGACAACCTCTTCGGTCATCTCGACAGCCTCAGTAGCCAGATCACCGCCGCTGTCCTGTCCCAGGGCAATATAGGTCGTCATCGCACCAATAACCATCAGCAGAAGGCCAATGAGCGCGGCAGTCGGATAAAAGGATTTCTGCATTCCAGCCAGCTCCTATCGCTGTTCGTGCCAAGCATACTGGCGGCGCAGCCGGACGTAAGTGCCCAGGCTGAAGGTGAACAGCAGCAAACCCACCACAAAAAAAGCCAAACCTGCCATCACAACCGGCGACAGGGGCGGCGCGGGCTGCACATAAAGCGGCGCACTCTGGGGCACAGATGCCACTGGAGCGGACTGGGGGACAGCAGCCACAGCCTGAGACTGGACCTCCGTTACGGCGGGTACGGGTGTCTGCTGAACCACCGTCTGGCCGCCTGCGCCAATGTTGAGCGTCAGGCCCTGCACTTCCACCGGCACTTCATCCACAGAACGCGCAATGGTCTGACCATTCACTACTTCAAAACGGGGTGACAGCAAACTGGCCGCCACCACATTGATCTGCACCGCGCCATCTTGCAGCGCTCGAAACTGTAACGTCCCCAGCGAACCGCTGCCGGTCACGGGCTGCGCGGGTTGGCGCAGGGTCATGGCATATTCAATGCTGCCGGTGGTCACGTCCGCCACATTTTTGAGTGGAAAGCCCGGCTGGTTGGCAAAGAAGTCACCCGGCGTGACGGGCTGATTTTCAGGCTGAAGCACTTCCAGAATCTGTGGGTCATAGCTCAGTTCAATACTGCCGCCATAAACGCCAGCCACATCCTGTACCGCGATGGTCACGGCCACTGTCTCGCCCATGCTGACCTGATCGACAGGCACAGTCAAAGAAATTTTGCCACTCTGCGCAGAAACCACAGACTGGCCTATGAGACCAATGGACATGAGGATCAACAGCAATCTGATCTTCATAGTATTCTCTCCTCCTGAAGGAGTGGGCCTGCACCCATCAGGATGCAGACCCATGCTGAATCTGTGCCGCTTATGGAATTAAGATCGGTGATTGCAGATCGAGATTGCCGCCTGTCAGCGCCAGGTCACTGATATTGACCCAGCCATCGTCATTCAGATCAATGTTCTCAATTTCAGGAATGACTTGAATACCGAAGTTGGCACTGACCAGAATGACATCCTGAAGTTCGACAATACCATTGTCATCCACATCCCCAGCCCGCAGTTGACCACTGATGTCGGCTGAGCCGCTCGTATCAAGCGTAACATCCGAAACTGCCGGGATGTGCTGTGGGGCCAGCATCTGCACCTGGTACTGGCCGATGGGCAGTTCTGGGAAGGTGAATGTACCGTCTCCAGCCGTCACTACTTCGCTCAACACCGCATCGTTAACGCCGATCAGCTTGACCGTGATGCCGGAATTGTCCGGGCGATTCTGGTAGGCGACCAGCCCGTTGATTGTTCCAATTTCAACCACCACTGGCGGTTCTTCCACAGGATCGGGCGTTGCCTGCGGCTCTTCCGGTTCCGGCATGATGATGACTGTACCGTTCACCACATCCAGCGCAAGGGGATTACCGTTCTCGTCAACAGCCAGCGCCGAACATTCCAGTTGTCCATCGCCCGCCGCCAGCACGTTATAGCCGAGGGTAAAGGCCACACCATCACCGCTGACCGCCGGGTTCGGCTTCAAACGACTGGCTGCGACCCGCCAGATGCCGTCTGCCTGGAACCCATCATCAATGATGAAGCTGTTACTCTGGTTGAAAGCATCCCCTTCAACAAGAGCCGTCCCTTGCAGAATCTGCGGGTTCACTTTACATTCGGCCTGAACACCATAGACGCCGGCCACATCAATCAGCTTCAGGTTGACATTCACTGTCCCACCAGCCTGGCCGCCATTTTCATCGTCCACCTGGAAGTACAGGGCCGGGCCAGTCGGGTCTTCGGGCTGCACGGGTGGTTCCGGCTCAGGATCAGTAATCAGGCCAAACTTCTTATAGAACCAGGTGATCCACTGTTCGCCATCCGGTGACAGGTCATGATCAATACGTTGGCAGCTGTCGCACGACGAGTGCATATAACCCGGCAGCCCGGTTTCTGCCGGCGCTCCTGTGGGAACATTGTTATACTCTATTGGGATGCAGTCCAGTCCGGGCGCTGTACAACTATTGTTGATTCCACCAAAGCGCGTGATGTAACGTCCGGCATTCAACCCCAACATAATACGATCCCCGACTATAAAATCGCCGGTATAGTATGAATTCGTCGGAAGTACATACTGAAGGCGCAGGGTGAAGAGTGACTGATTCCACTCACAGTTCGGGTCTTCATAGTTGCACAGCCATTCATTGACAAGCTGCCCGCTCCCAGGGGCTGATTCAACTACGTTTGAAGGAGGGTCAAAAACGGCCGCCTGAAAACGGAAGTCGCTAGCGCCGTGTGTCCACCACTCGGCTCCAAGTTCACCATCAACGGGGCCATTCTCCGCCATCTGGTCAGTGATGGTCGGATGACACCGCTGCGAGTCAATATCTGGATCAGGAAGCGGGAAGTATTGAAAATCAACTGGCAAGTTCACGCGCCGGATAAAATTTGAATTAGCCGCCGCGTCAAAACCACACAATGGTCGATCAAAGGGATCTCCCTCTGTATCAAAATTGAACATTTTGCCATGATCCATCCAACCGCCGGTACGGATAATGCCGCAGGTTGATTCATCGTTCATGTTCCGACAGACGCGCACTTCTGCCGCCATGGAATGCCAGCGTGTGGATGCTCCCTGAGCATTAAAATCCCCGTGGAACTGCACACGAAAGTCTTTAACACAGTAGCGTCC
>CAZKIB010000170.1:0-3303 GCA_964552425.1 uncultured Anaerolineaceae bacterium | reverse complement strand
TGCTGGTCACGGCGCACGACCCAATAATAGGTTTCGTGCTTGGCTTCATTTTCCATCCTGCCAGTACCGATGTAGGCCGCGTTCGACTCGTTGGCCGACTGCGCCGGGAAGGTCTGCCAGGGATAGGAAATCGATTGGCCGGGACTCTGGAACCATGCGCCCGGTTCCCCGAAGATGTCGTTCGTATAATTCGGATCATCACCATGATGATGATCGTAATGACATTTGGCGTCGACATTCACCAGTGTATGCCATTTGGTCGGGTCGTGTTCCGCAGCAGTACATTCGCGGTCATAGACGCCCGCCGCAATATCCGCTTTGATCTGGTTGAGAACCGGCACATTGATACCTACTTCCAGACCATGACCTCGGCCTACCCCCAGCCCGCCACTCTGCGCGGCCACCGGAGGCACAAAAGCAATACTAAGTAGGAATAAGCTCACCAGGGCTGCAACCCCGGCTCCGCGCCGACGAAACATCTTGAGCAGCTTCGTCATCTTTCCATCCTCCACGATTACATTGACACAGAATTGCGAAACCATTCATGTTACAACGATATGACAATACATTTACATTCTTTATAAAGCAATAGGCGTGCATAGCCCCTAAGTCCTATAGGTCTTCAACTCTGGGACGGAAGTACTACAAAGCGTGTTACCAGATTCCAAAACCTCACAAACGAATAACAAACCTTCAGGTCGTGCGTAGACCCCCTGTAGAGGCCATGATAAAATATCCCCTGTTCACTCACAACCGCATCAGAAGAGGTGTCCCATGCCCGACTTTTTGTTTCGCGGCGATCTGGCCGAACTCGACCCGGATGTAGCCGAATTGATCCGCCACGAGACTGCCCGGCAGGCTCGTTACCTCATTTTGATCCCCTCGGAGAGTACCGTACCAGCCGCCGTTCGTGAAGCGTTAGGGTCGGCCTTCCATAATATCTATGCCGAAGGGTATCCTCTTGAAGAAACCCGCCAGATGACGGAAGCGGAGATACTCGATTACAACCTCCGGCTGCCAGAATATCGCCGTCAGGCCGACAACCGCTATTACAAGGGAACTGAGTATGCCAACACAGCCGAAGCCCTGGCGCGGCGGCGGGTGGCGGAACTTTTCGCCGCCAATGGCTACAGCCCAAATCAATTGTTCGTTAATGTTCAGCCTCTCTCTGGCGCACCGGCCAACAATGCAGTTTACAGCGCCCTGCTCAACGTTGGCGATACGGTCATGGGCATGGACCTGATTCAGGGCGGGCATCTCACACATGGCAGCCCCGTCAACCGCAGCGGCCTCAATTACAAAATTGTCAGCTACGGCATTGACCCGGTGACGGAAAAAATTGACTATGACGCCGTGATGGACCTGGCGAAACAGCACCGCCCCAAAATGATTATCGCCGGGTACAGCAGCTACCCCTATGCGCCGGACTTCCACAAATTCCGCGCGATTGCCGATGAAGTGGGCGCCTATCTTATGGCGGATGTGGCCCATGTCGCCGGGATGGTCATTGCCGGGGAATATCCCAATCCGGTGGGCATCGCTGATGTGGTCACGTTTACAACCCATAAGACGCTGTCCGGCCCGCGTGGAGCTGTCATCATCACCCACCGTAAAGACCTGCAATCAAAAATTGACCGGGCTGTCTTCCCCGGTGAGCAGGGCGGCCCACACATCAACACAATTGCCGCTATAGCGGTTGCGCTGCGGCTGGCTCGCACCGATCAGTTCATCCAGCTTCAGAAGCAGATGGTACGCAATGCGGCTCGCCTCGCGCAAAAACTGGCGGATCATGGCCTGAAGATCCCCTACGGCGGAACCGATACCCACCTGCTGATGGTGGACTGCAAGAGCATCGTCGGGCCGGATGGCACACCACTGAGCGGCGATATGGCCGCGCGTCTGCTTGATCTGGCAGGCGTGGTACTCAACCGGCAGACGATCCCCGGCGACACCAGCGCCCTGCGGCCTTCCGGCATTCGCATCGGCACACCCTGGATCACGCAGCGCGGCTTTGGCGATGGCGAAATTGACGAACTGGCCGACATCATCGCCACCATTCTCAGGTCCGCCGTTCCCTTCAGCTACAGCGGGCGGCTGCGACCCCAGGCCCGCGCGAAAATTGACTTCGATGTGTTGCAGCAGGCCCGGCTGCGCGTGCGTGATCTGGCCGCGCGAGTGGGCATCGACACCGACGCAGAAGCCGACGATTACCCGCACTTCGCCTATCTCGAACCCGACAGCGAATCCACTGGCTGGCAAACACTGGCGATCAGCGGTAAAGAAGCTGCCGCCTTCCTGCAAACTGCCCTGACCAGCAATATCGATGCGCTCAAACCCGGCCAGCAGCAGGCCACCTGGATATGGGGGGCGAATGGCCCGGTCCTGTCGCGTGCTCTGGTGGAGATTGCTAGCGACGGCTATCGTCTGCATGTCGAGCAGAATATCAATCGGGTGACCGCCTGGCTGCGCTCCCTGTCGGACGGCTTCAGCCTGTTCGATGTGGCTGACCCTTACGCCAAAGTGCCCGGCCCGGTGGATGTGCAGCGTCTCGGCCCGGCAGACAAAAATCACATCAAGGTGGATGTGCGATCAGGCTGGTCGGATGGCACGGGCTATGCCGAAAAAGCGTACTTTATCGGCCTGAACAACCCGGACTTCACTGGCCCGCGCCCGACACACGACCTGCCCGCATTCGTCTGGGATGAACCGCAGCAAAGCGAACTGCTCACCACACCGCTGCACAGCCTGCATAAAGAACTCGGCGCGAAGATGGTCGAATTCGCCGGGTACGATATGCCGGTATGGTACTCCTCTGTGCGCGAAGAACATGCCGCTGTGCGCACCAGAGCCGGCCTGTTCGATGTCACCCATATGGGCGTGTTCGATGTGCAGGGACCGGGCGCGATGCACTTCCTCGACACCGTGACCACCAATGATGTGCGCTCGCTGGCGGTAGGCGATTCGCACTATACCTACCTGCTGGATATTTACGGCGTCCCGCTGGACGACCTGATGATCTACCGGCTGTCAGAGGATCATTATCTGGTTGTGGTCAACGCCTCAAATAACGACAAGAACTGGGCGTGGCTGAACGCCGTAAAAGATGGAACCGTGTGCATCAACCCGGCTCACCCCGGCCTGCGCCTCGAAAATACCGACCAGTTTGTCCTGCGGGACCTGCGGGCTGCATCCTCCGGCGCGGACCGGCGTGTGGACCTCGCGTTGCAGGGGCCAGAAAGTAAAAATATCCTGCTGGCGCTGGGCGGCAGTGACGCGGACAGGAAGAAAGTCAGCGGTCTGACC
>CAZKIB010000169.1:4526-15161 GCA_964552425.1 uncultured Anaerolineaceae bacterium | reverse complement strand
GCCGCTGTAGTTCAGCGTTTTGACAGTGACGAGATGCGCTTCGGAGGGCAGGGGGTGAATGGATTCGATCTGCTCCGACGACACCATCAGTTGATATACCAGCCCATCGGTTTCATAGGCACAGCGCCGCAGCGCCCCCTGACTGGCCGCGTTCTCCACCTGCACCAGCGCCCGCGCGAAAACGGCTCCCGCCTGCTGGCCGGCTTCCGTCGCCGCGTGGATCAGGCGCTGCCCGATCTGCTGGCCCTGGAAATCCGGGTCCACCGCCAGCAGGTCAATCTCCCAGCGGGTCAGGCCATGAATGTCCATCGTCGGGAAGGCATCGACAAACCCCACCACCCGATCGTTTCTGGCAAGCAGCGTGATATGATCCGGCTGGCGCAGCACCTGTTCGACCTGTGCCCTGTCGACGGTCTCATCCGGCCACACCCGCTGCCTGATATGGGCGATGGGCAGCGCGTCCGTAAGCTGCGCATTACAAATCATTACTGGCATTGTTACCTGCTCCCGTCAGAACCGTAAGGCAGCTTTAGCCATACGCAAGGCTGGCTCACTAGCATAAGGTCAGTTTTCATTTTCGAGAAGGTTTTTTGGGCGATGACTCAGCCGGACGTGAGTATTATTGTTTTGAACTATAACAGTCGTGAAGACACCCTGGATTGTTTGCGTTCCCTCCAGCATCTGACTTACCTGGCGGCGCAGATCATTCTGGTGGATAACGGCTCTACCGACGGTACGGTGGAGGCGGTTCGCCAGTGTTATCCGCGTGTAACTGTGATCGAAACCGGCCAGAACCTCGGCTTTACCGGCGGCAATAATGTAGGCATTCAACATGCGCTCAAATCGGGCGCAGAATACATCATGCTGCTGAATAACGACACCATTGTCGCCCCGGACATGATTGACGTGCTGGTTCACGTCATGCAGCAGGACCCTTCACTCGCTGTGACCGGCCCCACCATTTATTATTACGATCAACCGGAAACCGTGTGGTCAGCCGGCGGCCGCATTGACTGGAAGCGCGGTCATACGCATATGCTGGGCATTAATGAGGAGGACAAAGGCCAGTTCGGTCAGGCTCCCCGGCTGGTGGAATTCGTGACTGGCTGCGCGCTGCTGGCCCGGCGGGATGTCTGGGAGCGGGTCGGGCTGCTGGATGATAAATTTTTTATGTATTTTGAAGAAACGGAATGGTGCGTGCGGGCAGCACGGGCCGGGTTCAAAATCGCCCACGTGCCGGCAGCCATGATGTGGCATAAAATTTCGATTGAAGCGCGGGCAGCCTCACCGCGTACCTTTTATTACATGACCCGCAATCGTCTGCTGTTTCTCAACCAGACCCATGCCAGCTTGCAAACCTGGCTGTATACCCTGCTGGAATATGCGCGTATGCTGGTAAGCTGGTCTGTACGCCCTGAACGAAGGGATCACCGCCCCCTGCGCGATATGATGGTGCGCGCGATCAAGGATTACTCCACCGGTAAATTCGGGCAGATGACGGTCTAGGCTGATGCGCATTCTTTTTCTCTCCTGGTGGTGGCCCTACCCGGCCAATAACGGCTCGAAAATCCGCATTTACAACCTGATCAAGCAGTTAGCTGCCGCGCATGAGGTGACTCTGCTGTCCTTCGCCGAGACTGATGAGGCCACACCCGAACAGATCGCACACATGGAAAGTTTTTGCCATAAGGTAGAGGTGGCTGCCAAACCGCACTACAACCCTGGCAGTGTCCGCGCCGTACTCGGTTATTTTTCGCGCTGGCCGCGTAACCTGATTGACGTCTACGACCCGCTGCTGGCCGCCCGTGTGCAGCATCTAGCAGGTGAAGCGGACGTCCTCATCGCCTCCCAGCAGCAGATGCTGCGTTATCTGGATGCCGCACCGCACCTGCCAGCCATTCTGGAAGAGGTGGAAGTCACCGGTTCTTATAACCGGGTGGAGCAGGCCGCCGGAACAAGCCGTCGTTTGCGGGCGCAATTAACCCTTTTTAAGGTAGAAACCACACTGCGAACGCTCTTTCAACGTGGGGTCGCTATGACCGTCGTGTCCGAAGCCGAGCGCGATTTTCTGCGCCCATTTGCCAGGGCGGACTCGCACATCGCAGTGATACCCAATGGTGTTGATACATGCTCTAACCAACCTGATGATACACAACCTGTGCCAAATAAGCTGATCTATCCCGGCGCAGTCACTTACAGCGCCAACTATGACGCCGTTGCCTGGTTTATCCATGAGGTGCTGCCGCTGGTGCGCCAGCGCATACCCAATGTCCAGTTTGTCGTGACGGGCGGCACGGGCAGTGTGGATGTGCGTGATCTGGCCGCGCAGCCGGGAGTCACCTTTACCGGCTATCTTCCAGAAGTCGCCCCGGCGGTGCGTTCGAGCTGGGCCACCGTCGTGCCACTGCGCGAAGGGGGTGGCACACGTCTGAAAATCCTCGAATCCATGGCACTTGGCACTCCGGTTATCTCGACCCGCAAAGGGGCCGAGGGCCTGAACGTCCATCCTGGCACAGACATTCTGATCGCCGATGAACCCGAAGCGCTGGCGGAGATGGTCTGCACGCTGTTGAATGACCGGGCCTTGCGCGAACGGCTGGCGCGGGCCGGGCGTGAAATGGTCGAACGCGAATACGATTGGTCCATTATTGGCCGACAATTGGTTGAACTCGCAGAAAAAGTAGTCCGAGAGAAAGCGATGGCACATGGTTAGTAAAGCACAAACTTCGATCTCTATGCCTGCGCAGCCCGTCGAACAGTCTCAAACGGCCCTGTTTACCGGGCGCGAGTGGCTGTATGTGGCGATCTTCAGTCTCGTCATTCTAGCGTTGACCACCCTGCCGTTTGTGTTCGCTTACCGGACAGCCCCCGCAGACCAGCAGTTCATGGGCGTGATGGTCAATATCCCCGATCATTTCCAGTATTTTTCGTGGATGCGCGAAGCCCACGATCAGATACTCGTGCCCAACCAGATGACCCCGGAATACAGTCAGCCTCTGTTGTTCAACTTCCTGTGGTGGACGCTGGGACGGCTGGAAGTCCTCACCGGGCTGGATTACGCCGCCCTGTTCCAGATCACGCGCTGGCTGGCAGGCGGGTTTGTGCTGGCCGCGACCTATTTCTTCTGCGGCGTGGTGTATCAGAACCGTACCAAACGCTGGATTGCGTTTCTGATTGGTTCACTTGGCGGCGGCGTGGGTTACATCTGGATTGTTGAAAAGTACCTGCTGAACAATGAAATCCCGCTGGAAAAAAGCTTCACCCTGTTCACCTCAGAGCCAAATACCTTCTTTAACGTGCTCGCATTCCCGCATTTTTCGATTGCCGCCGGGTTGATTGCCATCGTATTTGGCCTGGTGCTGCTGGGCCAGCGTTCAAAAAACCTGCGTTACGCCTGGGCAGCCGCAGCGGTCAGCCTGCTGTTGAGTCTTCAGCACGCCTATGATATGTTCATCATCTACCCGGTGATCGGGTTGTTCGCGCTGTTTGTCTGGACGCGGGAGCGCCGCTTCCCCATGTACCTGTTCAAGTTAGGGGTCATTGTGGTGCTGGTGTCGATGTGGCCTGCCCTGCAAGCCTTCATTATCACCAGAGTAGACCCGGTGCTGCGCGGCGTGCTGGAACAGTTCGATAACGCCGGGGCATTCACGCCCGCGCCTTACTACCTGCCGATTCTGATGGGTTTTTCGTGGCTGCTGGCGATCTGGGCACTGGACATCCGCACGCCCTGGAAAGACCGGGATGATACCCACCTGTTTCTGATGGCCTGGTTTTTAGCCCATTTTGTGCTGATTTACCTGCCTTTTGACTTTCAGATTCACCTCCTCAGCGGCTGGCAGATCGTCACAGGGGTGCTGGCGACCATTGGCCTGTACACCCGCGTGCTGCCGTTTCTCCAGCGGGTGTTCAAAAACCGCTCCCGCACACAGTTGATCCGCATAGGAGCCAGCGCGCTGGTCCTGCTGGTGATCCCCGTGAACCTGTACCTGTTCGCGTGGCGCTTTATCGACCTGCGCCGGGCAGAAGCGCCTTTCTTCATGCCTACCGATACCACCGCCGCGTTCGATTATCTGAGTACACAGGCACAATCAGATGATGTGGTGCTTTCCAGCCTGACCGTCGGGCAGTTTGTGCCAGCCCTGACCGGGGCGCGCGCTTATCTGGCGCACTGGGCGCAGACACTCGATTTTTATACCAAACGTGAAAATGTCGCGGCCTTCTTTAACGACGAAACTTCTGACGCCGAACGACAGGCCATCCTGCGTGAATTTGACGTGGATTATGTTATCTACTCCGTAGAGGAGCGCGCGTTGGGTGCGTTCGACCCGGCCAGCGCCTCGTACCTGAGCGAAGTCTTCACCAGCGGCGAAACCATTGTTTACGCCGTCATGCTGGATTCAGCCGTCTGACCGGTAAACAAACAGGGACATGCACAGGTGTGTCCCTGTTTTCCTGCCCCTTTTCATCAGCCTGCGTTTCTGAATCTGACCCAGCCACCCGCCTCCAGCAGGGAATTTGTGAACCGGGTGGTATACTCTGTTCGTTAAACAGTCAGATTGGTCAGGACATTCCAGCGGCATGAAATGGTTAAGCCGCGATCTGTGGCGCGAATTGCAAAGGCCCCCGGCCCGGCACTGGGGACAGCCTGTTGAACGGAAAGATCAGAACGCGCTGGTGCTGGCGTTTGCGCTGTCGGCGCTGGCCCTCATCAGCGGTGTGATTCTAAGCGTGCTGGTCGTCTACCGGGCGACGGATCGCATCGCGCGGGCGCGCGAGAACGACATTTTTGATCTGCTGGCAGTGACACCCGCAGGCGGTCTGGGCGCATCCTGGGCGCTGTTCGCCGCATCGCTGCACAGCGGCCTCACGCTGCGCACGCTGAACCGGATGCGCCGGAATGCCGTGTTGCTGGTCCTGGGTGTGGGCATCGTGACTCTGCTGCCGATGTTTACGAGCGCGCAGGTCGCTGGCAGCGACATTCTGCTGACTGAGGCATGGTCATGGCTGCTGTTTTATCTGTTTCTGCTGCCCATGATGATTTTTGACCACCTTTATGCGGTGATCTCAGGCGGTCTGCTGAGTGTTTTGCTGCCGGATTATGTGCGGGGCGAGGCGCGCATCGCTGCCCTGTTCGCAGGGGTCAGCCTGCATCTGAGCGGGTATATGATCGCCGCGCTGACCGGGGCGCTGATGCTGCCGGTGGTCTATGAAACCATGAACGTGTCCGGTTGGCTGGCCGATCTCAGCCGCCCGCTGCTGGCGCTGGCGGTCTTTGTGCTGTTTCACGAAGCCACCGTGCTGCTGCTTGACCGCGTTGCGCAAATCCGGCTGAACGGACTGGAAGGTTCAAGGGGCCTGCTGCCAGACCCCTCGCACTCGATCAATTATTAGCTTTAAGCGACCACTACTGCCGCAGCGAACCAATCGTTTGGCAGGCCGGGCAGGTTCCATCAGGTCGGATGATGGCATAGCCGCCCTGTGGATCATCCTCGGTATACACGTCAAAATCAACGTTCCACACGATCACCAGCGCCACCCGCTTCTGCTGGAAACTGGCAATCGTGGTGATGGCATCGCGCAGCCATTCGGACTGTTCCGCCACGCTGGTGTTGGCTGCCCAGCCGAAACTCTGCGGCAGCGGGCCATACCCCTCTGGCGAAAGATAGCCCATTTCGGAGAAACACAGCGGAATATCCGAACTGGCGAAGGGCTGGGCGGCGCGCTGCAACATGAGCGGCAGATATTGTGTCGGGTAATAATTGCGCGGGTCGCCGCTGGTGGCAGTGGGCGGCACGATGCCCTCGTTGTAATGCACACCGATGCAGTCAGCATAATTCGCGGCCCCGGCCTGCGCCATGCCGGCATAGTAGCGATCATCGTTCCAGACAGAATCCAGCCCGAATGCGCCTTCCGCGCCGGTGGGTGCGGGCGCGCCGGTAATTACCATGATTTCCGGGTCAACCGCTTTGATGGCTTCATATGCCTGCCGCAGCATTTCGACGTAAGAGGCCGGGTTGATCTGACCATTGGGCCACTCCCGGTCCAGGTTCTGTTCGTTCCACACTTGAACTGCGTCCGGCCCAAGTTCCGCGATGCGTCCCAGGAAACCGGCGAACTGTGGGTAATAATCCGCGCCGAGCGAAGCCAGTTCATCCTTGCTGCCCTTGACACTCAGCAGCACGCGGAAGCCATTTTCATGGGCGAAATTGATGCGGTCACGGGCGACGGTGATGAGTGAATCGTCACCGATCACGTAGGGAATCTGCCATTTCATCCAGGTCATCCCGGCGACCTGCATCAACTGCACGGTGGAGTCGTTAAATGTGATAACATGCCCGCCCACCGGCACAGGCAGTTGGTTGACCGGGTTGGGGCGCGGCACACTGACCGCCGCTTCTTCGGTCTCCACCGGGGCAGGGACGGTAGCCAGCGCGCCAATCGTCGGCACGATTACAGGCGCAGTTGCTGCACCTTCGGGCACAGCCATTGTATTGGCGATGCGCAGCGGGGCGACCACACGGTAAACAATCTCGCCGGATTGCAGCCTTACTTGCAGACGCAGTTGATACAATCCATCAGCCAGCAGGGTGGTATCCCAGCCTGCCAGCGCATCATTGAGGACCGGCGTGGTACTCGGCAAACTGACCGGGATAAAAAACGCTTCGGCGTCCGGGTTTTGCGGGTCGAACGACGCAGCTTCGAGGAAGTAACTTTGCAGGTCCGGCGGGTTGACCGTCCCGGCGATTACGGTTGTGCCGGTCAGGTGATACACCGGCGGCGGCCAGTCCAGGCGGATGCTGTCATCCTGCGCCGCGCTCAAAGGAACGATCAACAGAAGTACCAGTAAAATAAGCGGGTATCGAATCATCACACATCCCAGAATTAAACAACAAAAGGGGCACAGCGAACCATGCCCCATGACTGTCTGATTAGCAATCGCCCCGGCGCAGCGTGTAGTCGCGCACGGAGGCGTTGTCGGTCTCGTTGATTTCGACGATCTGCGCCAGCGAGTCGGCCACTACCGTCAGACGGTGGACCTCTTCATAGTAGACACTGACCGTCAGGCGCATCACCACATCGAAACTCTGGCCGGGGTTCAGCACCGGGAAACCGCCGTTGGTGCTGGCCGTAACGGTGCCGTTGCCGCTGTAGACATCCTGCAACAGAACCGAGCCGCTGGTGCTGGTCGGGCCAGTACCGTTGTTCAGAATGCGCGCCGTGATGGTGAAGGTCTGCTGGCAGCGGGGCGGGTCCGGTGAGAGCGTCAGCGAACTGATGACCAGATTAGCCTGCGCGACAGGCGTGGGCGTGGCGGTGGGTGGCGGAGGCGGGGGTGGCGCGACACGCGGCACATTGCGCACATCGCCGGTAATGCGCACCACACTGGGCGCAACCCATCCGCGCCGGCCGTTAGGCAGTTCGATATAGTACCAGCCAGAACCGGTGTTGCTGAGTCCGACCACCGGCACGATTTCCCCGGCCACCAGCCCGGCGATGACCGGGTAGATGGTGCTGTCGCCCTGGCGCACGTTCGCCCCGGTGACAATCTCGGCGCGCGGGGTGAGATCAAGCGCGGTGGGCGTGGGCACGAGTGTCGGCAAAATCTGGCTGAACGGCGTGGAGGTGGGCACAAGCGTCGGCAGGAATACGGCGGTGGGTGTGATGGCGAAAGGCGGCGGCGTGTTCTGCACACGCACCGGACTCACGATGCTGTAGACCGGGCTGCCGCTGCTGACATTGATCGTCATGCGGATTTCGTACAGACCGTCGGGCGCAACCGCCGTGTTCCACGTTCCCAGCACAGCGTCCACCACTTTGGCCGCGTTCGGCAGCGTGGCCGGTGTCCAGGGCACAGTTTCCCGCGCCGTGAGGTCATCATTCAACTGCCGGTATTCCAGAAAATAACTGATCTGATTGGGCAGGTTGGCCGTACCGCGCAGTTCGAACGCCCCGCTCAGGACATACACCGGCGGCGGCCAGGAGATATTGGCGTTGGGGTCCACCGTAAAATCCTGGGCCTGCGCGCTGAGCGGCAGCATGACGCAGACCAGGAGTAGAAAAACCAGGTATTTCATCTCAGAGCTGCTCCTGGTATGGGTGGGGAGGGCGACAAACCCTCCCCTCAAGAGATTACCGACTACTCACGGTCAGGGGTTATCCAGTTCCTCGGTGCGGTTGAAGAAGTTATTGTTTTCATTGACTTCCGCAACCAGATTGTTCACATCTACCGCGCAGTTGGCGGTCACATCATCGCCGCCGCCTTCGTCCAGACGCGCAACCATCGACACATCCACCTGCGAAAAACCGCCCACACCTTCGACAAACGTGCTGAAAAATTCATCCATCGGCGTAAAGTTGCAGGCCACGCTGACACGCGGCAGGAACACACCGGTATCGTTGCGCACGGTGACAATCACGTTAAAGGCTTCACCTTCGGTAATGTCGCGGTCAAAGCGAACGTTGGCGATCACCGCATCCGGCAGAGTCGGGGTCGCGGTGGCCGGGGGAGTCGGCGTGAAGGGCGGGTTGACACGCGGCAAACCGCTCAGATCACCGGATACCTGCACCACGCTGGGCGCAACCCAGCCGCGCCGGCCGTTGGGCAGTTCGATGTAAAACCAGCCAGAACCGGTATTGCTGCGCCCGACCACCGGCACACGCTGGTTGACGACCAGTGAACCCACGATGTTGTAACTGGTATTGTCCCCTTCGCGAACGTTGCCGCTGGTGACAGCCACCGCTTCAGGGTTGAGGCTGAACGCAGTGGGCGTGGGAACCAGAGTCGGCAAAGCCTGATCGACAATCGGTGAGGGAACCAGTGTAGGCAGTGAGATGGTCGGCACAACCTGAACCGTTGGGGTGATGGCAAATGGCGGCGGTTGATTTTCCACGCGCAGCGGGCTGATGCGGGCGTGAACCGGCTGGCCGCCGCTGGTGGTGATGGTCAGGCGCAGTTCGTAAGGGCCATCCGGGGCGACACTGGTATTCCAGACCCCCAGTACATCGTCAATGACCGGGCCACGCGCCGGCAGAATCGCCGGGGTCCAGGCTACGTTGTCCGCTGCCGGGGTGAAATCGGCATTCAGGGGGCGAAACTCCAGAAAATAGCTGGTCATATTCGGCATATTGGCCGTGCCGCGCACCGTAAATTCGCCGCTCAGGACATAAATCGGCGGCGGCCAGGTGATATTCGCATTCGGGTCAGATGGCGTGCTGGTGGGTATCGCCTGAAAACCGGCTGTTGAAACAACCAGCAGCAGTAAAATAATCGATACCATACGATTTCGAACAGTCATGCAGTCAATCCTCCGCGTTCATAGCGCTCGTTTACTATGATAGAGGAAGTTGGCGGTTCGCGCACTGCGGGAAAAGTACGGCCTCCCTACGCACAGGCTATCGGTACGTGTCGATAATCTGCACAAGCTGGCGGGCGCGGTGGCGCATGGTGTGATCCTTAAGGACGCGCGCGCGGGCCGCCTCGCCCGTCTGCCGCCGTTCGCGGTCATGCCGCAGCAGGTAGTCGTAGCGTTCCAGCGCCTCGTCGTAACTGTGGACAACGATCATCTCTTTACCCGGCTCGAACCACAGGTCCAGCCCTTCATACGGATTGGCGACGACACACGCGCCCATGCTGCTCAGTTCAAAGGGACGCGATGACGACGAGCCGTATACACTGGCATGTGCCCGGCGGGTGATGCACAGGTTGATTTTGCTGCGGCAGGCGTACTCGCGCAGTTTGCTGAAGCTGAGATAGGGCAGCTTTTCCGCCCGGCCCAGGTCGCCCAGTTTGGTGCCGCGCACCGCGAAGCGCGCCCCGGTCATGGCCTGCGAAGGCCGCGTAATCAGGTCGTCGATCCAGCCGGAACGGTACTCGCGCCCGTGCCCGTAAAACATCACGTCGATGTCCTGCGCCGCCACGTCAATGGGGCTGAATACGTCGGTATCCACGCCGTAAAAAATCGTGTGAACCTCGCGCGCGCCGAGTTCCTTCAGATAGCGCTCCCCGCCCAGGCTGTTGCTGATAAACGCGGTGTACTCCGCCGGGTTGGACCCCTGATAAATGCGAAAGCCGGTGGCAAACCCGCGCATGTTCGGCAGGCTGGCGGGCACATCCCCATCGTAATAAATGACCGGCTTGTGGTATTTCGACTGGATGGCTTGCGGCACACCCACCAGATGGTTGAGCGGCACAGTCAGGAAGATCACCGCGTCGATGTCCGGCTGCTGCGTCAGGATGCGGTCCAGATGTCTGTGCCACAGCGGGGCGATGGTCGTTTGCGCGAACTGGCGGACGAGTCTGTCAGAGAGCAATTCGGCATCCTGGAACGGCGCGCCGCTGCCGGGCGATTCACGAATCGCCCCTACAGCAGATGGTTTGGGTGATTCATCCAACTGTACGGGCGGCTTTTCCCCGGCGACTTTGCGATACACATCCCGCGCTGTTTTGAAGGCATCGCCCTGCCACTGCGCCGGGTTCGGTTCTGCCCGCCACCACAGCGACTCGATGGCCGGTCCCTGATAGGGTGTGGCGATCACATCCACGCCGACTTCGTACAGCGCCTTGAGAAGCTGCCACCACGCCGGGGTCGCGCTGAACGGCTGGGTCAGATCGAGCGAGGCGCAGACAACCAGCAG
>CAZKIB010000169.1:0-4494 GCA_964552425.1 uncultured Anaerolineaceae bacterium | reverse complement strand
ATCCAATTCCCTGGCGAGAGGGTGGGGCACACCCACGCGCAGGCAAAGATAGACTGCTCATTATTCCTCGCAAAGTTCAGCGCGCACTTTCATCAGAATACGCCCCAGGTGATTTTCGCCAATCCATTCGTTACGGGTCGAATCCCACACTGCGCCATAAAAGCGGTCATTCCAGTTGTTGCCTTCGATCAGGGCGGCAGCGCCGGTGGCGCAAAGCTGATCGCCGAGTTCAGGATAGCGCGTGAATTTCTGGCGCACCAGCGTTTCCATAATGACGAGGCTTACGTCGAACCAGTCCTCACGGCGTTTGATGCGCCGCCCCATGCGCTTGGCCGCGCTCGGTGTTTCGGCATTGCGAACCGCACGGCGTTTGTCAAAGTCGTGCGTTTTTGCGGCCTGAAAAGCGTGTTCGATAGTCGGGTATTCCGCGCCATCCATCTCCACCGGAGCCGGGTAGAAATTCGACAGAAAGGCATAGTCGCCGCGAAAGTCTGTGATTGCGTTGTGCATGACTTTTTCCTCGATCAGCAGCTACAGATTGTAGCATCTTTGGCGCATTTCGCCGCCCGCCAGCCGATTTTTTTGCTGCTTTGAAATCTGTGCTATGATTTCTGTTGTGCCATCCATAATGTCCCACAGGTGCTTGATGCGAAGACTACCCAAAGGCCCTGATAACGAGCCAGTTTTTCTCGCGCGGGTGGAAGTTATCATCGCTATTCTGGCATTAATCATCGCTATTCCTGGGGGGATTCTTGCCATTCGAGACCTCCAGCCGGACCCCACACCCACTTCGATCCAGACTGAAGCACCTGCCCCTGATGAATCGCCCGAACCCACCGGGGAAGTGCCTTCTCCCAAACCCGACACGTCCTGCGCGACGACGATCCGGTCAGATAACCCCGGCGTCAATTCGATCCGGGAGTTGTACAGCGGTCCATCCGGCACGTCCACCCACTTCACACGTCTGCTGACCATCAGCGAACCGGTGATCGCCATGCAGAGCGCGACAAATACCGCATCCGGGAAAATCTGGTATCAGATTCAGACGCCGGATGGTGACTATCTGGGCTGGATCAGCGAGGATTTTATCGCGCCCCTGTCATCGGATTGTCCACTCTAACCACTATACAAAAAAGGAAATCACCATGAATAAACATACGCCTCCGGTCATGTTTGTCCTGCTCTGCGCGCTGCTGTCGCTCGTTTGGGCGCAGGCCGAGATGAGGAGCGCCGCTGCCGCCCAGTCCGCAGCCACCACCCCTATCCAGTGCGGCAACATCATCGAAGCATCCATCCGGCAGCCCGGAACCATACAGGCGTATTCGCTCCAACTCGAAGCCGGCGATACAGTCATCGTCGATATTAATCGCATCAGCACGGCCAATGCCCCGCGTGTCATCATCCGCGATTCCACAGGCAATCAACTGGTCGGCATTCCCTGGGAAGAACCCGTTACAGAAGTGGCCGTCCCGTTTGCGGATACCTGGCTGTTCGAGGTGAGTGATAACAATATCTCTTCGTATGAGCTGTCCATCGGCTGCAAGATTCGGGCAACCGGCGAACTGATCGAAGCAGGCAGCGTGCCGTTTGGAAATGGCGTGGTTCCTCCCCCGCCGCTGCCGTCCGATGTCAACAGCATTCCAGTGGCTCAACTCCCCGGTTTTCTGTCCACTGCGCCAATCTCATCCCTGTCCATGCTTTCCGGTGTGCCGGCTACCGGCGTGATTACGGCGGATGGAAGCGAAATTCTGGGCTATAACCTGCCCGCAAACGCCAGTGACGTTCTCGACCTGGCCTTCAGCCGGGTGTCCGGCAGCCTGAATCTGAACCTGGTGCTGCTGTCGCCCGAACGTCAGATCATCTTTCAGACCAGCCTGGTGACATCGTCGGAACTGACCACGCGGCTCACCCTGCCGACAACGGGCACTTATACATTCGTTGTCTTCCGCGTGGACCTGTTTCCGGCGCAGTCTGTGGACCCGGCGGCGTTTCAGTTGAACGCAACCCTGAACGCCTCGTAATTACCGGAAAACGGTTTTCCATCACCCGCCATCACATAGAACCCGATCACCCTCAGATTTGGGGTGTTGATCGGGTTTGTTAAACTGTGCTACAATGAAACCGCCTGAAGAATAGGAGAATTTGCCATGAACAGCACCAAAGGGTTCGAGGTGACCCGCTCTTCTCTTATGTAGCCTCCTCTGGTTTGCGCGCGCCCCCACTCTGCGCCGGTTTTCCTGTGCCTGAACAACCCCAAAGTCTGATACAATCGACCCGTTTGATTCGAGTGTGGAGAGCGTGCGACTGATGCCTGAAAAATACGACCCCAAAGCCATTGAATCCCGCTGGCAGAAGCAGTGGGAAGACGACCAACTGTACAAAGCGGTGGTGGATTGGGACCGGCCCAAACACTACGCCCTGACGATGCTGCCCTACCCCAGCGGCGACCTGCATATCGGCCACTGGTTCGCCATGACGCCGTCGGACGCGCGCGCCCGCTGGATGCGCATGAAGGGCTTTAACGTCCTGTTCCCGATGGGCTTCGACGCCTTCGGTCTGCCGGCGGAAAACGCCGCTGTGCAGCGCGGCATCCACCCCGCCAAATGGACTCACGCCAACATTCAGCGGATGCGCCAGCAGATGCGCAGTATGGGCGCGATGTTCGACTGGGAGCGTGAGATGGTGAGCTGTGAACCGGAATATTACAAATGGACCGAGTGGTTCTTCAAACAGTTCTACGAGCATGACCTGGCCTATCGCGGCGAAGCGCTGGTGAACTGGTCGCCCACGCTGCAAACCGTGCTGGCGAACGAACAGGTCATCGACGGCAAGGATGAACGCACCGGCCAGCCCGTCATTCAGAAGATGATGACCCAATGGTTCTTCCGCTACACGCGCTATGCCGACGAGATGCTGAACTTCGAG
This sequence comes from uncultured Anaerolineaceae bacterium, assembly GCA_964552425.1. Taxonomy (GTDB): domain Bacteria; phylum Chloroflexota; class Anaerolineae; order Aggregatilineales; family Phototrophicaceae. Next base: position 1,569 of record CAZKIB010000169.1, on the reverse strand, counting down.
CGCATCGACTGGCCGGAACCGATCAAGATCATGCAGACCAACTGGATTGGCCGCAGCGAAGGCGCGCATGTCACCTTCCAAACGGAACAGGGCGATTCTATTCTGATTTATACCACCCGGCCCGATACGCTGTGGGGCGCAACCTTTATGGTGCTGTCGCCGGAGCATAAGCTGGTGCGCAAGATCACGACGGAGGCCCAGCGCGCCGCAGTCGAAGCCTATATTGAGAAGGCCGCCAGCGCCACCGAGATCGAGCGCACAGCGGAAGACCGCGAAAAAACCGGCGTCTTTACCGGCGGTTATGCCATCAACCCGGTCAATGGGGAACGCATTCAGATCTGGATCGCGGACTATGTGCTGAGTACCTACGGCAGCGGCGCGATCATGGCTGTGCCCTATGGCGACCAGCGCGACTTTGAGTTCGCCAAAAAGTTCGGCCTGCCCATCGTCCCGGTGGTACTGCCCGAAGGCGAAACCGAAGTGCCCGACCCGGCGCACATGGACGCAGCCTATGATGGCCCCGGCATCATGGTCAACAGCGGCGTGATTAACGGGCTGGCGCATAACGGCGAAAAGGGCCGCAAAAGCCCGGCCATCAGCGCGGTGATCGACTGGCTGGAAAAAGAGGGTATCGGCAGGGAAGCGGTCAATTACCGCCTGCGCGACTGGCTGGTCAGCCGCCAGCGCTACTGGGGCAGCCCCATCCCGATCATTCACCGGCAGGATGGCACGATGGAATTGGTAGCGGACGCCGACCTGCCTGTGCTGCTGCCGGAGGATGTGGAATTTATGCCTACCGGACGCAGCCCGCTGACGTATCACGAGCCGTTTCTGAACACAGTGGATTCGGATGGCAACCCGGCGCGGCGCGAAACTGACACGATGGATACCTTCCTGTGTTCGTCATGGTACTGGTATCGCTACCTGAGTCCCCACTTTGCCAGCGGTCCGTTCGACCCGGAAGAAGCGGCCTACTGGCTGCCGGTGGACACCTACACAGGCGGCGCGGAACATGCCACCATGCACCTGCTGTACGCCCGCTGGTTCGCCAAAGCCATGCGCGACCTGGGCATGTTTGATGTCGCGATGGATATCATGAAACAGCACGGACGCGACCCGGAATCCATGACCTGGGGCGAACCCATGCTGCAACTGCGCAATCAGGGCCAGGTGCTGGGCGCGGAACGCAGGGGGGATTTTCTGTTGATTGATACGAAAGCCCAGGCCATTCACCCAACAAGTCGGAATACTCAGGGGGCTGTCGTTGCTAAAAGTATTTCGGTAGTCGCCCCCGGAACAAAAGCTGCTTTCGGACAAATCGCTGGCGAATTGATGCGGCGTTCAGAGTATGCACTATGGATTCGACAAGAAGATGGAACAGAAATACCTGTATCAGCTAAAAATGCTGAAATTGACATTCCTGCCATCCCCGGCCCGAACAGCGTCAATCAACTGAAGCAGCACCTGGAAATCCAGCGCATGTCCAAGAGCAAGGGCAACGTCGTCAACCCCGACGAACTGGTGCAGGATGTTGGCACAGACACGGTGCGCGCTTACCTGATGTTCGCC
>CAZKIB010000168.1:4694-15169 GCA_964552425.1 uncultured Anaerolineaceae bacterium | reverse complement strand
TGCCGGATCAGTTCGGGCACGTGGGGCAGCTGCCGCAGCTCTTCGCGCGCCTGGTGGAGGGTGAGAAAATTGCCGAACGGCTCGACCTGAAAGTGAACCGGGCCATGCTGCGGGCCGCGCGCGGGGCGATGTCCAGCGAACAGGGCCAGTATACCGAAGCCGTCCCATTGTTATCCGATGCGTTCAACCAGTTTCAGGAACTGGGCCATGTGCCGGCGGCGGTGCGCACCGCGCTTGATCTGGCGCTGGCGGCCTGTTACAGCGGAAGTCAGTCTCTCATGGACGAGACACTGGATCACCTCGACGAATATGCCGTGACTGTGATCTTCGGCTACCGGCCTCATTATTACCTGACCTACGCCGAAATTCTCATTTACTGCCAGCAGTACGAGGGCGCGCAGGAACTGCTCAATCTCGCCAGACAAAATGGCACGCGGATGAACAACCCCTGGGTGGGATTGCAGGCAGGTAAACTGCAAACCGCACTGGATGCCGGGCGCGCCGGGGGCTGACCGCAGCGGCGTGAACCGGCGGCACATGACCTGATGACCGTTGACGCTGCTGGCGGAATGCGGTACTGTAGTCGGGTTGTACGGAAAGGGCTGCATGAGCAATTTGCAAGCGCGGTTAGATGATATTCGTCGGCGGTTGTTGAGCGCCCTGGACGATCCAGATGCCCTGAGCGCCCTGGAACGTGAGGCGCGCGCGCTGCTCACCGATGCCAAAAATACGCCCCATGAAGCGGCGGCCCAGGCACTCTTCGCGGAACTGGCGCGCATGAGCAGCCCGACCTCGGCAGCTTCGGCGACCATTCGCGGTTTGCTGCGGCGGGCGCGTATCCGCATCGAAATCGCTGGCGACGACGACGACATCGACGAAGCCATCGACATTCTTTCCGAAGCGCTGTCGCTCGACCCGCAGAACCCGGCAGTTATTGTGATGTTACAGCAGGCCGGCGCATACAGCCAGCAGGCCCGCCAGCGGGTCGCGGACCTGTTCGCCCGTTTCAACGTCAATGAGCCAGCCTCCACACCGCAGCCGGAAATCGAGATCAGGCCCGACCCACAGCCGACCCCCCCCGCTGAACCATCGCCTGCCGCCAGCAGTTCGCCGCTGCCGGCGTATCCCACATCGTCCGGTTATCCGCCGCCTGAAGAACAGATTCGTCAGGAAACCGCCGCCCGCCGGATGCCAGGACAGGGGCCGCTGTACACCGGGCCGGATATTGATGACACGCTTTCGGAACTGACCCAGGCCTACTACGCCGGGGATTATCAACAGACGGTGGACCTGGCGAACCGCGTGCTGAACCAGCAGCCGGGCAACCCCACCGCACTGGAATATCGCCAGAAGGCCGAAGACAACCTGATTCGCGGGGTTGTACCGGATCATCGCATCCCTTTCGAGGCGCGTGTCTCGTACAACCGCGCCAATTCGCTGGTGCGCGCCGGCAATTATGATGAGGCCGAACGCCTCTACCGCGAAGCCCGCGAACTGGCTGAACGCAACGGCATCATTAGCTGGAAGGACGCGGAACAGGCCCTGCTGGAAATTCAGGACCTGGCGCTGGCCCGCGAACTGCTCAACGAGGGTGATCGGTTGATGGCAACCGACAGTTGGACCGAGGCGCTGCGCAAGTACGAAGGCGCGCTGCGGGTGGTCGCCAATGACCCGCAGGCCGAGGAGCGCATCGACACGGTGCGGCGGGTCCAGCAGGACGCTGACCAGGCCGGGGCACAGCTTTCCATGCTGAGCGGCTCCTTGCAGGATCAGGCCACACAGCTTCAGAATATCATGGGCATCATCACCCGCGCGCGGCAGCGCCTGCCCAACAGCCAGCGGCTCAGCCAACTGCTGGAAGAGGCCCGCCAGCGGCTGAACGCTATCAAAACACAGCTTTACGATCAGGCCCAGGCCGGGCTGGTGCGCGCCAGAAACGCCAATTCGCTGGAAGAACGTCTGACGCTGACCAACGAAGCCCTGCACCTGCTGGAACTGGCGATCAAACTGGCCCCCGGCGACACCGATATTTCAGATGCGCTTTCAGGCGCGCGGGCCAGCGCCAGTGACATGGAACGCGCTCGCCAGATGGTCGAACGCGCGGCGGCGCTGATCGCCCAGAACTTTGAAAATGAACTCTCGCAGGCCCGTTCGATGCTGGCCGGCCTGACTCAGTACGCTCAGGATGCTCGCTACCGCGCTGTTGTGAGTGACCTGCTCACCCGCTATCTGGAACGGGTTGAGGACGCCATTGAAGACGGCAACCTGGACGAAGCGGAAAGCTGGCTGGAAGTTACGGATGAAGAACCGTTTAATGTGCTGGGCCGCCGCGCCGAAATCCAGCGTTTGGAAAGCACCCTGCGCAGCAATCGTAGCGGACGGCTCATCCGGCTCATTACCATTGTCATCGCCATTATCATCTTCGGCGGCCTGGGCATCGCGCTTGCGCAGCCCATCTGGGTTCCGCTGGTGTTTCCGCCGCCGACCAGCACCGCCACCGTAACACCCACGCCGAGCGATACCCCCACGGCGACCAACACAGCGACCCAGACCAATACACCCACTGCGACGGCCACATCGACGGACACGATGACCCCTTCACCGACGATCACGCCGTCCGAAACCGTGACCCCATCGGAGACGCCCACGCACACACTGACGCCGACCCATACTGCCACGCCTTCGGCCACCTATACGCCGAGCCTGACGCCGACCATCACCGAAACCCCGACTGTCACCGCGACGCCGCGTGTATTGTGCCGGGTGTTTATTCCAGGGCCGGACGCCATCAACGTGCGCGCCGACCCGTCCATCGCCGGCGCGCAGGTGGGACGCATCCCGCCGGGCACAGTGGTCGAAGTCGCCGGGCAGCAGATTGGCACGCAGGATGGACGCCTGTGGTATCTGGTGAATGTGAATATCGGCAGCACGGCTGTCGTGCGCGGCTGGATTCGCAGCGACACGGCCAGCCCGGTGGAAACCTGCCCACCGCTCAATTAGACAGTAACCGAAATATTCTGTGCTGGACAGTGGGCCTGACCCGCTGTTTTTTATTGATGGACCTTTGGATACTGGTTTAACTGACCGATGCTGGGCTGAGTCTGTTGACGATATTTTCATAATTTATCCCGGCTTTTACGTTCAACCTTGCCATACAATAAATCTACCATTGAGAGATTTCAGTATCGCGGGGTTGATCTAAAGTGAAAGCCTTTTCCTTCAGCCACATCGTCGTTGACGAACGCGCCTGTCCCGGTGAGGATGAACCCCGGACCCAGCCTTTTCTGATGGCGGGTGAGCGGCATGTCCCCGCTATGAGCGTGCTGGAACGAGGCGACTGGTCGGCCTTTATGAACCGCGAAAGTACGGCGCTGGCCCTCAGCCAGGTGACTGCCGCGCAGATTTTGCCGCCGCTGGTGGAACTGCCCACTGGCGAGGACCTGCTGAACTATCGCGTGAACCTGCGGTCACAGCTTGACCCGATTCTGGTGCGCGAACTCGTCCTTATTCTGGAAAATCAATGGCGTGAACTGGGCTGGGAACAACTGGCCCCCAACACGTATCTGTGCGTGATCGGGGCGGGCGCCGCGGCCTGCATGGTCACGACAGCGAACGAGGAACATCTCTATCTGCGCTATGCCAATGGGCTGGCGAATGAGTTGTTTCACGCCGGGCGCGCGGTAGACCTGCCCCGCAGCCGGCTGTTTTTGCAGACCACCCTCTACGAGAAAATCAACGCGCTGCTGCACCGCCTACGGGAAAACTGCTGGTCGTGGGTCTGACATCCTGCGGGGGCGATGCCCATACCGCCCCCGAATACTTCTGTTGCGGTTAAAGCCCCTGTGTAGGAAATGTCTTGCGATACAAATCCAGTGAATGTTTGATGGTGCTGCGCGCTTCCTCGGCGTCAACCCAGCCTTCGTTTTTCACTTCCGCGCCTTCAAGCTGTTTGTACGTCATGAAAAAGTGCATAACTTCGGTTGGAAAGTGCTTGGACACACTGGCGAGGCTGTGATAATCGTTGAAGTGTGGGTCTGTCGCCGGAACCGCCAGAATCTTGTAGTCCGGGTCGCCCTTGTCGATCATCTTGAACATGCCGATGGGCCGCGCCTCGATGACACAGCCGGGGAAAGTCGGCTCGTTGACCATCACCAGAATGTCGAGCGGGTCGCCATCCTCAAAGTAGGACTGCGGGATAAACCCGTAATCACCCGGATAATGCAGCGAACTGTACAGCACGCGATCCAGTTTGATCACACCCGCGCGTTTGGCGTATTCATACTTGTTGCGGCTGCCTTTGGGCACTTCGATCACGGCGTAGACAATGTCCGGTGGCTGCGGACCAGGAGACAATTCATGCCAGAGATGAATCATGGGATAACCTTCTACTTCAGGGATGCCAGACTGCCCCTAAGCATAGCACATTCTGGCACTTGCGACAGGACCTTATTTTTCGTCATCCCGTTTTTTGACTTCCCAGTACGGCAGGGGCGCGCGCATGGTTTTGCGGCGGCGCGGGCTGAGAGGGGCTGAGTCATCTGGTTCATCCGCCGGTTCAATCGAAGGTTTTTCCGGGCTGGCCGGTTTCGGCTCTGGTCGCGCCGCAGAAACCGCTGCTTCGGGCGGTCTGGAGCCATTGTCACGGTGATCCGGCGGTGGCGGGGGGCCGCCACCCTGACCACGAAGGGGAGCCGGCGGCGCCTGTGAAGGGGGTTCAACAGGCCGTTGCAGCGGCAGGGGGCGCAGTCGCATGGACAGCATGGGTTCTATCTGGTCCACAATGCCATCGCGCAGGGGCTGCTGCGGGTCGGCATAGAGTTTTTGGATCACTTCATCAGCCAGCCGCAGCAGGATACGATAGTTCGGCCCCGGCTGGTTGTGATGCGCGATCACAAAGGGCAGAATCACCTCGCCCATGACCTCTATCGCCGGCGCGACATCCCCATCCAGCACCACCACCAGAAAATGCTCGGCTTCATACACACCAGCATCCAGCGGTTTGAGCGACTGCGTGCTGTACAACTGGGCGCGCAGGTACTCATACAGGCTGCCGAACAGCCGCGCGCATTCTTGCAGCGCTCTGGGTTTGGTTTCGGCGGTCAGGCCGTGCTTATCCGCCACCATGACCAGCACACTGTAACGCAGAATCTGCCGGGCAAAGTCGGGCAGCGGAGTCCTGAGATCGCCGGGCTTCTGCCAGCCTTTGGGAATCAGCGGCAGGTTATAGTCCTTCACGATCTGGATCAAAATCGCTTCAAGCTGCTGGTCATAGTTCAAAGGGTCCGGCATCGGAACCACCCGGTTTATATTCGCAAACTTATTGATATTGTAACAGGTTTTTACATGATGGGGTTATGCGCTGTCATGCAAATAAGGGATAATACCGCACAGTTCCGCAGCACCAATTATTGGGGGTTGTCTGAATTGGGCATCAGGAGCCATCGGAATTTAGCCGGCGGCACATAGGAAGACTCATCAAGGCCCTTCCCGGCGCTCCTCGCTGAAAATTTCCGAGAGCGGGCGTCTGCCTGCCTGGACTTCGAGCCGGCACACGGCGCTGTCGAGCGCTGCTACCCGCCTCCACCCGCGCTGCTTTGATGAACACAGGCTGGACAGGCGCAGATAGGACTTTGGAAGGATGATATGAGGCCAGATTCAGTCTGCGAAACCCACAGCCCTGAAAAGGCGTGAGGAATACTATTCTGGATGAGATGAAACCGGCGCTCTGGTTTGCAGGCTGCGCCGGTTTTGCTTCATCAGTCTATCAGAGGGGCGAACGTCCGCTGCGTGACGGGGCCGCCGAGATGCGGCGGGCGCTGCGCTGGTCGGTCTGGGCATTAATCGGAACAACGCGCAGGTCACGTTCGCGCGTGCCGCAGCGTCCACAGATAAAGCCGTCATTCAGACGGTTCCAGGCGGCGTGTGTACAATGGCAGTGTTTGCAGTATCCGGTCATCGTAAAAACTCACTTCTCCAAAAGCTGTTAAGTTAATTTTATATTGATTTGGAGGCGGTAGAATAAAAGAGTGTTAATTTTACCTGAATAATCAGTGTCATTACACACCCAAATTCCCCCTGCATGTGCCCTATATTGTATACAAAGCACCTTGCATTCACCAAAATTCAGTGCGTTATTTTAGACATTGTCACCAAAAATGCAAAAAGAAGTGCCCGGTTCTGAACAGGCGCATCCAAACTGCCTGATCTGCACAGACGCTTCGGGGTTTGCTTCACTACCTGTGAACCATTAGCGCAACGCTGGCCTGTGTTGATACGCTGTGTCTGCCCTGACCGCCCTGTGGAACATTTAGGGTGATGCAAAATCGGACGCAAAGATGTATAATGGAAAAGTGAGTCGGTTGAGAGAAACACATGCGCAAACTGACAAGTGGTTTGTTGGGGATCGGGTTAGGGGCAGCGGTGGGCGCCGCGCTGGTCCTGCTGTTCGCCCCTGCCTCTGGTCAGGAAGTGGTGGCCTTGCTGAAACGCAGTTGGGACGCGACCCTGGCAGACGCCCGTACCGCCAACGCCGCGCGCCGCGCAGAACTCGAAGCCGATCTGGCCCGTCGCCAGAAAAAAATCACGTAATCTGTTCGTCTACATGACCGCGCCAACAGGACACCGTCACCGGGTATACCCCGGTGATTGTGTTTTAAGCAGCCGCAATAACGCGACAGCACGGCAGGGTCCTGTCAGGCTGATGGTGTATCGCTCCGGCGCACTTCATAGGAACCGGGAACCGTGCGGAAGGCAATCGCAAAGCGGTTCCAGCCGTTAATCAGCACCACCGCCAGAGTCAGATCGACCAGTTCCTTTTCAGAAAAGTGCTGGCGCGCGGCTTCGTACAGTGAGTCCGGCACGTCATTTTCGGAGATGAGCGTCAGCGTATCGGTCCATTCGAGAGCGGCCCGTTCACGCGGGGTGAAAAAGGGAGTCTCCCGCCAGGCGCTGAGGGCATACAGGCGCTGTTCCATTTCGCCATTGGCGCGGGCCACCTTGGTGTGCATGTCGATGCAGAACGCACAGCCGTTGATGAGCGAGGCGCGCACCTTGACCAGTTCGACCAGACCCGGTTCGAGGTCTGTCGTGTTGAGGTACTGCTGCATACCGCTCATCGCCCGCGTGGCCCCCGGCGCGACGTGCCCGTACTTCAGACGTTCTTCCATGATTTCCCCTTTCAGTGCAGACCTGTGCAGATTGTTTCAGGCTGGCGCGATCTCAACCTGTAAGAATTGCATGGCGCCCGTCAATGAAAACCCGTAAGCGATCATCGCAACTATCCAGAGTCGTTGAGGGTCGCAGCCTGAACTGGTAACTGGTAACTACACTAGCCTATTTTGCGGCGCGCCGGAAGCACAGCATAAGACCAGTCTGTATCGAACTGGATTGTTAAATCTTTTGACAATTCTGCGGGGCACGATACAATTCATACGTATCAGTTATACGTATCAGTATTGAGCGGTGAACAAGAGTCCAGCACGCAAGAAACGCATTACACAGGCCGACGTGGCGCGCCATGCCAGGGTGTCGCAGTCGCTGGTGTCGTACATCATCAACGATGGGGGCACGATGTCGATCCCCCCGGAGACGCGGCAGCGTGTGCTGGATGCGATGGCGGAACTCGGCTATGTGCCCAACATTGTGGCCCGGCGGCTGCGTTCCAACCGCACCTACACCATCGCCGGCATTATCCCCGACATTCTGAACCCGTTTTACCCGGCGTTTGAGCGCGGCATTCAGGATATTGCCGAACAGTACGGATACGATCTGATGATCTTCAACACCGACTCCCGCGAGGAAAAAGAGCGTAAATACCTCAATGCGCTCATTCAGGGGCGGGTGGACGGCCTGGTAGGGGTGTTTTTTCACCTGACCGCGCACGATCTAGCTCCGCTGCTGGAGCAGGATATTCATATTGTGCGGCTGGAAGCGATGGGCAAACCCGCCGGGGCATGGCCGCTGGACAATATCTACGTGGATAACATAGAGGCAGCGCACAACGCGGTGTCCTACCTGATCGAAAAGGGTCACAGGCGCATCGGGATGCTGGCAAGCCCGGATGGTCCGGCGCGCTTTCGCATCGCGGGGTATCACAGCGCGCTGAAAACGCACGACCTGCCGGTAGATGATGAACTGATCCGGGCAGGCGCTATGGATGAGGAAGGCGGTTACGTCACCATGCAGGCCCTGCTGAGTGTCACTCCGCGCCCGACAGCCGTTTTTGCTGCCAATGACCTGATGGCGATGGGCGCATATGTTGCCATTCGTCAGGCAGGGCTGATGATCCCCGACGACATCGCCATGATCGGATTTGATGACATCCCCGCTGCGCGATTAATTGACCCGCCTTTGACGACCATCGCGCAGAACCAGCGGCAGATGGGGCAGCGCGCCGCCGAAATGCTGTTTGAACGCATGAACGGGACCGCCCCGGAAATGGGCCGCAGCGAGCAGATGCCCTTCCAACTCATCATTCGGGAATCCGCATAAAGAAGCGGGAAAGGATTGCAGCTATTGATTGACCCCTTTATCTGGCTGTTAAAAAGAATTTGTTTAGTTATTCAGGAGCATTCACAATGAAAACTGCACGACTTGTGTTGATCTTACTGGTACTTCTGGGAATATTCGGCACGACGGCTCTCGCGCAGGATAAAGTCAACGTGACTGTCTGGTTCAACGCCGGTTCCACGCCAAGCTGCACCGCGCCGCTGATTGTGGAGGGTTTCAACGCCAGCAGCGAAACGGCAACCGTGGAAATCGTTGAGCAGCCAGAACAGTGGACGGTGGCCCGCACCGCTGTCGCCGGCGGCGGCGGCCCGGATGTGGTCATTTCACCGGGGCCTTCGTTTGTGTATGAAATGGCTGCTGCGGGGCTGATCCTGCCGCTGGATGATTATGCCGAGGCGCTGGGCTGGAACGATGTTTTTGTCCCCTGGGCATTAAGCCTGGGTGAAGTCGATGGCACGCTCTACAGCCTGCCGCACGAACTGGAAACCCTGATCCTGTATTACAACAAAACACTGTTTGAACAGAACGGCTGGGAACCGCCGCAGACGATGGATGAACTCGTGGCGCTGTCGGAAACAATCAGCGCGGCGGGTATCGCCCCCTTCGCGCATGGCAACGCTGACTGGCGGCCGGCCAATGAATGGTTCGTCGGTGAATTTATCAATCATATCGCCGGGCCGCAGGCGGTGTATGAAGCCCTCACGGGCCAGCGCCCCTGGACCGATGACGCCTTCGTGCAGGCTATCGACACCCTGAATACCATGCAGCAGAACGGGTGGTTCTCTGGCGGCCTGGAACTCTACTTTACGACGGATGAACCCGCTCGTATGGCGGCATTCGGCGCGGGTGAAGCCGCCATGAACATTGAAGGAACCTGGCGCTTCGGCAACATTGACACCTACTTTGGCGAAGCAGCCGGCAACACCAATGAATGGGATTGGGTCCCCGTGCCGTCCAGCACCGGCGACGCCATCTTCGACATTGGCATCGGCTCTACCTGGTCCATCAATGCCGCCAGCCCGCACCCGGATGAAGCCGCCAATTTCCTGACGTATTTCTTCAACCCACAGGTGCAGGCCGACCTGCTGGCGCAGTGTGGTCAGGCCCCGGCCCCCATCAACCTGGAAGCCGACGCGATGGAAGGGGTTGATCCGCGCGTGGCAGGTGCGTTTGAAGCCTTTGCAGAATCCTCCAACGCGGGCAACTATGGTTACACCACCTGGACGTTCTGGCCGCCCAAGAGCGATGTGTACATCTATGAAGAGATTGAGCGTGTGTGGGACGGTCAGATCACCACTGCGGACTTTCTGGCCGGGCTGAACACGGTCTTTGCCGAAGAACTGGCTGCCGGCGAAATCCCGCCTATTCCTGAACGGTAGTTTTTGCGCCGGCTGTCCACGCGGGCAGCCGGCTCATCCCCCAGTTTGGAGGTTGAAAGGAAACCCTCATGAGCCGACAGGCAGTTCCAGAGACGCAGGCGCTGCACTCCTCTGCCAGCTATGCCAGAAGCCGGGCGCGTTACCGGCTGCTGCATTACACCGTAATCCCCTGGTTATTTATTCTGCCGATTTTGCTGGTGCATATCTTTGTGGTGGCTGTGCCGGCGCTGACCGGCCTGTATTATTCGCTGACGGATTGGTCTGGCATTGGTGAAGCGCAGTTTATCGGGTTGGAAAATTTCCGCAGATTATTCTTTGAAGACGAAGCCTTTCGACGCGCGCTGGGAAACAACCTTGTCTGGATGCTTTTTTTCCTGACCGTACCGTTTGTGCTGGCTCTGCTGGCATCCAGCCTGCTGTCGCGGGTCCAGCGGGGCAGCATGTTTTACCGGACCGTGCTGTTTATTCCCTATCTGCTGCCCAGTGTCGTCACCGCGACGATCTGGCGGAACCTGCTGCACCCCAGACTGGGCATCGGCGGCCAGTTGGCGCAGTTTGGAATACCCGGGTTTGATCTTGCCTATCTGG
>CAZKIB010000168.1:0-4681 GCA_964552425.1 uncultured Anaerolineaceae bacterium | reverse complement strand
CGATACCGCGCTGCTGTCGATTGCGTTTGCCGACAACTGGCATTTCTAGGGTTTCCTGATGGTGCTGTTTCTGACCGCCATGCAGTCGATCCCCCCCGAACTGTACGATGCCGCCAAAATTGATGGGGCCAACCGCTGGCAGCTTTTCCGGTATGTGACACTGCCGGGCATTCGTCCAGTGGTGCTGTTCATGCTCATGATGACGGCCATCTGGTCGTTCCTGGTGTTCGAATATATCTGGATACTGACCCAGGGCGGCCCGGCGGGTGCCTCTGAAGTGCTGGGCACGCTGGTGTACAAGAATGCCTTCAACCGTTTTGAGGCGGGTTATGGGGCTGCGCAGGGCATTACCATCAGCCTGTTTGCCGGGGCTATTGTAACCCTGTTTGTCTTTTTGCGGCGCAGGGGGTGGGAGATATGAGTATCGTTCAGCGTCTGGGGTTAAGGGGCGATCAGGCGGATGTGCGCGAACGGCAAAAACCGCTGGTGTTCAATCATGTGGTGCTGGCGCTGCTGGTGATCTTCGCGCTGGGACCGCTGATGGTGCTGCTGTTTAACTCGGTCAAGACAAATGCGGAAATCGGTCTGAATCCGCTCGGTATCCCCCAAAGCATTAATCTGGACAATTTCAGCAATGCCTGGGTTCAGGGAGAATTCGCCACGACGGTGGGCAACAGTGTGATCTTTGTCGTGGCGACTGTCGCGCTGGAACTGCTGCTGGGCGGCATGGCGGCCTACAGTCTGGCGCGCCGTACCCCACGCGGGTCGGATGCGTTCATGCTGTACATGCTGGTGGCGTCCACGATCCCGGTTTGGCTGTATCTGGTCCCGCTGTTTTTCATGTGGCGCACCTTCGGCCTTATCAACAACCGCATCGGCCTGATTCTGATCTACACCGCACTCAACGCCCCACTGTCAATTTTTCTGCTGCGCTCATACATGGTGAGCCTGTCGACTGATTTTGAGGACGCCGCGCGCGTGGATGGCGCGAACGAATTTCAGGTCCTCACGCGCATTGTGCTGCCGCTGACCTGGCCGGGTTTTCTGACAGTCGGGCTGGTGGTCGGGCTGGGGGTGTGGAGCGAGTTCCAGATCGCGCTGGTCTTTATGAACGACCCCAAGCTGTTCCCGGTGACGACCAGCTTTTTCAAGTTTACGGACCGCTTCAGCCGGGACTGGTCGTTGACCAGCGCGGGAGCCGTGCTGATGATCTTCCCGGTGCTGGTGCTGTTCCTGGCCTTGCAGCGCCGATTTATTGACGGCCTGACTCAGGGCGGCGTGAAGGTCTGACATTAAAGGATGAAAAAAAGGTGAGCAATATCGAAAACAGCACACTGCTGGATAAAGTCAAAGGCTGTCTGTACGGCGGGGCGATTGGAGATGCGCTGGGCGCGCCGGCCGAGTGGCGGATGCCGGCTGAAATCCGGCAGCGTTACGGCTATATCACCGATTTTGTAGAAAACTGGGACGGGCCATCCGACACCGGCAAGGGTGACGGGCGCTATACCGATGACAGCCACATGGTCCAGCTTCTCAGCCGGGCGTATGTGGAACATGGCGATCACCTGGACGCCTTTGAGTTTGCGCGGCGGATTGTGCCGCTGATCGCCCAGGAACCGCGCTGGGTGGCAGAATTTGGCCGGGAGATGCTGCTGGTCGAACGGCTGTTTTACCCGGAAAAATGGCTGTATATGCGGCTGTGTTTAGCCAATGCGGACCCGCGTCAGGGCGGGGTGGGCAACATGGTCAACTGTGGGGCGGCCATGTATGCCGCGCCGGTGGGCATTGTTAACGCGGGCGACCCGGTTAATGCCTACCGCGAAGCCGTTGATATTTTCAGCGCGCACCAGCAGAGTTACGGGCTGGAAGCAGCGGCGGTCATGGCGGCCTGTGTAGCCGAAGCGTTCCGTCCGGATGCTTCGGTCAAATCCATCATGGATGTGGCGATGGCGCTTTCCAAAGAGGGAACCCAGCGGGCCATTGAAGCCGTGATCGCCTGGGCCAGACAGTACGATGACTGGAAAGACGCCATCGGCCCTCTGCGTGATACCATGCGACCCTACGATGGCTCGGCGGAACTGAACACCATGCGCGGCAACGGCACGAACAACTGGCAGCCCAGTCGCGAACACAGCATCGAGGAAGTGCCCATCGCGCTGGCGTTTCTGGTCGTGACCGGCGGCGATTTCGAGGGCAGCATTTTCGGCGGCGCGAATTATGGCCGCGATAACGACTCCATCGCCGGTATGGCCGGCGCAATCACCGGGGCGCTGCACGGCGCAAAGGCCATCCGCCCCAACTGGATAGAGCAGATCAACCGCGCCAACCGGGTCGACCTGAACCCGCTGGCCCGCGACCTGGCAGAACTGACTTACCGGCTGCAACAACGCCAGTTCAGAGCGGCGGAACAGCGCAATCAGGACTTCGCAGCCTTACTGAATCAGGAGAATACGTAACATGGCATTCCCTGCCGACTATACGGAACGGGTTTATGCAGGCGTTTTAGGCAAACTGATTGGCGTTTATCTGGGACGGCCCTTCGAGGGCTGGTGGTATGACCGCATCATGAAGGAACTGGGCGAAGTCAATTACTACGTCCATGAAAAACTTGACGTACCGCTGGTGGTCACAGATGACGATATTTCCGGCACGTTCACATTTATCCGCGCACTGGCCGATTATGGCTACCGTGACCTGACCCCACAGCAGATTGGGCAGTCGTGGCTCAATTACATCATCGAAAACCGCACGATTCTCTGGTGGGGCGGCATGGGCAACTCCACCGAACACACGGCTTTTCTGCGCCTGAAGAGCGGCATCCCCGCCCCCCGCAGCGGCTCCATCGACCTTAATGGCAAGGTGGTCGCCGAGCAGATCGGTTCGCAGATTTTTATTGACGGCTGGGCGATGGTCGCGCCAGGCGATCCGGCACTGGCGGCTGATCTGGCGCGGCGAGCAGCCAGCGTGAGCCATGATGGCGAGGCCATCTACGGCGCGCAGGTGCTGGCGGCGATGGAGGCGCAGGCCTTTGTCGAACCCAACCTCAGCAAACTGATCGACACGGCGGTCACGTTTATCCCCAAAGACTCCGTCATCTACCGGATGATTGACCATATCCGTGAGTGGCACGCGGAATACCCGGACTGGCGCGTCGCGCGCGAATCGCTGGCGGCAAACTATGGGTATGACAAGTACGGCGGCAACTGCCATATGGTTCCCAATCACGGGTTGATTGTCCTCGCGCTGCTGTACGGCGATGATGATTTCCAGAAGTCGCTGATGGTGGTGAACACCTCCGGCTGGGACACGGACTGCAATTCCGGGAATGTGGGCTGTCTGCTGGGCATCAAGAACGGGCTGGCCGGTCTGTCCAAAGGACCGGACTGGCGCGGGCCAGTGGCGGATCGCCTGTATATCCCCACTGCCGACGGTGGGCGGGCGATCAGCGATGCGGTTTCAGAGACTATCGCGCTGGTGAACGCGGGCCGGCGGCTGGCCGGTGAGCAGCCCATCGCGCCGAAAAACGGGGCGCGCTATCACTTCGATCTGCCCGGTTCGGTACAGGGTTTCCAGGCAGAAGACACCATCGAAACCAGCGGAACGGTCACGCTCACCAATGTCGAAGGGCACAGCCAGACCGGAAAGCGCAGCCTCGCCCTTGACTATCGCGGCCTCGCACCGGGACGTGTGGCCCGTGTCTCGACGCCGACCTTTACCCCTTCGCTCGAAATCGCCAATTATTTCCTGAATCGCGGCTATGCCCTGCACGCCTCGCCCAAAATCTACCCCGGCCAGACCATCACAGCGCGTGTGGTGGCAGATGCCCATAATCGCAGCGCAGTGACCTGCAATCTGTTCGCGCGGCCTTATGGCGCGGGCGATGCTCTGAGCTATGCCGCTGGCGAAGCTGTTGATCTGGCCCCCGGTCAGGAAGCTGTGCTGGAATGGACGATCACGGATTCGAGCCTGTCACCGATTGCGTTTGTCGGGCTGGAAATCAACGGTTCTGGCGGCGCTCAGGGGCGTGTTTATCTCGATTATCTGACGTGGGATGGCGCGCCCCATGTGGTGCTGACACGCCCGGCGCATGGCGGCCAGATGTGGAAACGCGCCTGGGTCAACGCGCTCGATCATTCCGACAGGTTGATGGCGCTCGATTTCTGGCCGGAGTCTTTCCGGCTGATCCAGAACAATGGACGCGGGCTGCTCATTCAGGGCACACGCGAATGGAGCGATTATCAGGTGACGGCGCGCATGACTCCCCACATGGCGCGGGCGGGCGGCGTGGCGGTGCGCGTACAGGGGTTGAAACGTTATTACGCGCTGCTGTGCGATCAGGAAAAAGTGCAGCTTATCAAAGCCCTGGACGGGGATACCATTCTGGCCGAAGCCTCTGTCGGCTGGACTTTTGGGCGGCCCTGCGAACTGTCCTTGCAGGTGGTCGGCAGCCGCCTGATCGGTTCGGTGAACGGCCAGCAGGTCATCGATGTGACGGATACCGGAATGCTGCTGGATGGCGGCGCGGCGGCGCTGATCTGTGAAGAAGGCCGCATCGGCTGTGACCGGGTCGTGGTCGCCCCGGCTGGCTCGTAAGTCACGCAAGCTGAGGCCCCGGTTTTCCTCTGTCTGACTACCGGGGTCTATAGATGTTCAGAAAACGTTTCGGAACTCGCGTAGGGGC
>CAZKIB010000167.1:14000-15180 GCA_964552425.1 uncultured Anaerolineaceae bacterium | reverse complement strand
TGGCAAATGTGGACCGGGCCATGCGCTGGGGTTTCGGGCACGATCTCGGCCCGTTTGAAATCTGGGACGCGCTGGGTGTGGCGGAGACGATTCCGCAGTTCGAGGCGCTCGATTACCCGGTGGCGGATTGGGTTAAGGAGATGGTCGCCAGCGGTATCCCAACGTTTTACGAGCGTGATGAAACCGGCGTCGAAATCAGCCGGTACAGCCAGGCGGTTAAAAAGTATGTCCCGCTGGAAAAGGACAAACGCCGCATTCGGATCACCGACCTGCGCGCCAGAGACAAACAGATCGCGGGCAACAGCAGCGCCAGCATTCTGGACATGGGCGACGGCGTGGCGCTGTGGGACTTTCACAGCAAGCAGAACACCATCGATGAAGACCTGCTGGCAATGGGTTTTCAGGCGGCTGACCTGCTGGAAAGCGGCCAGTTCGAAGCGCTGGTGGTGGGCAACGACGGTCAGCGCTTCAGCATTGGGCTGAACCTGGCGCTGGCCCTGGCGCTGGCCCAGAGCGGCCAGTACGACGCGCTGGAAGACCTGATCCGCCGTCTGCAGACGCTGACAGACCGGCTGCGTTATGCTTCCCGCCCGGTGGTGACGGCCCCGTTTCAACTGGCGCTTGGCGGCGGCGCGGAACTGGCGCTCGGCGGTTGTGCGGTGGTCGCTCATGCCGAATGGTACGCTGGTTTGGTCGAGTTCAATGTCGGGGTGATCCCGGCGGGCGGCGGCTGTAAGGAACTGCTGCGGCGCGTCGTCAACCCGGTCATGCGCTCCCACCCGAATGCCGACCCCCTGCCGCATGTGCAGCGCATTTTCCAGCAGATCATCCATGCCCGCACCAGCGATCAGGGCGCGAAGGAGGCGCGTGACCTGGGTTTTCTCGGCCCCTGTGACCGCATTGTCATGAACCGTCATCATCTGCTGTGGGAGGCCAGGCGGACGGCGCGTTATCTGGCGGAGAATTACACCCCGCTGCGCCGCGAGAAAATCTACGCCGCCGGGCGCGATGCCTATGCTGCCCTGCTGACTGATGTTCACAGCCTGGTCGAACAGGGCGCGCTGACGGAGTATGATGCGGTGATCGCCGAAAAGCTGGCCTACGTGCTGACCGGCGGGGCCATCGACGAGCCGGGCTGGGTGGATGAACAGGTCATTCTCAACCTGGAACTGCGCATGTT
>CAZKIB010000167.1:12061-13978 GCA_964552425.1 uncultured Anaerolineaceae bacterium | reverse complement strand
AGACGATGGAGCGCATCGGCCACATGCTGCAAACCAACAAGCCGCTGCGGAATTGAAAAATCATACACAAAGGCACAAAGACGCAAAGAAATACAAAGGGTTGTTCTGATTAACCGCTACCCAATCCGAATAGGGCTGACAAATGCAATCTCAGCCTGTATCAGTTGAATGTCGCCCGTCAACGAATAAGCGATCATCGCAACTATCCAGAGTCGTTGAGGGTCGCAGCGGAACTGGTAACTGATGACTGGCAACTGGTAACTACACTAAGGACTATCGACTTCAGACTGGAGACTTCTGCATGACACGCGAAGCGGTGATTGTGGCCGCAGCACGAACCGCAGTAGGCAAAGCCAAAAAGGGAACCACCCGCAGCGTCCGTTCCGATGATATGGCGGCGGTGGTCCTTCAGGACCTGCTGCGGCAGACCGAGAGCAAACTCGACCCACTGCAAATTGATGATGTGATCCTCGGCTGCGCGGTGCCGGAAGGGCCGCAGGGCATGAACCTGGCCCGCATCGTCGCCCTGCGCGCCGGGCTGCCAGTGGATGTGCCCGGCATGACGGTCAACCGGGTGTGTTCCAGCGGCCTGCAAAGCATCGCCCTCGCCGCCGAGCGCATCATCGCGGACGGCGCGGACATCATCATCGCGGGTGGGGCCGAGAGCATGTCCCTCGTGCCCATGTCAGGATTCCATCCCAGCCCGAACCCCTACCTTGTGCAGCACGAGCCGGAAGCCTATATGGCGATGGGCCATACTGCCGAGCGCGTGGCGGATGAATGGGGCATCACTCGCGAGGACATGGACGAGTTCGCCTGCCACAGCCATCAGAAGGCCGCCCGCGCCACTGACGCCGGGTACTTCAAAGCGGAAATTGTGCCGGTGGAGTTTGAAGAAACCTTCATCGGCGAGAACGGCCTGCCCCAGCGCCGTGCCGTGACCCTGCGTGAGGACGAACACCTGCGGCGGGATACCACCCCTAACGCACTGGCGAAGCTCAAACCGGCTTTTCGGGAAGGCGGGCGCGTGACCGCTGGCAATTCCAGCCCGCTCAGTGATGGCGCAGCCGGCGTGATCGTCATGGAAGCGGGCACAGCCGCGCGGTTGGGCTTGCAGCCGCTGGCGCGATTCGCCGGGTTTCAGGTGGCCGGTGTCCGCCCGGAGGTGATGGGTATCGGTCCCATCGCGGCGGTCCCCCGCCTGCTCAAACGCACTGGCATTCGTCCCGACGAGATTGATCTGATCGAACTCAATGAAGCCTTCGCGGCGCAGGCGCTGGCCGTCATCCGCGAACGGGAATGGAACCCGGAGATCGTCAACGTGAACGGTGGGGGCATCGCGCTCGGCCACCCGCTGGGCTGCACCGGGGCTAAGCTGACTGTACAGATCATCCACGAGATGCAGCGCCGCAAAAGCCGCTATGGCATTGTGACCATGTGCATCGGCGGCGGGATGGGCGCAGCGGGGCTGTTTGAAAATATGGTAGACTAAAATCAATAAATACCCACCTCGTCCATTGGACAATCTGGAGTTAGTTGTATGAACATACGAGGTTTGGACATTCAGGATATTATCGGTAGCAAACGCGACGAAATCCTGAAACTGGCTGCTGAACACGGCGCATCCAATGTGCGCGTTTTTGGGAGCGTCGCGCGCGGCGAAGCTACCCCGGACAGCGATCTTGATCTGCTGGTCGATCAGGATTGGACACGTCTGTCTGCCTGGGGTGGGATGGCGTTCGTAGTTGAACTGGAAAATCTGTTAGGCCGCAAAGTAGATGTGGCGACAGAAGAAGAATTGAAACCACGCATTCGAGAGCGTGTTCTGCGTGAGGCGGTCCCCTTGTGAGAGATGACCGCGACTTTCTCGAAGATATCCTGGCACGGATTGACCTGACCCGTGAGTTTATCAAGGAT